>JBIIGE010000117.1:0-3269 GCA_044236555.1 Aquirufa sp.
CGTGTAAAGAGCAATTAAACTCATCACCACCACAACCGTTCCTAAAATGAAGGACGGCTCTAACTTGAACATTTTGGCATCAATCTCTAAACCTTTCGGATTGTTCTTGCTCTCCGGATCAGCTAGGGAGATAATTACCATAGAAACCACGCAGAAGATGAATACCCAACCCATGCGGTCCATGAATGGAATCATGTACACATCGCCATCTAGGAATGCAGTATAAAAGATACAATCATTCACGCCTGTCCAAGTAGGAATGTATTTCGACAAAATCGAGAAGGTAACCCCGCCAATTAAGGCAAATAATGCTGCATTGGACGTAGTTCTTTTCCAGAAGAAACCTAGAATAAACAAGGCAAATATACCTGGAGAAACATATCCTGTATACTCTTGAATGAATTCAAAACCACCTTTTTTGTCGATACCCATAAATGGTGCAATCGCAATGGCTAACACCATGGAAGCTACAACCGCTATTCGCCCGATTGAAACTAATTGCTTCTCGGAAGCACCTGTATTGATGTATTTTTTGTAGATGTCTAACGTAAAAATCGTTGAAATAGAGTTTGCTTTACCTGCCATCGAAGCCACGACTGCAGCCGTTAATGCCGCAAAAGAAAGGCCTTTCAAACCAGCTGGCAACAAGTTCAATAACACTGGATAAGCACTATCTTGGTTGATTACACCGTCTTTCAACATCTCCTGCTGGAACATACCGTCCTTGTGCAATAAATACGCCGCTATACCTGGCAAAACCACGATAATAGGCATCAACATTTTCAAGAAAGCAGCGAACAAGATACCGTTACGAGCGGTAGGAAGATCTGCACCTAACGCACGTTGAGTGATGTATTGATTACATCCCCAATAGTTCAAATTAATAATCCACATACCTCCGATTAACACGGTAAGACCTGGTAGAGACGGATAATTCACGTTATCCTTATTCAAAATCATGTGGAAATGTTCAGGTGCTTTGGTCATCAAATGATTTAATCCGCTCATCATACCTTCACCACCGAAATGATCAGAGACCATTTGTAATGCCAAATAGGTCGTAGCAAGACCTCCTAAAATCAAGAAGAACACTTGAATAACATCCGTATATCCAATTACTTTCATACCACCTAGGGTGATAATTACTGCAAATACGGACATTCCAATCATACAAACCGTGAAGTCAATACCTGAAATAGTAGTTACCGCTAGGGCTCCTAAATACAAAATAGAGGTCAAATTCACCGCTACGTACAACATTAGCCAGAAAACGGCCATAATTAAACTCACTGTAGGAGAGTAACGTTGCGATAAGAATTGAGGCATGGTGAAGATTTTGTTCTTCAAATAGATAGGCATGAAGAAAATCGCCACTATTAATAAGGTCGCCGCAGCCATCCATTCGTAAGTTGCAATGGCTAAACCGAGTCTGAAACCATTACCTGACATACCAATAAATTGCTCTGCAGAGATGTTAGACGCAATTAGTGACGCACCGATTGCCCACCAAGTAAGAGAACCTTCTGCTAAAAAGAAATCATTTGAGTCAGAAAGTTCAGATTTTTTCTTGTTGTAAATCCAATAGCCGTACCCAGCTACTACCACGAAATAAAAGAGAAAAACGAGGTAATCGAGTGTTTGTAAACCGTTTGATTGCATAGAGTTTTGTAGTTAATTTGGTCTTTAATTGTCTAAATTAAGATTTTTATCGGAATTGTACTAATCCCAAAGCTCGGGTTTCACTAAAACCACCTCTTCCTCACGATCTACAATGACCATTCCAGGTAATAGATCCTTCGTTTTACGCACATACTTTTTAGAAGTCACTACCACGGGACAAAGGGATTCTGTCTGTCTTTTAGAGAAATAAGCAGCTAGGCTGGCTGCCTTTTCAATGACAAAAGCAGGAACGGTTTTGTTTTGTGGATTCCGAACTATCACGTGAGAGCCGGAAACATCTCGAGCGTGTAACCAGATATCCTGCTTTTTGGCATATTTCAACGTTAGAAGATCATTATTCTTCGCATTTTTTCCTACCCAAATCACCCAACCCTCTATCTCAAACTGCTTAAAAGGTAATTCCTCCGTAGTATTTTTCGATAAGGCGATAGCTAAAAAGGGCTTCAAACCTTTTCTGGTTTCGACGGATTCTAAAGCGATTAATTTAGCTTTGATTTCTTCGATTTCTTGCTGCTTACGGGCAATGTTTTCCTCCCAGTGCGCTAATTCTTTGGAGAAATTCTTCGCCTTTCGGTAATAATTCTCCGCATTTGCGGCAGGACTAAGGATGGAATTTAACTTAATCGTAATGGGCTGATTTCGGTAAAAATCTTCTAATTCAACCTTGCTCTCTCCCTCTGGAATTAAGTGTAAATAAGCCATCAAAATGTTCCCAATCTCTTCGAATGGCACATTCGTCTCTCGAATGACCTTCTGTTTCTCTAATTCCTGTAAATACAATTGGGACTTAACTAGATTTCTTTCCAAACCATCCATTACCTGTCTTTTCTCCCTGGTGAACTCCCCTACCGAATAATGCAGTACATAAAACTGATTCAGAGCTGCAATGGGATCTGACGTTTCAAAAAGAGATTCCTCTGAATGTGGGAATAAAGTAAATCCTATTCCTTTAGGCGTCTTAACCACATAAAAATGCCCTTTATCGAGAATTTCTAGCATTTTTTGCAATAATGCCCAACGGTCTTTCAAGTTCAAATTTTCATATCCTTGGGCGGCAAGCCAAGCCTGACCTTCTTTTCCTAACGTAGGAAATAAAGGAAAATATTCCCCATCTGCCACCTGAAAGGCTTCGAAACTTTGGTCTATGGAACGAGATATGGCATTTAAAGCTAGCTCGTCGTCTTTCTTGAGGCGTTTTTGGAACTGAGAATCATATTCCCCATCCCGGTATAAAATTAAGTTAGCCCGATTCCCAAAAAGCTTAAAAACGAGTACATAATTGCCCAAAAAATGAATACCGAAGGCCCGCTCATTTTCATACATCTCCACCTCCTGAACTTCAGCCAAGAGTAAATCAGAGAAAAGATCGATGGAGTTTCGGCCAGCACGGTGGAATGTATCGGGGAATTGCAAGCTGGAAAACTGAGGACCGAGGGAGCATTTGATGTAGAAATCATCGCCGTTTTGGCGTTCAAAACCCAAAACTAACTCATCCTTATCTTGCGAAAAACACTGCTTTAAGCGCGCATACATCAATATCTGACGTAATTGACCTGATAAAATCCGCAAAAAATAATAGTTATTGTGCA
>JBIIGE010000118.1:0-3268 GCA_044236555.1 Aquirufa sp.
GGGTGTATTTACCCATTATTCACAGCAGGTATCGCGTTTAGACGGGAATAAGGATGGATTTCTGGATTTACCTTTATTTAATTTAGTGAATGTATTAAATCGTTGGAAATACGCGACGGATCGCTGGGTGATTCAATGGGGGGCTAATTACCTAATGGAAGATCGTTTAGGGGGCCAGAACGGCATCGAATCGAATTCTGATCGGTATAAAATCTATGGTTTCGGAAGCAAGACGGAGCGTTTGGAAACATTCGCTAAAATTGCACGCCTGTATCCCGAAAAGCCTTATCAGGGTTTAGCTCTTATTTTGAGCACGGCTAATCATGTGAACGACTCTTATTTTTCAGTCAAAAAATACCAAGGTCGCGAGCAAAGTATCTATGGTAATTTGATCTTTCAATCCATTATCGATAACACGAATCACACCATCAAGACAGGGGCTAGTTTTTTGCTCGATTCCTACCAGGAATCTTACCTCGATTCGGCCTTTGCTAGAACGGAGATAGTGCCCGGTATTTATGGAGAATATACTTGGACAATTCCCAATAAGTTGACGATGGTTTTAGGCCAAAGAGTCGACTTTCACAACCAATTAGGCACCCAATGGGTACCACGATTACATGTAAAATGGGATGTAGCACCAGATTGGATTGTCCGTTTGTCCGCTGGAAAGGGGTGGAGACGGGTGAATCCTTTGGCAGAAAATATGGGTTTTCTGATAAATAATCGAGCCTTAACGTTAATAGGGGATTTAAATCCGCTGGAGGTTTCCTGGAATTATGGAATTACACTGACGAAAAATATGAACATTGGATCTCGAAAGGCGAATCTAGTGTTAGATGCTTTTCAAACCGATTTTACCCAGCAATGGATGGTGGATATGGAAGCTGGTAGTAAGCTGAGAATGTATTCAATGCCTGGAGTATCCTATTCCACCAGTTTGCAGGGAGAGTTTAATTACAGTCCATTCAAACGCTTTGAAATGAAAGTAGCTTATCGCTACCAAGATGTGCAGGCAGATTATATACACGCGGGTGGTGATTTAATTCGTCTTTCAAAGCCCTTCCTTAACAAGGATCGCGTTTTAGTTAATTTAGCGTATTCAACTCCCTATGAAATTTGGAAATATGATTTAACCTGGCAATGGAATGGTTCTCGAAGGATACCTGACCATAAATTATCCCATTTGCACACGGGCCCTATTCAAGAGGTAACGGCACCTCCGTTTTCCACAGTTTACGGCCAAGTGACCCGACAATTTAAAAAATGGGAATTGTATGTAGGAGTAGAAAATCTTTTTAATTTTACGCAAAAGAACCCTATCTATGTAGCTAAAGATCCATTTGCCTTGGGTTTTGATGCTTCGATGGTTTGGGGGCCTATTGTAGGTACCATGGTTTACACGGGAATACGTTATAAAATCAATTAATATGAAAAAGTACATCTTAGTTTCGGCCCTTGTGATGGGCATGTTTGGGGCCTTCGCGTCCACATCTCAAGCGACTCAAAAAGCCGCGAAAGAGAACAAAAAAGAAGAATATGCTTGCCCTATGAAATGTGAAGGCAAAAAGACGTATTCAAAAAAGGGTAAATGCCCTGCTTGTACCATGGATTTAAAACTCGTAAAAAAATAAACCAATGAAAAAATTACTATTTCTATTGATTTTGCCTTTTTTAGCGCTAGCAGGCCCTAAAGAAACCGTAAAAATTAAAACCTCTGCCATTTGCGAAATGTGCAAAGAGCGCATTGAAAAGAATTTAGCTCTGACGAAAGGCGTGGCTAAATCTGATTTGAATCTAGATGATAAGGTTATAACTGTGGAGTTTGATGCAGCAAAAATCGATGCAGCTGGAATCAAGAAAGTTATCTCGGAATCAGGTTATGATGCAGATGAGGTAAAGGCAGTTGCTAAGGATTATGCGAAATTGCCGAATTGCTGTAAGAAGAAAGTAGAGTAGAAATTTAGATTAGAGATTATAGAGTAGAGAGTATAGAGTATAGATGTTGTTTCTATTATCTCTACTCTTTACTCTCCTCTCTCTACTCTACTTTTTCATACTCAACGCAATCCGCTTCCTTACCTCATCCACCTCCGTCACTCGAACTTGCACTTTCTGTGCCACCTTCACCACTTCGTTCGGGTCTCTTACAAACTTATCGGCTAATTGACTCACGTGCACTAAACCATCTTGGTGAACACCGATGTCTACGAAAGCGCCAAAATTGGTAATATTTGTCACAATACCAGGAAGCACCATTCCTACGCGTAAGTCCTTGATTTCATTAACACCCTCCGTGAATTCAAACGCCTCGAATTGCTCACGAGGATCACGCCCTGGTTTCGCTAATTCCTCCATGATATCTGTCAATGTAGGCATTCCGACTTCAGTACTCACATATTGACTTAAGCGAATTTGTTTGCGTAATGATTCGTTAGAAAGCAGGTCAGCTACTTTGCAGTTTAGGTCTTTTGCCATCTTTTCGACGATATCGTAGCGTTCCGGGTGAACTGCACTGGCGTCCAACGGGTTCTTTGCATTGCGTATGCGCAAGAAGGCTGCTGCTTGTTCGAAAGCCTTTTCGCCTAAACGAGTAACCTTTTTTAAATCAGAACGCTTGACGAAGGGGCCGTTCTTGGTGCGGTAGTCGATGATGTTTTGGGCTAATTGAGGACCTAGGCCAGAAACGTAGGATAGAATCTGTTTAGAGGCCGTATTCAACTCAACACCTACCGAGTTTACACAGGAGATGACGGTGTCGTCGAGAGAGGCTTGGAGTTTCTTTTGGTCTACATCATGCTGGTATTGTCCCACACCGATAGATTTAGGGTCGATTTTTACCAGTTCTGCCAAAGGATCCATCAAGCGGCGTCCAATCGAAACAGCCCCACGGACAGTCACATCTTTGTCAGGGAACTCCTCGCGTGCCGCTTCAGAAGCGGAATAAATGGATGCCCCGCTTTCATTGACCATAATAATTGTGATGCCTTCGAGTTTCAAAGCGCGTACAAAGGATTCCGTTTCACGTCCCGCTGTACCGTTTCCAATAGCGATGGCTTGCACTTTGTATTTCTTCACCCAGTCTTGGATGGTGTGAGCAGCTTCTGAGGCTTGCCCCGGTCCGGTATGAGGATAGACGGCCGTATTTGCTAATAAGGTGCCTTGTTCGTCTAAACAGACGACTTTGCAGCCCGTTCTGAATCCAGGATCGAGGGCTAATACGCGTTTTTGGCCTAATGGAGCCGCTAATAACAGTTGTCTAATATTC
>JBIIGE010000119.1:0-3249 GCA_044236555.1 Aquirufa sp.
AGTCTGCAAAGATAACTAAAAAGCTTTGCTAGGCCTTAGCGAACCACAATAATTCGCTTGGTATATACATTTCTATTCGTGTTCACCTGAACATAATAAACTCCAGCTGTGAGCGAAGAGACATCTAGTTGCTTGTCTAAATAGCCTCCTTTCACTAGCACATTCTCTTGTTGAACCCACTGTCCTGCTGCTCCTACAATTCCCACGCGGACTTCTTCATCCGAGGCACTAACTTGGGAACTAAACGGAGAGTTTAAAGCTAATTGTAACCGCACAAAGCGCGATGACGGATTAGGTGAAACCCGTAACTCTGGCAATAGCGTAAATAAAGGTTCTGACGCAAGAATTAATGGAGGTGGTGGTGGTGGAGCCACAGCCCCTTGAATATTCAAATTATCAATCGCCCATCCCCAGCCGTGCGCTCCTACATCTGCATGCAATCTAAATCGAATAATCAGTTGATCCCCCGTTTTGAATTTTCCAGACGACAACATATTAATCTCGCGCTTTTTAAATAAAACGGACGTTCCTGCAGCCTTTGAATTACCAGCCGCATCGGTACTTGAATTATACACCCCTAGCCAAGTACTAGCGGAATTAGAATCCCAACCATCGATAAAATCAAACCAATTTCTACCGGCATCATTAGAGGCTTGTACCGTTACATAATCATAGAAACTACGATTCACGGTACCGTTCGCATTTAAATACGGTGCCCCTGCTTCGCCTGGTTCTACTAATACAACCTCATCAAAAACGAGTTTAGCGGTATCTGCTTTAACAATAATAGGTTTTAACAAAATGGCATCATTATTCGTAAACTTATCAGATCCGCCAGCGCCATTATAGGATTCCTCATTCCCGTCTTCATAGGGATGGGCGGAATGCAATCCAATCGAGGAGAAACCAAGTGGCTGATCAAAAGAGAAACCCTTGAGATAGAAATCGGTTGCAGGAGGCGTATCAAAGTTTTGTAAATACGAATTCACCGCGGTTTGCAACCCGATGGCTCTGAACTCATAGAAACCAGTTGCTGGGAGCGTGACGGTATTAGTGTTTTTGGCCTTATCCTTTACGATAACCTTGTATTTAATGATATCGCCTGACTTTAATAATCCAGCGGCAAACTCAAAACTGTTTTGATAGCTAAACGTCAATCCTGGTACTTTCCTAAACCCTTTTCGAATCGTAGCGCCATTATTTATGGAATATTCCATGTAAATGGTGTCAATACCAATATTGTCAGCCGCTAACAAGGTAGGAAGCTGGACGAGGGTTTGAGAGGTAAAAATATACTTTAATGGATTGGCATAAACGACTTCGGGCTTCGTCGTATCTGGGGCAATATTGAACTCGAAGAAGCTCCCAAACCGCGTTCCTGGAATCAATGGAGCCTCCGCTGGCGTCACGAATTTTTTACCCGACTTCTCCGCCGCAGACCAGTAATACTTGATATTCCGAGGTGTCGCACTCTTAGGCAAGGTATACGAGTAGGTGTTCCCTGACTTCGTAAAAGTAGAAATAGGAGTAAAGTCCGTAGCATTAATAGCCAGGTTTAATCGCAAAGAGGATTCTTCCCAAAGCGTATCCGAAAATACCTGCACAGAAAAAACTTTATCCAATGTCTGGTCCTCTGTATCCGTATATTCCTCCCCAATGAGGTTAGAGGAATACCAACCAAAATCCTTAAATGCGTTAGTAACAATTTGACCAATTTCTCGGGTAATCTCACCTCTTGCTATCTGAGGGGTCATCAAAGCATTTGGGTCCCCTACTTTATACTTTACTTGGTCCACGTGGTAAATACTCGAACCAGCAGAAAAGGTCGATGGCGTATATAATTTAGCCGGCTCGTTGTTTGCCCGTAGAATGGACGGAGTTGATAAATTAGCGCTATTAGAAGTCAGCTCTGCATATAATGCTACCGATGGATTTTTAAACAACACAGTATCCATCAATTTTTGGTTTGCCGTGTTTACCATAAACTGGTCAAAAATGCCCGGAAAACCATAACCCGCTTTACCATTATCCACACCCACTTGACCGATAAACCCTAAGCCGTGACCTATTTCATGCAACACAACTGAATACAAATCTATCTGGCTAGTCGAGGGAATTCCATCCGTCCCCGTGTACCAACCCGTAAAATCCGAATTAAAGGTGGCTACGATATCTGGATTTGTTCCATTTAGATTCTTGTGTGCCATTTTCTCCGCTAAAGCAACGGGATAAAACGTATTCAATCGATTCGCCCCCACAAAATTGCGCACATTCACCGTAGTCCCCGCACTTCCCAAAACGTTCGTTGCAAGTGAGGCCCATTTCACCAAAACATTAATCGGCACATCCGATGCAAATACCGTCGACCAAGTAGCAGCAGCCTTATCAAAAACGGCTTTAATATCTGCAGGTGGAGACGTCTCATAGGTCAATACAATAGTAGCTGTTGTTTTTGTTTGCGTCGCAGCATCTAGTTTAATCGCGGCGGCTTGCGCTAAAATCGCTCGCATGGATTCCGTATAATTCTCCGGTAAATCACGCTTCATCCCTAAATATTCCGGCGTATATTCTTCAATCATTTTGCCAGGAACCATCTCCATTTTAAAGCGCCCTTTTTGTGCGTAAGTAGAGAAGCTAATCAAGAAAATAAATGCGAGCCATTTTTTCATAAATGCGTTAGTTGATCATATAAATCCGTAAAATCAGGGGCACAAAAATCGGTATGAGCTAATTCATCCGCCGTATGCGACGTTGTTATCCCTACTACCTTAGCACCCGCTGCTTGCCCTGACGCAATACCTTGCAGCGAATCCTCTATCACAATACAATCAGCAGGACTGACACCGACTAAGGCAGCTGCTTTTACATAAATCTCTGGGTCAGGCTTTCCTTTCGTCACCTCAGCACCCCCTATAATCGCGTCAAATTGATCCCGAATCCCAAGCCCATCCACGATAAAATCAATGTTGCCTGGACCTGCAGAGGTCGCTAAAGCAGTTTTTATCCCTCTGGAACGTAAATCATGCAAAAAAGTCAGCAACCCTTTCGCCGGCTTGCGATGCTCCGCATAAAACTCACGGTAAAGCAATTCTTTCTCCTCTTCTAAGACCTCCACCTCAGATCGGGTCATCTCTTTTTTATAAAACCATTCGAAGGTATCCTTCGAATTCATACCGTTTAACTCTTTGTAAAATACCTCCTTCGTTAGAGGAATACCATTACGTTCACAAAATAGTAACCAAGCCTCCA
>JBIIGE010000167.1:0-3222 GCA_044236555.1 Aquirufa sp.
GTTTTTGCAAAGCTGTGTCTTCCGGTGGCAGTGATGTTACTCAAGGCTTTATACGTTTTAAATTAAATGAAAAATGGCCCTCTGGGCACAATTTAAAGCTGAAATGCCTCGTAGATGAAAAAATGATTCCCCTTTGCGCTTCCCCTACGATAAAGGAATTGTGTTTCAGAAATCATTTCTTTTTGGATAGGCCCGAAGGCTTGTACCCTAAAATAGCCTGCAAAGGTACTGATAATTTTTTAGGATGCAAGGGGGTTGTGGGAATTTTATTTGAACTTGCCTCAGGAGATTAGAGATAAGAGAGTATAGAGTAGAGATGACCTCTCTTTTAGCTCTACTCTGTAATCTATAATCTCCTCTCTCTACTCTATAATCTCTACTCTCCTATTTTGATGAAAACCAAACTAAGGTACTACCTCCGCTTCATCCTCGCCTACACCCACGACGAAATCAAAGGCATTTTTGTTCTCTTTATTTTGATGGGGATCTATGTACTATATTATATAGGAAATGAATACTATAGTAAAGAGCAGGAAAAGCTGGACTTTAATCCGGTGGCTTGGGAGGCGAATTATAAGGCCATAAGTCCGAAGTCCGGAGGGAAAGAGTCCGGAGTCCGAAGGAAGTGGGTGGATTATAAGTCCGGAGGGAGGGAGTCCGGAGTCCGAAGGAAGTGGGTGGATTATAAGTCCGGAGGGTATAAGTCCGGAGGGAGGGAGTCCGGAGTCCGGAGGAGGCAACACGCTATTGACATTAATACCGCGGATTCGGCGGCTTGGGTGGCGCTGAATGGGATAGGGCCCGGGTTTGCGAAAAGGATTATTACTTATAGGGAGAAATTGGGAGGGTTTTACCAGGTGGATCAATTGAAGGAGGTGTATGGCTTGGACTCGATTTGGGTCAAAGAAAATAAGGCATTATTAAAGGTAGGTGCGGGGGTGAATCGGTTTTTGAAAATTAACCAGGTGGAATGGAAGGATTTTAAGCATCCGTATTTGCCTTTTGGTCAGTCGAAGGTGATTTTGGCTTACAGAAAACAACATGGCGCGTTGAAGGATTTTGAGGCTTTGGAAAAAATACAATTGCTGGATCTCGTGGCGTGGAGGCGACTGAGGCCCTACCTAAGTTTTGCTCCTTGATAATATTCAGAAAACCTGTAATTTAGCATCTTATTTAATACACATCAACGAAACAATATGTCCTCAGGAGTTTTTCAAGTGCCTACACCTGTGAATGAGCCTATTTTGCAATATGGCGCAAATTCAGCGGAGAGATCCAAATTAAAGCAAGCCCTTTCGGATTTGCGTAATCAACAAATTGACGTGCATATGCGCATCGCAGGTCGTTCTGTTAAGGGGGCCAAAAAAGTCGCCATGACTTGCCCTCACGATCATCAACATGTGTTAGGGCACTATTATGAAGGAGGAAAAGCTGAAGTCGCGCAAGCGATTGACGCAGCGCTAGCGGCTAGATCTGCTTGGTCATCGATGCCTTGGGAGGATCGCGCGGCGATCTTTTTGAAAGCGGCAGATCTTTCGGCCACTAAATATAGAATGCAATTAAATGCACGCACGATGTTAGGTCAATCAAAGAATGCTTACCAGGCAGAAATTGATGCAGCCTGTGAGTGGATTGATTTCTTACGATTTAACGTGCATTATGCACAACAGATTTATAGCGAACAACCGATTTCGTCGCCTGGCGTTTGGAATCGGTTGGAATACCGTCCTTTAGAAGGATTCGTTTATGCGTTGACTCCCTTTAACTTCACGGCGATCGCGGGTAATTTACCAGCGGCACCTGCTTTGATGGGGAATACGGTGGTTTGGAAGCCTTCACCTACGCAGGTTTATTCGGCTGGATTATTGATGGAGATCCTAGAGGAGGCAGGTTTGCCTGCAGGCGTGATTAACTTAGTATTAGCGGATGGCCCGGAGGCAGGAGAGGTTGTTTTCTCTCATCGAGACTTTGCGGGGATTCACTTTACGGGGTCGACAGGCGTGTTCCAGACGATTTGGAAGAATATAGGCCAAAACATTGCCAACTATAAATCCTATCCGCGCATCGTAGGCGAAACCGGCGGAAAGGACTTCGTGGTAGCTCACTCCTCAGCAGATGTAAAAGCATTAACTACCGGATTAGTCCGTGGCGCCTTCGAATACCAAGGCCAAAAATGCTCCGCAGCCTCTCGTGCCTACATCCCAGCCTCTTTGTGGCCAGCGGTAGAAACGCAATTGAAGGCAGATTTAGCTGCCATCAAAATGGGTGGCACGGAAGATTTCGAAAACTTCGTGAACGCGGTAATCGATGCAAAAGCGTTTTCAAAAATCACCTCTTATATAACAGAAGCCAAAAAGTCCCCTGAAGTAACGGTGATTTCTGGTGGAAACTTTGACGATTCGAAAGGCTATTTCGTAGAGCCTACCGTGCTATTGACGACGAATCCGACCTACCGCACGATGGTGGAAGAGATCTTTGGTCCGGTACTAACGATTTATGTATATAATGATGCGGATTGGTCATCGGTGTTGACTTTAGTGGATTCGACCTCTGCTTATGCCTTAACAGGTGCGATTTTCGCCCAAGACAAGTATGCTATTTTAGAGGCGATGAAAGTTTTAGAAAATGCAGCCGGAAACCTATACTTAAATGACAAGTGTACGGGAGCCGTTGTGGGCCAGCAGCCTTTTGGTGGCGCACGTGCCTCTGGAACGAATGATAAGGCAGGTTCTTATTTGAATTTATTGCGTTGGGTTTCTCCACGTACAGTGAAGGAAGTTTTCGTTTCGCCTACGGATTTTAGATACCCTTTCTTAGAAAAGTAATAATCCTTTTTATTGCCAAAAAAAGGCCGAATCCTCGCAGAATTAATTTTTGCGAGGATTTTTTATTTTTTCTTTCCTTTTTTTCTCTTTGATTTTCAGTGTTTTAGCCAATTATCCTTAAAAAGTTTCTAGCCCAGACTTGCGTTTAAAAAATTAATCCTACATCTTTGCACTCCCAATCGCTAGGAACAGACGGTTCTTAGGGCAAGACTGAGAGTAAATCGAGTGATTAGATTCACGCCAGAGCGGGTTGCTTTGGAGGATTTACAGGAGGTACAAGAGTTCTTTGACGTGTTGATAGAAATAAAGAAGAGATACTGTGTTTAAATCACAGTGTCGAAATAATAGCATTCAAGACAAGGATGTAGACAATTTTCTTATTAAAATAAGAGCAGTC
>JBIIGE010000046.1:0-11880 GCA_044236555.1 Aquirufa sp.
ATAGTCGGATTTTCGATAAAGCCTACTCCATGTTTGAAGGCATTCTCCACGAAAGGAATTAATAACATGGGTTCAATATGGCTTGATTTTGGCCCTAATTCATGTTTGAAATCAATTTTTATATCTTCTCCAAAACGGATTTTCTGCAGATCAATATAGCTTTCTAAGTACACTAGTTCCTTACTGATAGGCACGATAGAATCATTCGTTTCATAGATCATGTAGCGCATTAATTCAGATAATTTCACTACGACCGTTTCAACCATCTCAGGCTTTCGTCGGGATAAAGAAACCACCGAGTTTAACACGTTAAACATAAAATGAGGGCTGATTTGTGAACGCAAAAAGGAAAGTTCCGATTTCAAACGTTCATTTTCTTGTTCCTTGATTTCTTCATCTTCCTTCATTCGATCTGAAATCAATCGATAGGATGTACCAATGGCCGCGTAAAATAGCAGCTGAAAAATCATCCGCATTAGGGCACCTCTTCTGGCTCCACCACCTGAATGATTTCCTGGAATAAAATGATTATAGGCCCAGTGGAATATTTCTTCGTGCACCCAAAGCATAAATACGATGGCGCTAATCAATGTTAAGAGGTAGATGATAACCCCTTTCGCTCTTAATAACTTAGGTAATAAAATCTCCGTATTGAGATAGAAGAAGGGGATATTGATGACCGTGAAGCTGGTCATATAAAAAATCCAAAAATAGGAACGGCGAATGTCCTCCGGGTTAGTTGAATTCGAATTTGGCCCTAATAAAATGGGGAGCGCAATTAGAAATGCCCAAAAAAACAGGTGCAATAGCAGGTTTCTTAACCTAAACGTCTTGTATCTCATGGGTTTTATTTTGCTTTTTTTATTCAGCGAATTCAAATTAAGATAATCTTCCTTATATTTCCATTAAAATTTCTACCACTGTCCTGAATGTGCCGATGAATTGGCTAAATGATTTTAGGTAGATTTGTTTAAACCTATCTTTTCAAATGAAAAAATTACTGTTTACGTTGCTTTTAGCTGCGCCCTTGTGCGCTTGGGCTCAGCAATCGATTCCCCTCACTGATTTGTCTGCCTTTGATCAACCTAGTAAGAACTGGACGATAGAGCAGGCTGTATTTGCTACTTACGCCGATACGGCCCTTCAAGTCAGCCCTGGCAAAGGGGTATTAGTCAATACATTGAGAAGTGGTAAATACCACCGGTCGGATGATTTGAAGTCCAAAATGCAACATGGAGACATTCGACTGTTAGTGGATTTTATGCTACCCAAAGGAATGAATTCAGGTATATACTTGCAAGGCCGATACGAGGTGCAATTGTATGATTCTTGGGGAAAGAAAACCGTAAAATACAGTGATTGTGGCGGTATTTATGAGCGTTGGGATGATAGTCGTGGGAAAGGCAAAGAAGGTTATGAGGGCTATGCACCACGTCAAAATGCCAGCAAAGCACCCGGTCTTTGGCAAACACTCGAAATCGATTTTCAAGCCCCTCGTTTCGACGCGAATGGCAAAAAAATCGCGAATGCAATCTTCAAAAAAGTCATTCTAAACGGTTTAGTAGTACAAGAAAATATCGAAGTGTCTGGAATGACCCGCGGCGCTATTTTTGATAAGGAAGCCCCTTTTGGCCCTATCTTAATCCAAGGCGATCATGGTCCAGTCGCGTTTAGAAACCTGCGTTACGAGACCTATGAAAAACCAACGGCTTCCTCAGGGGAAGTGTCCTATGATTATTACACAGGGAAATTCACTGAGCCGATTATTCCCACCACTAAGCCTGTTTCCAGCGGTAAAATACCTGCCTTAACGTATCGGGTTATTCCGGTAAATAATGATTATTTGATTCATTATAAAGCGGAATTAACGATTCCTGAGGACGATAATTATGAGTTTCAAACTTATTGGACGGGTTCAGGAGAATTAAAAGTAGATGGTGTCGTGTTAAATAAAGGTGCGCATTGGTTCAATGAAATGGTGCCAGCATCCACATTCTTAAAAGCGGGAAAACACGTCCTAGAGATTATACATATTAAAGACTTCCCTTGGGGTCCTAAGGCATTAGGCTTGCAGGTAAAGCGTATCGGGGCCCGATTAGTTTCACTTCACGAAAGAACATCACTGTTAGATCCAGACGCGGTGGGGCTAATCGAAGTAAAGGCAAATGCAGAGCCGGTATTGCAGCGTTCATTTGCTTTTCATCAAGGAAAGAAAAAGACACACGTGATTCACGTGGGGGACCCTGCTGGATTACATTATTCGTATGATTTGAAGCAAGGAGCGATTCTCCAGGTTTGGCGTGGTAAATTCTTAGATGCTACCCAAATGTGGGATAACCGAGGCGAACCACAAACCTCAGAGCCTTTAGGTTTAACGGTGGTGCAGGATGGTAAATTCCCCTTAGTGTTAGCCCATCAAACTCAACCAGATTCCACGGATTTAGTCTATAAAGGTTATCGCTTAGAAGCGGGTCTTCCCATCTTTATGTACGAATGGACAGCGGCGAAGTTGCGGGTGGAAGATCGTATTCAGCCAGCAGGTAATGGTTTAAAGCGTACCTTAACTTTAGTCGGTGCTAGTCCACAAAAGAATGATGTGGAGGCAGTGTTAGCAACTGGGCACCACTTGTCCATCTTGCAAAATGGCTTAGCTTCGCAGCCAGGAAACTTTATGGAATGGAAGGGCGCCACGGCTGAATTATTGAAAACAGCTGCAGGTGCGTCTCAAATTCGAGTGCCTTTTTCAGGGGCGCAATTCACTTATGATTTGATTTGGTAATGATGAAAAAATATACAGCCTTTGTTTTATTGTTTGCCGTAGCGCTAGGTGCTTTTGCGCAGACAAAACCAACTGCTAAAAAGGAGCAGGATTATTACGAAATTAAGACCCTACCGATCCCGAAAGAGATCTATTTAGAGGTAGGTGGTTTAGCTACGATGCCAGATGGCCGTTTAGCGGTCAGTACGCGGAGAGGGGAGATTTGGATTGTGGAGAATCCCTACCAAAAATCGAGTCATCAAACCTACTACCGTCGTTTCGCCAGTGGTTTACACGAGGTTTTAGGCCTTGCCTACAAGGACGGCGCATTTTATTGCTCACAGCGAGGGGAATTAACCAAAATTACCGACACGGATCGGGATGGTGTAGCGGATTTATATGAGCCGATTTATACATTTGATTTATCTGGAAATTACCACGAATATACCTACGGGCCTGTTATCGATAAGAACGGCGACATGTGGGTGAGTTTGAATTTAGCGTGGGTGGGTTTTGGAGAAGGTAAGTTTGCCAAATGGCGAGGCTGGTTCGTTAAAATCTCTCCTGATGGGAAAATGGAGCCATTTGCTGGGGGTTTACGTTCTCCTGCAGGCTATAGCTTTAATGAAGAAGGAGACCTGTTTTATGGTGAAAATCAAGGGGACTGGGTAGGCTCAGGTCGGGTGACGCATTTAGCGAAAGGAGAATTTGCGGGTAATCCTGGTGGATTAAAATGGGCGAAAGAGCCTAACAGTCCATTGAAACTAAGTCTGGAAGAAATCCAAGATAATGGATCGCCGATGTTTGAGGCAGCGAAGAAAAATCCTAAGATTAAATTACCTGCGGTGTGGTTCCCACATGCAATCATGGGTATTTCTACCTCTGATATCTTACAAGACACGACGAAAGGGAAGTTTAGTCCATTCCCGGGACAGTATTTTGTGGCAGATCAAGGACAATCGAAGGTGATGCGTATGGGTCTTGAGAAAGTAAATGGCGTGTACCAAGGTTTTGCCATCAACTACCGCGAAGGATTCCAGTCGGGGATTTTGCGGGAGCGCTTTGGCTTAGATGGCAGCATGTTTGTGGGTATGACCTCGCGTGGTTGGGGAAGTACAGGAAAGGATGACTTCGGTTTACAACGTTTATTTTGGAACGGTACTATGCCCTTTGAAATCGATATGATTATAGCGAAGTCAGACGGTTTCGAATTTAGTTTTACACAGCCGGTGGACGTTAATTCAGTTAAAAAGGCAGCTTCTTATGCGATTCGATCGTATATCTACAAATACCAACACCAATACGGTTCTCCAATTATTGAGCTTAAGGACTTGAAAATTAAAGGGGTCGAAGTGTCAGCAGATCGCAAAAAGGTACGTATCTCCATCGATGGCATTCGCCAATTTTTCATTCACGAATTTACCTTGAAAGGGGTATTGAATGAGAAAGGGGAGCCTTTATTGCACGAAACGGCATATTACACCTTGAATGAGATTCCGGCGGGTCCTGCTTTAGTTGCAGCGGCACCTGAGGCAGCTATTAAAACGATCGTGACTCAAAAAGTGGTAAAAAACTCGATGGGCTACGAATTAGGCATCGCGGGTTTATTAAAGAAACACACTTGCTCTGCTTGCCATGCAAAGGACAGCAAATTAGTGGGCCCTTCCTTCACGGATATAGCGAAAAGAAATTATTCCAACCAGAAGATTTTAGAGTTAGTATACAAACCTAATCCGCAAAACTGGCCGGATTACGCTACTGAAATGGCGCCCATGAGCCATGTACCTAAGGCGGATGTACAAAAGATCGCCGGCTGGATAAATGGCCTGCGGGAAACGGAAGGTCTTAAGAACCGTGACTAATAAAAAAAGCTCTCTGCTATGAACAGAGAGCTTTTTTTAATTGAAGATTTATTTATCTCTTTGCGGCTACGCTACCTTGGATAGATAAAACGATTTGAGACATTTGTCCGTTATTCATGACGGTCACCGTTTTGTTGAAGTTTCCAGGACGTCCAGCAGAATTATAAGAAGCCGTTACTTTACCTGTTTTACCTGGCATTACCGGCTCTCTTGTCCACTCTGGAGTTGTGCAACCACAAGAAGGCTGAACGTTAGAAATAACAACAGGGGTTTTGCCTGTATTCGTGAATTCAAAGCTGTAAGTTGCCACTGTTCCTTCAGTGATCGTTCCAAAATCGTGCTTTTCTTGTTTGAATTTCAAAGCACCTTGCGCATTCGAAGTAAAGGCAAAGCCTAAAATAAGCGCAAATAGGGCGATTAATTTTTTCATATCTAATTTTATTGATTTTTTGTTCGGTTCAAATCTATAAACAATAAAAGATTTCGGCAAGTTTCTTGGCCAGATTCTGTTTGGACGCCGAGGAATTTGTTGTATTTTTACGTGTTTAATAAGACCAGGCATTTGAATTCAATTACTTTCTCTACTACTAACCTTTCCTTCGATCCTGCTGCGGTTCTCGAAGACTATCGCTTAGCTGCTATTAGCCGCGCTTGTAGTCTTTTGGTGCGTAAAGAGGTATTTTCGGGTCGAGCGAAATTCGGTATTTATGGGGATGGAAAAGAAGTCTGCCAAATCGCTTTAGCGCGCTCCATGCGCCCTGGGGATTATATTTCAGGATATTATAGAGACCAAACCATCGGTGCTGCCATCGGTGATTTGACTTGGCCTCAGTATTTTGCTCAGTTATACGGACATCCAGATATTCAATTTGACCCACACTCAGGAGGAAGGCAAATGAATAACCACCATGCGACCCGGTGGTTAGATGAAAATGGTAAATGGCTTGATCAAACTTCTCGTTACAATACGGTAGCCGGTATTTCATCTACAGCCGGCCAAATACCCCGTGCTTTAGGCATCGCCTATGCGTCCAAAATGTACCGGGAACGAGCTGATTTAAAGGAACATGAATCGCTTTTCTCTAAACAAGGTCAAGAAGTTTGTTTTACCACCATTGGTGATGCCTCTACTTCTGAAGGGATGTTTTTAGAGTGTATTAACGCGGCAGGTGTTTTGCAGATTCCGATTGTCTTTTCGGTCTGGGATGATGGTTATGGCATCTCCGTTCCTATTGAATTTCAAACGACAAAATCGTCCATTTCTAAGGCTCTAGCAGGTTATCAGCGTACGGAGCAGGAGAAAGGCTTAGAAATAATTCAAGTAAAAGCTTGGGATTATCCAGGCTTAATTGCGGCATATCAAAAGGCGGCAGAATTAGCGCGCAAAGACTTTGTGCCGTGCCTGGTTCACGTCATTGAATGTACGCAACCCCAAGGTCATTCCGCCTCAGGATCACATGAACGCTATAAATCAGCAGAGCGCTTAGCTTGGGAGCAAGAGGTAGATTGTAATCTATTATTTCGTCAATGGATCCTAAATCAGCAAATTGCCTCAGAATCGGAATTGGAAGTGATTGATGAACAGTCCTCAGTCTTAGCAAGATCCTATCAAAAGGAAGCTTTTACTGCGTATATGGCCTCTATTGAGGTGGATAAAAAGGGTTTCTTGCGCATTGCTAAGAACCTCTTAGAATCCACGAATGAACCTAGTTTGTTGCAGCCAATCATCGATGAGTTGAATGCGTTGCCTTATCCTATTTTTAGCGATTTAGTGCGGGCTGGTCGCAAGACTTTGCGTGCCTTTCGTTTCTACCAAGGACCTGCGGTTAAATTACTGCGTAAATGGTTAGATGACCTCGAAAAATTGAATAGAAGACGCTTTAGTTCACATCAAACGAGTGAGTCCGATGATTCCCCGCTTCTGAATATGGGAGTCAAGCCAACCTATGAAAAGGAGGCCGATTCAGTCGATGGAAGAGAGATTCTAAATAAGGCATTTTCGCTGTTTTTAGAAGATTCACGCGTCTTTATCCTAGGAGAGGATGTGGGAAAAATAGGGGATGTAAATCAAACTTTAGCCGGCTTACAGGATAAGTTTGGGCCATTGAAAGTGACAGATACAGGAATTCGGGAAGTGAGTATTGTAGGCCAAGGAATAGGTGCCTCGATGCGCGGACTAAGACCTATTGTGGAGATTCAATATTTGGATTATATATTTTACCCATTCCCGGTGTTATCGGACGATTGGGCTTGTTTGCATTACCGCACAGCAGGAGGTCAAAAAGCCCCAATGATTCTTCGTACTAGAGGACATCGCTTGGAGGGAATTTGGCATTCTGGAAGCCCTATGGCCGTTTTAATCAATGGATTGCGTGGGGTGCATTTCTGTGTTCCTCGGAATATGACACAAGCAGCTGGGATGTACAATACTTTGTTGAAAGGGGATGATCCTGGCATTGTGATTGAATGTTTGAATGGATATCGCCAAAAAGAGCTTATGCCGTCTAATTTAGCCGAAATCGCGGTGCCTCTTGGCATTCCTGAAATTCTGCGCGAAGGAACAGATATTACCATTGTGACCTATGGTTCGATGTGTCGTATCGTATTAGAGGCGGCAGAAACTTTAGCAGGATTAGGTATTTCGGTTGAAGTAATTGACGTCCAAACTTTATTGCCTTTTGATCGTCACCACAGTATTTTAGCCTCTATCCAAAAGACACACCGAGTGATCTTCGCCGATGAAGATATGCCAGGGGGTGCCTCTGCTTACATGATGCAGGAAGTTCTGGATAAGCAAGGAGCATTTACGTGGTTAGAAAGTCCGGCGGTTTGTATCGCTGCGACGGCTCACAGACCAGCTTACAGTTCGGATGGAGACTATTTCTCTAAACCGAATGTGGAAAATGTGGTAGATGCCGTGTATGAAATCATGAGAGAATCCGATCCGTCGACCTATCCAGCAATCTACTTTTAAGATGAAGCCCTATTTTCAGTCGATATGGAAGGGAGTTCAGAGCATTCGCAAGGGGATGGCTCTCACATGGAAGCATGCGTGGGCTGCGCGTAACCAGCGAAGTGTTCATAATATCCAAGATCCTGATTATTTTAATCATAAGGCTGGTATTGCTACCTTACAATATCCGCAACAACAAATACCCACTCCCGTTAACGGACGCTATCAATTACATAACGAGATGGACGATTGCATCGTCTGCGATAAATGTGTGAAAGTGTGTCCGGTGGACTGCATTGAAATCGATCCGATTAAAGCAACAGGACTAGTAGGAACCGCTTCAGACGGTTCGCCTATTCGTTTGTATGCGGCAAAATTTGACATAGATATGTCAAAATGCTGTTTCTGCGGCCTTTGTACTACGGTTTGTCCAACGGAATGTTTGACGATGACTTCGGAATATGATTTCTCTGTTTTCGATGTGAAAGAACACAACTTTGAATTCGCGAATTTAACGCCTGAGCAAGCTGCTGAAAAACGTGCACTGTATGAGCAATTCGTGGCAGAGAAAGAGGCGTTAAAAGAAGCAGCGAAAACGGCGGAACCAGCACCGGTCTCTACGGAGGAAAAATCCGTGTCTAAACCAGCATTCAAGCCTGCCTTCAAACCCAGCTTTAAACCTAAGCCAAAACCAGACGCCGAATGAGTCCCCTAGTTCTCGCTTTCTTGGTGTTAGCTTTGTTAACGTGTGGAAGCGCGCTGTCGATGCTGTGGACGAAGAATTTGTTGCACGCAGCATTAGCAATGTTCCTTACCATGCTCGGTTTAGCTGGCTTGTACGTCTTAGCCTATGCGGACGTTTTAGCCGTCGCGCACCTCTTGGTCTATGTGGGCGGTGTGTTAATCTTAATTTTGTTCGGGATTATGCTGACGAATCAGACTGATCCTAGCACCGGAAAGAATCACCTAATCACGCGAGAATCGGGTCGTTTATTACCTATTTCCGTGGGATTATCCTTTTTTCTAGGTCTTTTCTGGTTATTTACCAAAGGACCTTGGGTCCATAGTTTGCCGGTGACAGGCGAATCTAAATTACGGGAGGTAGGTTTAGGCTTATTGACTGAATATGCCTTTCCGTTCGAATTAGCTGGAATATTTCTTTTGATTGCCTTGATAGGCGCCACTTTTGTCGCGAAGAACCATGACTGATATTCCGGTAATTTATTTCATGTGGGTGTCTGCATTTCTTTTTGCAACGGGATTAGCTATTTTGCTGTTGAAGAAGAATACGATTTTTATTTTGATGGGAATCGAACTGATTTTGAATGCGGCAAACTTGAACTTAGTTGCCTTCTCTAAAAATGATCCTTCGTTACAGGGTTTGTATCTGAGTATTTTCGTTTTAGTGGTAGGAGTTTGCGAGATGGCGATTGCGTTAGCCATTATATTGCAAGTGTATCGAAACTACCGCGCTATAGAAGTGGATCAATTTAAATCGGAATACTAGAGGTTTTCTAATTGCTTTTTGAATTTGAGGGCTTTCATTTTGCCTAGGACTTTGGCCAAATCCTCTTCCGACGCCTCCTTCAGTTGTGCCACCGTCCCAAAAGTCTTCAACAACTTCGCTGCCGTCAGCTTCCCGATCCCATCCATGGTCTCTAATTGCGATACAATGAAGTTTTTGCTCCGTTTGTTTCTATGCGCCGTAATCCCAAACCGGTGCGCCTCATCCCGCAACTGCTGAATCAGCTTCAGCGACTCCGATTTCTTATCTATATATAAGGGTAGGCTGTCCTCGGGGAAATAAATCTCTTCTAAACGTTTCGCGATGCCGATGATAGGTATTTTCCCATACAATCCGATGGCCTTCAAAGCGTCACAGGCAGAACTCAACTGGCCTTTTCCTCCATCGACGATAATCAAATTCGGTAATTCCGCTTCTTCCTCTAACAGACGTGTATACCTGCGTGTAATCACCTCATACATCGTGGCAAAATCATCTGGACCTTCCACCGTTTTAGGAGTAAACGTGCGGTAATCCTTTTTAGAAGGGAGTGAATTCTTGAAACACACCATCGCGGAGACGGGATTCGTACCTTGCAAGTTCGAGTTATCGAAACATTCGATGTGTTTAGGCAAATCATTCAGGCGTAAATCATTTTTCAATTTAATCATCACGCGCATCTTGCGATCGCCGCCACTTTCTTCCGCCGCCTTGCGATCCGCCTTCTCTTTTCTAAAGTACAAGACGTTCTTCAAAGACATATCTAACAGCTTCCGCTTGTCTCCCTGACTAGGCAAGGTATTTTTCGCCCCTTCGAATTCGATCGACATGGGGATGTTGGTAATAATTTCTTTGGCCTTACTCTGAAACTGATCCCGCTTCTCCCAAATCAACATCGTAAGAAGCTCCGCTTCATCTTCCTCTAGCTTTTTCTTCACTTCCCAGGTCTGTGACTGCAAAATTGTCCCATTAATGACCTTCATGAAATTAATGTAGGCCAAAGACTCATCCGACACTATCGAAAACACATCTACATCGTGGATCGACGGATTCACCACGGTCGACTTCGCTTGGAAGTTTTCCAATAGCTGCCACTTCTCTTTCCATTCCTGTGCCTGCTCGAAGGCCATCCGCGTGGAGGCCTCCTGCATTTGAGTAATAAAGAAACTTTTCGCCTTCTGGTAATTCCCTTTCAAAATCTGTGACACCTGTTCGATGTATTCCATATAACGCGTCTCCTGCTCCAGGCCCTCACAAGGCCCTTTGCAATTCCCAATATGGTATTCTAAACACACCTTGTATTTCCCCGCCTCTACATTCGCTTCCTTTAAATTTAGCGCGCACGTCCGCAAAGGATACAACTGGTGCAACATCTCTAGTAAGGCATTCATTAATTTTGGGTTCGCATAGGGTCCAAAAAACGTCCCCATCGAATGGTTAATTCTCCGCTCCGTAATCAGTCGAGGAAATCGTTCACGGGTCAAACAGATAAAGGGGTAGGTCTTGTCGTCCCTTAACAAGATGTTGTATTTCGGTTGAAACTGCTTTATCAGCGTATTCTCTAAGAGCAAGGCATCGAATTCCGAGTGCACAATCGTAAATTCTAAATTCCGTATCTGAGCGACTAGTCGCCTTGTCTTATTGTCCTTACCCTTCGTATTCGTAAAATACGAACTTACCCGATTTTTCAAATTCTTCGCCTTTCCTATATAGATAATGGTGCCGCTCTCATCGAAATAACGGTAGACCCCGGGATCTTCGGGTAAGGTGGGAAGGATAGATTTAGGGTCAAAGGTGGACATAAGCCAAAATTAAGCAAAAATCTCTTCTTTGTATTTTTTGTAATTATCTAAGGTGACACTTTTTAAGCCGAGCCCGGATTATCACCGGATTATGTGTGGATTATGTAACGGTTAAATCGCGATAAAAACCTCATTTCTGTCGACCAAAGCCAATAGATAGATTGTATAAAAATGATGAAATAGGCCTCTTGAGAGCGCATTAAGAGAATACTGCTATTTAAAATAAAAAAAATGAAAAAATATCAGAAAAAAACTTGTGTAGGTTGTAAGTATTGAACATATTTGGCTGTATGTAATAGTGTAGCATAGTTAAGGGTGGTATCGTTTTACCGATTCACTTACAAGCGTCTGTTGTACTATTTAAAGATTTGTTTGACTACTAAACCTAATTAAAAAACGCAATGTATTTATTAACCATCATCAGAAAGGAGGGCAATTGAACTAGTAAAAAACACGAAACCAAAAATTTAATTTAATAACTAACTTAATCTTTATTATGAAAAACAATTTTTACCAAAGTCTACGAGGCTTTCTTTTGCTAGCGATAGTAATGCTAGGAAGCTTTTCGTCATTTGCCCAAGACCGCAAGGTTTCAGGTAAAGTCTCTGGGACAGATTCTCAGGGAATTCCAGGTGTTAGTATCTTAGTAAAAGGTACCAATACAGGAGCAACAACAGATGTTAACGGTTCATTCTCTGTAACTGTTAAGTCTGACGCAGCTGTTTTAAATATTTCAGCTGTTGGCTATAAGTCACAATCAGTTACAGTAGGATCACAATCTTCTATTAATGTTACATTAGCAGAAGACAATAGTCAGTTAGACGAGGTAATCGTTACAGGTTACTCAGTTACTAACAAGAAAGCGTCTACAGCTGCTGCTTCTATCGTTAAAGCGAAGGATTTGCAAATTGCACCTTCAGGTAACGTTGAGCAGCAATTACAAGGTCGTGTAGCCGGTGTTACTTTAATCACAAACGGACAACCAGGTACGAACAGTATCA
>JBIIGE010000120.1:0-3204 GCA_044236555.1 Aquirufa sp.
CTGCTTTAAACAAAAAATGTCAATTAGTTCGAGAAATCCCATGGAAAAATCCACCTGATTACTGTTTACCAATTGACATAATTTTTATGGTTGCTTCGATTACTTTGCGTTCTCTTCCAAATAAGTAATAGCTTGGCCTACTGTTTGGATGTTCTCCGCTTGATCATCTGGAATAGAAACAGAGAATTCTTTTTCGAATTCCATGATTAACTCAACTGTGTCTAGAGAGTCAGCTCCCAAATCGTTTGTGAAAGATGCCTCAGGAGTAACTTCTGATGCTTCTACACCTAATTTTTCAACGATGATGCTCTTTACTTTTTCTGCAATATCTGACATTTTAATATTATTTTGGGGTTCAAAAACGTTGCAAAGATTAGAATTAAAGTTGAATTTATCAAACAAATTCCATTCTAATTAGCCTGTTCTAGGCTGTTTATCTTAAAAACAAAGCGATGCAGCCCCTAAAAGGCCTGCATCATTGCCTAACAAGGCTTTTTTGATGGTTAACTTTTCTAAATAAGCAGGCGTTAACCAATAATTTAACTGCTTCTCCATACTAGGTAGAATAAAGTCATAAGACGCTGATAATCCGCCACCTATAAAGATATTTTTGATGTCTAAAATACGAATTAAGGAAACTAACATATCCCCTAACAAGGTACCTACCTCATTCCAAACAGCCAGGGCTAATTCATCCCCTTCTTCAGCTCCTACCACTAAGGCAGTCGTTGAAATCGTTCCGTCAGAGGGAAGGGACGTTTTGCCTGTGTAGGCTGCGCGCATAGCAGTCGCCATTTGCAATAATTCTTTCTTTCCTACATTACGCTCTAGCACCTTTCCGTTGCGTGATGGCACGTGACCTGGTTCCATCGCATTACCGTCGCCACCTAAGAAGATTTTGCGGTCAATGACAGCGGCACCACCTACCCCTGTTCCTAAGGTGATGAAAACGAAGTCTTCCGGCATGTTCGCCTTCTCCGGAGAGAAATAGAATTCGCCTAAAGCTGCTGCGTTTGCATCGTTTTCCATAAAGAAAGCGTGCTCAGGGAAACGCTTTTCCAACATATCGATCATAGGTGAACCGTCGATTTCTGGAATAGCTGTGATTTCAATTAAAGTGCGGCGATCTTTGGTTAAAATACCCGGAAGGCCGATTCCAATTTTCTTCACATTTTTATGCTGGTACAATTGCAAGGCAATCGCATCGGCTAGACGCTCTAAAAAGTGGTGTGATTCTCTCCAAGTAGCAGTGTCATAACTTTGAAAATTGTTGATTTGACCCGTGTCTGCGTGGACGATTCCCATTTTAACACCGGTTCCTCCTACATCTATTCCTAAGTATTCTGCTGCTGCCATAAGTTTGATTTATTGAATTACGAAATTGTCGATTTTTGACGTGAATTTCAAATCAAAAGTGGCTCAAGGGTAAATTTGCTCGATTTTTTCAAGGATTTGCGTCACTGCGGGACAGATTAGCGCATTTTTTGAGGTCAATCCTAAAATCCCCATGATATTCTTTCTGTCGGTGTGTGGATATTCACGGCAGGCCTTGGGGCGATGATCGTAGATTCCACACGTATTATCATTTAGATCTAAAAAAGGGCAAGGTGCTGCCGGATACACCCAATCTCCATCGGAATCTTGTACTAAATAAGCATCCAAGAAAGCAGACGTTTTCATTTTGAACAAATGAGAAACCCGCTGAATATCGGTATCATTCCACATAGGGCTCGTCGTGCGGCAGCAATTGCCGCAGCTTAAGCAATCCGTTTTCTTGAATACCTCGGTGTGTGCTTGGGAAAATTGTTGGTCCAAGTTCTTCGGCTTTCTAGCCACTAGACGTTGGATTAGTTTCCGGAAAGAAGGGTCTTTAGTTTTCGCCATGGAAGCAAGAGCGGCAACGCGCCTCGTAGGACTCAGTTTCGCCTAATAAGACGGTTTGTTGTTGTTCCACCTTTCGGTACGAATAATGGGCAGCGGCTCCACAATTCACGCATACGGCATGTACTTTCGTCACAAATTCAGCGATGGCCATTAAGCCGGGCATGGGCCCAAAAGGGTTACCTTTAAAGTCCATATCTAATCCAGCCACGATAATTCTTTTGCCTTGATTTGCTAAGCTATTGCATACTTCTACGATGTTTTCATCGAAGAACTGCACTTCATCTAAACCGATCACGTCACAGTCGCCAGCTAGCAAGAGTATTTCGCCTGAATTATTGACGGGAGTGGAGCGAATGGAATTTTGGTTGTGCGATACGATATCTTCATCGTGGTAGCGCGTGTCTGCCATGGGTTTGAAGATTTCGACCCGCATTTGGGCTATTTTTGCGCGCTTTAAACGACGAATTAATTCCTCTGTTTTTCCTGAAAACATCGAGCCGCAAACGACCTCAATCCAGCCTGATGGAGGATTGCGTTCAGAAGATTTCGTATGGTTGGGTTCTAAAAACAAGGGCGTAAAAAGCCCCTGAAAATGCATTCAGGGGCTATAAATTAATTGTTATTTCGAAGAAAAAGTAGCTGAGAAGTATTCGCGGTTCATTCGCGCGATATTCTCTAGCGAAATGCCTTTAGGACATTCCGCTTCACAAGCACCGGTATTTGAACATGCACCGAAACCTTCTTCATCCATTTGTGCCACCATCGCTTCTGCACGCTTAGCTGCTTCTACTTTACCTTGAGGTAATAGCGCTAATTGTGAAATTTTAGCGGAGGTAAATAACATCGCTGATGCATTCTTACAAGCCGCTACACAGGCACCACAACCGATACACGCTGCTGCTGCAAAAGCATCATCTGCATCTTCTTTCGGGATAGGTAGACTGTTTGCATCTTGTGCATTTCCAGTGTTCACCGATACGAAACCTCCAGCCGCAATAATACGGTCAAAAGCAGAACGGTTTACCACTAAGTCTTTAATGACAGGGAACGCACTTGCTCTCCAAGGCTCTACTGTGATGGTTTCGCCATCTTGGAATGAACGCATGTGCAATTGGCAAGTCGTCACACCGCGGTTAGGACCGTGAGGGCGACCATTGATATACATCGAGCACATTCCACAAATACCTTCGCGGCAATCGTGGTCGAATGCTACCGGATCATCTCCTTCTTCGATCAAACGGTTGTTTAACACGTCAATCATTTCCAAAAATGACATATCTGTGGAGATGCCGCTTACCTGGTAGGTTTCGAATTTACCAG
>JBIIGE010000008.1:0-40320 GCA_044236555.1 Aquirufa sp.
TCCGATGAACGCGGATCACGTGTATTTGAAGCCTTTAGAGAAAGCATCTATCATTCACATTTTAGAGAAGCACAAGATTGATGCGGTTTTACCTACCATGGGTGGTCAAACTGCCTTGAACCTCGCGATTGACTGTGATGCGGCGGGGATTTGGGAAAAGTATGGGGTTCGAATCATCGGTGTCGATATTAAAGCCATCGAGACGACGGAAGATCGCGAGAAATTCCGATTGAAAATGATTGAAATCGGAGTGGGTGTTTGTAAAGGTCGTACGGCTCGTTCCTTCCTGGAAGGAAAAGAAATTGCACAAGAGACAGGTTTCCCCTTAGTAATCCGTCCTTCGTTCACTTTAGGTGGAACAGGTGGAGGTTTCGTGCATGATCCGAAAGATTTCGATGCGGCCTTGAACAAAGGTTTGCACGCATCCCCTACTCATGAGGTTTTAGTGGAGCAATCCATCATGGGTTGGCAAGAATACGAATTAGAATTGTTGCGCGATAATTTAGGGAACGTGATTATCATCTGTTCGATCGAAAACTTCGATCCTATGGGTATTCATACAGGAGATTCCATCACGGTGGCGCCAGCGATGACGCTTCCAGACACGATCTACCAACGCATGCGTGACATGGCCATCAAGATGATGAACGCCATCGGTCAGTTTGCGGGTGGATGTAATGTTCAGTTCTCGTTGAATCCGGAGACGGATGAAATTATTGCGATTGAGATTAACCCACGGGTATCTCGCTCTTCGGCTTTGGCCTCTAAAGCAACTGGATACCCGATTGCTAAGATTGCCGCGAAAATGGCGATTGGTTATAATTTAGATGAATTAACGAATGCAATCACGGGAACGACGTCAGCTTATTTCGAGCCGGCATTAGACTACGTGATTGTGAAAGTGCCGCGTTGGAATTTTGACAAATTCAAAGGCGCAGATCGTACCTTAGGATTGCAGATGAAATCCGTAGGTGAGACCATGGGTATCGGCCGTAATTTCCAGGAAGCCTTACAAAAAGCGTGTCAATCTCTAGAGATCAAGCGTAATGGTATGGGTGCGGATGGCAAGGAATTACGCGATCAAGATGCGATTTTATATTCTTTAGCGAATCCATCATGGAACCGTTTGTTCCATATCTACGATGCCTTTAAAATGGGCATTTCGTTCAAGACGATTCAGCAATTAACCAAGATCAATAAATGGTTCTTGAACCAAATTGAAGATTTAGTCCGTGTGGAAAAGGAGATGGAAAAATGTACGATCCATAACATTCCAACGATTTTATTAGAAGAAGCGAAACACAAAGGATTCGCAGATCGCCAAATCGCCCATACACTTCGTTGCCTAGAATCAGAGGTTTACGACAAGCGTAACGCGGTGGGCATCAAGCGTATTTACAAATGTGTAGATACGTGCGCTGCAGAATTCGAAGCAAAGACACCGTATTATTACTCGACTTTTGGACAAGAAGGAGCTTCAGCTGTGTTAGATAACGAATCGGTTTCTTCGACTCGTAAAAAAGTAGTTGTTTTAGGTTCAGGTCCTAACCGCATCGGCCAGGGAATCGAGTTCGATTATTCGTGTGTGCACGGCGTTTTAGCAGCTAAAGAAGCAGGGTACGAGACAATTATGATTAACTCGAATCCAGAAACGGTTTCGACAGACTTTGACATCGCAGATAAATTATACTTCGAACCTGTATTCTGGGAGCACGTATACGATATCATCCAGCACGAAAAGCCGGAAGGCGTTATCGTTCAGTTAGGTGGCCAGACAGCCTTGAAATTAGCGGAGAAACTGTCGAAATACGGGATCAAAATTTTAGGTACTTCGTTCGAAGCCTTGGATTTAGCGGAAGACCGCGGGGCGTTCTCTAGCTTGTTGAAAGACTTAGGTATTCCGTATCCGAAATTTGGGGTATGTGAAGATGCTGATAACGCAGTGGTTTTAGGCCGCGAATTAGGTTATCCTTTATTAGTTCGACCATCTTACGTGTTAGGTGGTCAATCGATGAAAATCGTCATTAACGAACAAGAATTAGAGCAACATGTAGTGGATATTTTACGCGATATCCCAGGCAATAAAATTTTATTGGATCACTTCTTAGAGAACGCGATCGAGGCGGAGGCAGATGCTATCTGTGACGGAGAAGATGTTTACATTATCGGATTGATGGAGCATATTGAGCCGGCGGGTATCCACTCAGGTGACTCCCACTCGGTATTACCTCCTTTCGATTTATCGGATAATGTGATCAAGCAAATCGAAGACCACACGCGTAAAATTGCGGTGGCTTTGAAAACCAAAGGTCTATTGAACATCCAGTTCGCCGTGAAGGACGAAGTGGTGTACATCATCGAAGCGAACCCTCGTGCCTCTCGTACTGTTCCCTTCATTTGCAAGGCTTACCAAGAGCCTTACGTGAACTACGCAACAAAGGTAATGTTAGGGGACAAGAAGGTGAAGGATTTCAATTTCAAGCCAGTGAAAAAAGGATTTGCAATTAAAATCCCGGTATTCTCTTTCTCTAAATTCCCGAACGTAAATATGGAATTAGGGCCAGAAATGAAGTCAACGGGTGAGGCAATCTATTTCATCGATGATTTGAAAGATGATTTCTTCCGCAAAGTATATGGGGAACGTAATTTATACCTAAGTAGATAAGATGTTAAAACTTATTGCGATCATCTTGGTTATGATTTATGTGGTTATACCACTACTTCGTTTTTTGATGAAGGGTTACGTCATCACGCAGGTGCATAAGAAGATGTCTGAGCAAGATATTCGAGCGAAGCAAGCTGCCTCGAAAGCTCGCAAAGAGGGTACGATAGATGTGGATTATGTTCCACCGAAATCAAAGTCCAAGTCAGATGAAGTGGGGGGAGATTATGTCCCGTATGAAGAAATAAAAGATTAATATGTTCAAACGCATTTTGCTTTATTTCATGTTGTTTACCAGTCTTTTAACAAAAGATGGGCTTTCCTATGCATTCGATGTTTTAAAGAAGACGGTAGATGTATCTGTCTTGTCTGACCCTCCCTGCGAAGATTCCATGGAGGAAGAAGGAGTGCCAGAAGATTGGTGTAGTCATGCAGCCTCAATCAACGTAGTTCTACAATTGCAAATACCTAACCTGAAAAAGACTTCTTTCCCAGAGAGAAATGAGTCTGAATTGAACGTGCTCCTCGAGCTAGTGAGTCCCCCTCCCCGCATGGCATAATTTCTTGCCTGCTTTTTTGAAACAAAATCATTAAATCTTCTTGTCATCTGTGCATTTCGCACGGGTAAATTATTTCGTTATGAAAACATGCGTTTTGACGTCTATGTTTATCTGTATCGTTTTTTTTGGCTACAGCCAAGGGAAAAACTATAAGAATCAGATAAATCCGACTTTAACTGAAAAAGTAAATTTGCAGCAAACGGTGGAGGAAAAGGAAAACAAACCAGCAACACAAACTCCTAAATACCAACCAAAATCACCCAACATGGAATGGGCTGATACGGTGAAAAAGAAAAATCAACCGCCATCCTACAAGCAACATGGAGGAAGGCCTAACTAAGTAGATATGAAAAAATACCTAATCGGATTACTACTTCTGAGTGCTTGCACAGCTAAAAAAGAAGAGGCTGTAGAAATTCAAACACTTGAAGTATCCACTCCTATTGCCATCGATACAACCATTCAACAGGAGTTTGTAGCGGATATTCATGCGATTCAAAATGTAGAAATTCGTGCCCGGGTTAAAGGCTACTTAGATCGTATTTTGGTGGATGAAGGAAAGCAAGTGAAAAGAGGGCAGGTGATGTTTACCATTAATAGCCAGGAGTATATGGCTGATTTAGCGCGCGCGAAAGCGGTGTTGAGTCAAGCTTCTGCAGAGTTAAAATCGGAGGAATTAACGCTCATTAATACACGTTTATTGGTCGATAAAAATGTGATCTCTAAAAACCAATTAGCCATCTCACTCGCGAAAGTGGATGGGTTAAAAGCAAAACGCGAGGAGGCTTTAGCCCATGTGCGTGCCGCGGAATTGAAAGTGGAACACTCCAATATCCGCGCTCCATTTGATGGTATCGTAGACCGCTTACCTTTCAAAAGGGGAAGTTTAGTGGACGAAGGGACCTTATTGACTACTTTATCTGACAACCATAATGTATTTGCCTATTTCAACGTGTCTGAACAAGAATACCTGGCTTTCAGCGATCAAGGAGGGGTGAATAAATCAGCCACAGTTAGCTTGGTTTTAGCGAATGGAGAAAGTTACCCTGAAAAGGGTTTGGTAGAGACAATCGAAGGGGAATTTGATAAAAACACCGGAAACATTGCTTTCCGCGCGCGCTTCTCAAACCCCAATAAACTACTTCGTCATGGCGCATCCGGAAAGGTACAATTACCTAAAAAGGTATCCGGCTATTGGGCCATTCCTCAGAAGTCTGTTTTCGAAATTCAAGAGAAAAGTTACGTGTTTATCAAAGATGCAGGGGGCTTGGTCAAGATGAAAAGCATCGTTCCGGACCTAAGAATCCCACATTTTTATTTAGTTAAAAACGGATTTTCAGCGAAAGACACCGTCCTAATTGAAGGTATCCAGTTAGTGAAGCAAGGTCAAAAAATCAAGTCGACCTTCAAACCGATGCGTCAATTATTAACGGAATATAAAGCATTGTAACATGGTCCAACAATTCATAACCCGACCGGTATTATCGATCGTGGTATCGATATTTATCGTGATTTTAGGGGTGATTGCCATGAAGCAATTGCCCATTACGCAGTTTCCTGATATTGTTCCGCCCGCGGTAACCGTGACCACGAAGTATACGGGAGCAAATGCGGAAGTATGTGCGAAAGCTGTGGTGACTCCACTCGAACGCGCCATCAACGGGGTGGCTGGGATGACGTATATGACCTCCGTTTCAGGTAACGACGGAACCAGTATTATTCAGGTCTATTTTCAGGTAGGTACTGACCCTGACGTAGCCGCGGTAAACGTGCAAACGCGTGTACAAACTGTGCTAGACGAATTACCTGAAGAGGTAATCAAGGCCGGAGTAATCACCGAGAAAGAGGTGAATAGTATGTTATTGTATGTGAATTTATTGAGTGAGGATACGGATATCGACGAGAAGTTTATTTTCAACTTTGCCGATATTAACGTACTTCCCGAGTTGAAGCGTATCGATGGGGTAGGTTTTGCTGATATTATGGGACAGCGTGAATACGCTATGCGTATTTGGTTGCATCCGGATCGATTATTTGCATACAAGCTTTCAGCCGAAGATGTGATACAGGCTTTGCGGAATCAAAACGTAGAAGCTGCTCCGGGAAAAATCGGAGAGAGTTCGGGTAAACATCCGCAAGCTTTGCAATACGTCATGCGTTACACGGGGAAGTTTACGCAAGTGGCCCAATATGAAAATTTAGTGATTAAGGCGACCGAAACAGGCCAAATTTTACGCTTGAAGGATTTAGCCGATGTGGAATTTGGGTCGCTGGATTACGATGTACTTTCGAAAGAAAATGGCCGACCGTCCGCTGCGATTTTGTTAAAGCAGCGCCCGGGTTCTAATGCCGCGGAGGTAATTGCCAATGTGAAGAAACGTTTAGGGGAATTAAAGACCACGACTTTCCCTCCGGGCATGGGTTTTACGATTTCGTATGACGTGTCCCGTTTCTTAGATGCCTCGATTCAGGAGGTAATCAAGACTTTGCTAGAGGCCTTTTTGTTGGTAGCTCTAGTGGTATTCATCTTCTTGCAGGATTGGCGAGCTACATTAGTTCCGATTATTGCCGTACCCGTTTCATTGGTCGGTACGTTTACGTTTATGCTGGCCTTTGGGTTTTCGATTAACTTGTTGACTCTATTTTCGTTGGTCTTAGCCATCGGTATTGTGGTGGATAACGCGATTGTCGTCGTGGAGGCGGTCCATGCCAAAATGGAGGAAAAAGATATGCCTGTTTTGGCCGCCACACAAGAGGCGATGCACGAAATTTCTGGGGCAATTCTAGCGATTACCTTGGTGATGGGAGCCGTATTTGTTCCGGTAGCATTTCTTTCTGGGCCGATCGGGGTATTCTTCCGACAGTTCTCCGTGACCATGGCGATTTCCATTGCCTTGTCGGGCTTAACGGCTTTGACCTTAACTCCCGCACTTTGCGTATTGTTGTTAAAGAAACCGGAACATAACCAGACGAACTTACTCGGAAAATTTTTCCATGCTTTCAATCACCATTATGATCAGATTGCTCAAAAATACTTGGTTTGGGTAGGTGTCTTGATTAGTAAGCGTCTATTGATGTGGTTGATTTTGCTCGGATCTGTGGTGGGTACGGCCGTTTTATCTGGTATTGTACCGAGTGGATTTATTCCTTCAGAGGATCAGGGAACCTTGTATGTGAATGCGACGACTCCGGCTGGAGCGACATTAGAGCGTACAGAAAGTGTGATGGATCAGGTCTATAAATCAATCAAAGGGGTAGATGCGATTGAGTCCTTTTCAACCTTGGCCGGATTTAGTTTGTTGACCGATGGATCTGGAGCATCTTATGGTACAGGTATTATCACCTTAAAACCATGGGAAGATCGTAAAGAGACCGTAGACGAATTAACGGAAATCATTCGTTCAAAGACGAATGGAATTAAGGATGCCAGTATTCAGTTTTTCCCGCCGCCGGCAGTTCCGGGTTTTGGAAATGCGTCTGGTTTTGAATTCCGTATTCAGGATCGCAGTGGGTCTGGTGATTTGCAAAAGTTGGCTGGCGTAGCGAATGATTTCGCTAAAAAACTCAATGAGGCGCCTGAAATTCAGAATACGTTCTCAAGTTTTGACCCGTCTTTTCCACAGTACATGTTAGAAGTAGACCAAGAAGCTGCCGCGCAAAAAGGCGTGAATGTGCTTCCGGCTATGGACAATTTGCAGACCTTGTTGGGTAGTTTCTATGCGACGAACTTCATCCGCTTTGGCCAAATGTACAAAGTCATGGTGCAAGTAGATCCGCGTTACCGCGCGCATCCAGAGGATGTGCTGAAGTTTTATGCTAAAAACAAAGACGGTGAAATGGTACCTTATTCTTCCTTCGTGAAGATGAAGCGCGTCTATGGACCGGAGCAATTTACCCGCTACAACATGTTTACGTCGGCGATGGTGAATGGCGAACCGGCACCCGGATTTAGTTCTGGTGCGGTGTTGGATATCATTCGAGCGCAGGCGTTAAAGAGTTTACCTCGTGGATATACGCTAGAATGGTCGGGCATGACGCGGGAAGAAGATTTAGCAGGTAACCAAGCTATCTTCATTTTTGCGATCTGTTTGTTATTCGTGTATCTGTTGTTAGCCGCGCAATATGAATCCTTCTTATTGCCATTCCCCGTGCTACTTTTCTTGCCGATGGGCGCGATGGGAACTTATGCGTTCTTGTACCTATTCGGTTTGCAAAATAACATCTATGCCCAAGTAGCACTCGTGATGTTAATCGGTCTATTAGGAAAGAATGCGATCCTTATTGTTGAGTTTGCGATTGCCAAACAGAAGGAGGGAGCGTCCATTATAGAGGCAGCAAAAGAGGGTGCTTTCTCTCGTTTGCGTCCTATTTTGATGACTTCTTTTGCGTTTGTGGCTGGATTAATTCCCTTAATGATTGCCTCTGGCGCTGGAGCTATTGGTAATAGAACGATTGGAACGGCCTCCGCTGGTGGGATGATTTTAGGCACGGTAGGTGGTTTATTAGTAATCCCGGGATTATATGTGGTGTTTGCATCGCTCTCGGCTAAATTGTCAAAAAATGAGAAATAGTGTACTTGCTTTTTTTGTCGTGCTGGCACTAGGTTCGTGCACGTCAAGTTTGTTAAAGGAGCAGCGTAAATTGCAGTCGGAGTTAGCGACCTATAGAAATTCGGACGAAGATGCGTCTGTTTCAGATGTACAGGAGTGTTGGAAGCGGGATACCTTACTCGTGCAATTGATAGATTCTGTTTTAGTCCGTAGTAACGATATCAAGATCGGATTTCTACAGCTTGCAATGGCTAAGGCTGATTTTGGTTATCAGCGAGGATTGATGAAGCCCACGGTTAATGGAATCGTTCAGCCTAGTTTGAGGCGCTTTGGTAAATATACGATGGATGGCGTGGGTAACTATGACACGCAATTCTCCACGAATATTACCAGAGATCAGATTATTCCGGAGCATCTGCCTGATCTACAAATTGGACTTCAGTCTAGTTGGGAGTTAGATATTTGGGGTAAGTTAGCCAAAAGAAGGAAGGCGAGTGCTCTCCGGTATTTAGCGACTGAGTCAGGTCAGCAATGGCTAATTACGTCGCTAGTGGCGGAGGTGGCTAATGCTTATGGTCAATTGATTGCTTTGGATAAGGAACTCGATATTTTAAAATCCAATATCGAAATTCAGCGCAAGGCCTTCGAATTAGTCCAAGTGCAAAAGGAAGCTGGAGCGGTTAATGAATCCGCAGTACAGCAATTGGAAGCGCAGTGGTTGAACTCCCGTGCGCAAGAAGGGAATGTATTGCAGCAGATAACTAGTTTAGAAAACGACATTCGTTTGCTTTTAAATAAGCCCAATGCTGCCATTCATCGATCGAAATTCCCCTTTCAATGCGCGTTGGATACGAGTTTATTTGCCCGTTTGAAAATTGATCAATTAGGGCGTAGACCAGATATCAAGCAAGCGAAGTTGAATCTGATGGCGGCGTTTGAGACGAAGGAAAGTGCTGCTTTGGCCCTAAAACCATCGATCGTTTTATCCGGAATTTTAGGTGTGCAAGGTTTTCAGCCGGCTTATTTGTTTCAATTACCTGCCTCGATGGCGTATCAATTGTTAGGAGGCATTACGACTCCTTGGTTAAACCGATCGGCTATTACCGCAGACATGTTGCGAACGGAGTCCGCTTGGAAGTCGCATGATTTAGCCTACCAAAATGCGTTAGTAAAAGGTTATTTGGAATGGGATACCCAAGTTAAATCTTTGGCCTATTTACAAAAACAACAGCAGCTAAAACAACGGGAGGTATTATTAACTAAAGGAGCCATTAATACGGTGGGAACACTCTTTTTAACAGCAAATGCGAGTTATTTGGAGGTGTTGACTGCGCAACAAAATGCCTTACGCTCGGAATTAGAGCTTCTAGAAATATCTCGAAATCAATGGATGCGGGCGATTACTTTGTACCGCGTATTAGGAGGAGGCTGGTAAGACAAGTGATTCGATGACCCGCGGAAAATCCCTGTGCTCGAGTACCTGACCTTTTTTAGCGACATCTTCTGGAGTGTCACTCGGTAAAACCGGGAACGAACTCTGGAAGATCGTCGCACCTTCGTCATAATGCTCGTTTACATAATGAATCGTTATTCCGGATTCTTTTTCACCCGCCGCTACGACAGCTTCATGTACGAAATGGCCATACATCCCTTTTCCACCAAATTTAGGCAATAAGGCCGGGTGAATATTGACAATGCGTTGAGGGAATGCTGTCACGAAATCGCCAGGGATGAGCCATAAGAAACCAGCTAAAATGATCCAATCCGTCCGTAGGGATTGAACTTCTTTTAACACCGTTCCGTTCTTATAGGATTCTCTGTCAAAAACGCGGCAAGGCACGCCTAATCGCTCCGCTCGCTGAATAATCCCCGCTGAAGGGTTATTGCAGTAAATGTGGGTGATTCGAACCTGATCGGATCCTTTGAAATGTTCGATAATTTTTTCGGCATTAGAACCCGAACCTGACGCAAATAAGACGAGATTTTTCAAAGGTTATTTGTTGTTTAATGCAAATTTACATTCTTTCAGCTAAATTTAGCGTATGAAAATAGGGATCGTTTGTTATCCGACGTATGGCGGAAGTGGTGTGGTGGCCACAGAACTGGGCAAAGCTTTGGCATTAGCTGGTCATGAAGTCCATTTTATCACCTATACACAACCCCCTCGATTGGATATTTTTTCAGAGAATATCTTCTATCACGAGGTTTCTGTAGCCTCCTATCCTCTGTTTGAATATTTGCCTTATGAGTCCGCTTTAGCCAGTAAAATGGTGGATGTGACGATCAATGAGAAGTTGGATTTAATCCATGTACATTATGCAATTCCACATGCTTCTGCAGCCTATTTAGCGAAGCAAATTTTAAAATACAAGGGTATTCACGTGCCAGTCATTACGACCTTGCACGGAACAGATATCACTTTAGTAGGGCGTGATCCATCCTTCGAACCGGTGGTTACCTTCTCGATTAATGAATCGGATGGCGTGACTGCGGTGTCTGAGAGTTTGAAGAATGACACCTATGATGAGTTCGAGATTTTGAGTCATATTGAGGTAATTCCCAATTTTATCGATTTACAACGTTTCCAAAAACGCCCACACGAACAATTCAAAAAATCCCTTTGTCCTAACGGTGAGAAGTTATTAATGCATACTTCAAACTTCCGGAAGGTGAAGCGCATCGAGGATATCGTTCGGGTCTTTGCTCTTGTTCGCAAGAAGATTCCCGCTAAGCTTGTCCTCATCGGTGATGGGCCGGAGCGTTCTGCCATAGAAGTGCTTTGCCGTGAACTCGAGGTGCAGTGCGATGTGCGTTTCTTAGGTAAGATGGATGGGATCGAGGAGGCATTATCCCTAGCAGATTTATTTTTACTTACCTCAGAAAAGGAGAGTTTTGGTCTAGCTGCTTTAGAAGCGATGGCCTGCGAAGTACCTGTTATTTCATCGAACGCTGGCGGTATCCCAGAAGTGAATATTCACGGGGTAACGGGATATGTGAGCGAAATAGGGGATGTGAAAGACATGGCGGCTAATGCGATTAACCTGTTGTCAGATCCAAAATTACACGATCAAATGAAGGCAAATGCGTTAGCTCGGGCGAAGGAATTTGACATTGTAAAGATTCTTCCCTTGTACGAAAAGTACTACGAACGCATCACCTCGAAAAGTTGGAAATTTCCTAAACAGAACGATTAACCTGGCCTTTATCTGAGCAATCTGCTAGAAGTGTTACCATGGTTTTGCGCGATGCAGGATCTGTAAAAGTGGGTGCAATTTCTGCTAAAGGTGTTAAGATAAACTTACGCTCTGCAATACGTGGATGGGGGATGCTCAAATCGGATTCGGCGATGACCTTATCTCCATAATAGAGAATATCTAAATCAAGCGTTCTAGGCCCCCAACGTTCTTTGCGTTCTCGTCCAAATTCGCGTTCAATTTCTAATATTTCTGCTAAACAAGCCCCCGCTTTAAGTGACGTATTAACGAGTAAAACTTGATTTAAAAAATCGGCTTGTGGGATGGGACCCCAAGCCTGAGTTTGGTAGATGGACGAGTAAACGGAGATTTTTCCAATTTTTTTTTCAATTAGCGGGTAGGCGCCCTCAAAAATTTCCCGGGTATTTCCTAGATTGCCGCCTAAAGAAAGAAAGAGCTGAGTCATCATCTTTTAAAATTACTAATTTCTGCGCTATGCACCCGAATTATTCTGTGGAGGATTTAGAACCAGGCATGCTTTTGTTAGCCGAGCCCTTCTTAGAGGACCCCTCTTTTCATCGTTCGGTAATTTTGCTTTGCGAGCATACAAATGCACATTCTTTCGGTTTGGTGCTCAATAACAAGCAGGAAATTGTGTTCGATTCTTTTGTGGATGAGAAGGTGTTAGAGGATGTCCCCTTGTATTCTGGAGGGCCGGTAGACCCCACGATTATGCAGTTTGTGCATCGCAGGCCTGATTTAATTCCGGATGGCGTATTGATAGGGCCGGGCATTTATTGGTCTGGAAGTTTTGAGGTCGCCATTGATAAAGTGGTTGCAGGGGAGATCGGGTTTGACGAAATCAAATTCTTTATTGGCTATTCGGGTTGGGGAGCGGGTCAGCTAGAGCGCGAAGTGAAATCCAATGCGTGGATTTTGCATCCGGGAAATGATAAATTAGTGTTTGATGAGCCGCATGAGCGATTATGGCGTAAGATTATGTTTGCCAAAGGAGGGGATTTCAGAGTACTCTCCACCTATCCAGACGACCCTAATTTGAATTAAGAAATTCTCGCCCAGTTCGTGGTGTCTTTCCGTTGGGAGCGGACTTGTTCGCGGATCATTTGGTAGCCTGGCTTTTCAAGATTAGGGTCCTCTTCTAAGATTTTTTTGGCTGTTTCGCGTGCGACCTTTAGTATTTCACCATCTTTTGCGAGGTCTGCGATCATCAAGTCGATGGCGCCACTTTGGCGTGTACCCGTGATATCTCCAGGGCCGCGTAATTGTAAATCAACCTCTGCAATTTCAAAACCATTATTGGTTTTCACCATCGTATCAATGCGTTTCTTGGTATCCGCAGAGATCTTATATCCGGTCATTAAGATGCAATAACTTTGTTCTGCTCCACGACCTACGCGACCTCTGAGCTGGTGCAATTGCGATAACCCGAATCTTTCCGCGCTTTCAATGATCATGATGGAGGCATTAGGTACGTTCACCCCTACTTCAATGACCGTAGTGGCCACCATGATTTTAGTCTCATTTTTCACGAAACGAGCCATCTCGATATCCTTGTCAGCAGGTTTCATCTTGCCATGCAAGATCCCCAAAGGTACCTCCGGGAATGCACGCGAAATACTTTCATATCCATCCATCAAGTCTTTGAAGTCCATTTTTTCGGATTCTTCGATGAGCGGATAAACTATGTAGATTTGCCGGCCTTTGCTTAGCTCGTTTTGGATGAATCCGAAGACCTGCAATCGGTGGCTATCGTAGCGATGTGTGGTCTGAATAGGCTTACGACCCACGGGTAATTCGTTAATTATCGAAATATCTAAATCTCCATAGAGCGTCATCGCTAATGTCCTTGGAATAGGTGTCGCCGTCATGACTAAAATGTGCGGATGGAACTCCTTATTTTTATCCCAAAGCTTCGCTCGCTGCGCTACCCCAAACCGGTGCTGCTCATCAATGATGCACATTCCCAAATTCTTAAACTGAACAGAATCCTCGAATAAAGCGTGCGTACCCACTAAAATCTGCAATTTACCGGACTGCAGATCCTCGTGTAATCCCACGCGGTCTTTCTTTTTCACAGAACCGGTCAGCTTCGCGATCGTAATACCTAATAAATCCGCAAATTGCTTCAACCCTTGGTAATGTTGATCTGCTAAAATCTCTGTGGGCGCCATCAAACACGTCTGCGCCCCATTGTCGATCGCCAAAAGCATCGATATAAAGGCTACAATCGTCTTTCCTGATCCCACATCCCCTTGCAACAAACGGTTCATCTGCTTGCCCGATCGCATGTCCGCAAAAATTTCCCGGATCACCTGTTTTTGTGCATTCGTTAATTCGAAGGGTAAATGCTCCTGGTAGAACCTGGTGAGCAGCGCAGCAGACGAAAATACTTGTCCCGGAAAAGCGACTTTCCGAATCAAATTCTGCTTGATCAAGCGCAATTGATTATAAAATAGCTCTTCGAATTTCAGTCGGCGGCGAGCCTGGTGTAACCAAGTTTCGCTTTGGGGCAAATGAATATGATAAAGCGCTTCTTGCTTAGAAATCAATTTAAACTGCGCATTTACATCCGCAGGTAAGGTTTCACGTATGTAGGGAAAAGCAATCTCCAACAAGTTTTTTTGTAGTGTGGCGATCGCCTTGCTATCGATGTATTTCTTGCGCAGCTTCTCCGTTAACGGATAGACCGGTTGAAAATATTTACCCGATGCTTGCTCGCCTTTATAGACCTCCATCTCGGGATGGGTCATCTGAATCGTGCCATTGAAGCTGGTGGGCTTACCATAAAACAGATAATCGACACCCGTATTTAAGGATTTTTCGAGCCATTTGACCCCCTGAAACCAAACAATTTCAATGCACCCTGTCGCATCGCATACTTGGGCAACGATACGTTGACGGTGGCCAGCACCTATTTTTTCCTTGAATCGAATACGCCCCACAAACTGGGCATGGTCCATTTCATCCGTGATGGAGGCTATGGGATGAACCACGGTGCGATCCTCGTAGCGGAACGGAAAATATTGTATCAAGTCGCCGTAGGTGAACATCCCTAGTTCGGTCTGTAGTAGCGTGAGCTTCGCAGGGGTCATCCCACGGAGTTTGGCTAAATCAGTATCGAAAAAAGGTACGAGCGACATACACAGAAAATTTTGTGAATTTAGGTATATTTACAGAACGATTGCGAAAATTACCCCCAAACATGAAGAGTTTTTTAGACCAAGAATTTGAATCCGACGGCTTTGTGTTGAGCAATGTGGAGGATTTATTTAATTGGGCTCGGGCGAGTTCGCTTTGGCCGATGAGTTTTGGTTTAGCGTGTTGCGCGATTGAAATGATGCAAGCTTTTGCATCAGGCTATGATTTAGATCGTTTTGGGGTGTTTCCACGGCCTTCCCCACGTCAATCTGACGTGATGATTGTGGCTGGAACCGTCACCTTCAAGATGGCGGATCGCATCCGCCGTCTCTACGAACAAATGCCCGAACCTCGGTATGTGATTTCGATGGGTTCTTGCGCAAATTGCGGTGGACCTTATTGGGAACATGGTTACCACGTGGTGAAAGGAGTGGATAAAATTATACCCGTAGATGTGTATGTTCCCGGTTGTCCACCTCGCCCGGAAGCTTTGTTAGGCGGCATCATCAAATTACAACAAAAGATTAGTCAGGAGACACTTGTAGCTCCTAAACGCATATTAGAAGCATTAAACAAATAGGATGGAACTGTCAGCAATTCAAGCATTCTTGCAAGCAGAATTTGGTTTTGAATCCCAGTGGGAGGAGGAATTAAATCGTTTGACCTTGCCTGCTGACCAGATTTTACCGGTTTGTGCGTTCTTGTGGAAAAATCCAGCGACCTATTTTGATTCCCTTTCTTGCATGACGGCCATCGATCAGGGGCCAGAAGCGGGTAAAATGGAAGTTATTTATACCCTTTATTCGATCCCGAATCATCTTACCTTGCATTTGCGTGTGATTTTAGATCGAGCGAAGCCGGTTATTTCCTCTGTCTCCTCCGTTTGGAGAACAGCGGATTGGCACGAGCGAGAGGCCTTTGATTTTTTTGGCATTCAATTTACAAATCATCCTGATTTGCGTAGAATATTGCTTCCAGAGGACTGGGAGGGTCATCCTTTGCGAAAAGATTACGTGGAACAAACAAAATACCACGGTATTCAAGTGAAATACGATCGATGAAAATAGCCGGCTTTACCTTTATTCGAAACGCGGTGAAGAACGATTATGCCATCGTGGAAGCTATTACGTCCATTTTACCTATCTGTGACGAGTTTGTGGTCGCGGTTGGAAAGTCTGAGGACGCTACCTTAGCCTTAATTCAATCGATTCCGTCGGATAAAATCAAAATTGTCGAGACGGTTTGGGATGATACTAAACGAGAGGGAGGCGCCACATTCGCCCTAGAAACAGATAAAGCGCTGCAGGCTATTTCCAAAGACATCGATTGGGCTTTCTACATTCAAGGCGACGAATGCGTGCATGAAGACGATTTGCCCATCGTCAAAACGGCGATGCAAGAGAATTTAGCAGACGCAAATGTGGAGGGATTGCTCTTTCATTACCGACATTTTTATGGTTCTTACGCTCATGTGGCAGTTTCGCGCCGTTGGTATAGAAGAGAAATTCGGGTGGTGAAAATGCATCCGGGAGTACATTCTTACAAGGATGCGCAAGGGTTTAGAAAAGATGGGAAAAAGCTGAAGGTGAAATTAATTCCAGTCTATATTAACCATTATGGTTGGGTGAAACCGCCAGAGGGCTTGAACAATAAGGTGCGCAACTTTACGCAATTCTACCACGATGACGCTTGGTTAGCAGAGAATGTGCCGGCGGATTACCAGTTTGATTACGGCAATGCAGAACGCTTATTCCGATTTGAAGGATCGCATCCAGCCGTTATGGCTGATCGAGTAGCGCGTTCATACTGGCCTTTCTATTTTGATCCGGTTGAATTAGAAAAGAAAATGACTTTGCGCCGCAAGTTTTTGCAGAAAATTGAAGACCTCACGGGTTACCGGGTGGGCGAGTACAAAAATTATCGAATGCTGTAATGGAAGAGTCGATTCAATTTTTTCCGGCATCTAAGGCGCCTAAAAACCCCTATTTCTCTATCCTCATTCCGAGCTGGAATAATTTGGCCTACTTACAACTATGCATAGCTGCTATTCGTAAACACTCCACGACGTCTTATGAGATTATAGTGCATTTGAATGAGGCGAAAGATGGTTCGAAAGAATGGGTCGAATCACAAAAAGATATCGCTTTTTCGTATAGCTCCATTAATGTGGGTGTATGCTACGCGATGAACGCGATGGTCAAGCTCGCGCGCGCAGATTATTTCTTGTATTTGAATGACGATATGTACGTTTTGCCTCATTGGGATGGTTTTCTGAAAGAAGAAATCGAAAGTATCGGGCACACGGAATTCTTTTTATCCGCCACAGCCATCGAGCCGAAAGCCCAAAGCGCTTGTTCTATTCAGGCCGATTACGGCCGGTCGCTAGCCACTTTCGAGGAAGCGAGATTACTAGAAACCTATGATTCTTTAGCTTTTGCAGATTGGCAAGGAGCGACCTGGCCGCCTAATGTGGTGCACCGTTCGCTTTGGGATAAAGTGGGAGGCTATTCGAATGAATTTACGCCTGGAATGTATTCTGATCCTGATTTTTCAATGAAGTGCTGGCAGGCGGGTGTTCGCTTGTTCAAGGGAATTTCGCGGAGCAGGGTCTATCATTTTGGGTCGATTTCCGTGAAACGCGTGAAGCAGAACAAAGGCTATTACCAGTTTATCCGTAAGTGGGGGATGACCTCGTCTACTTTGTCGAAATATTATTTAAGACGAGGAGACCGTTTCGATGGACCTTTAGTACAACGTCCGATTCCTATGACAGTTCAGTTGAAAAATCTTTATTACCGTTTGAGTCTTCCGTTTAGAAAATAGAGAAGAGAAGCTTGAAGCTGTAGAGGAAGCTACCTAATTCAGACTTCCCTTTGTAAGCTAACATGGCTTGGTGGTGTTTAGCGACTGTGCGAAATCTTCGCAGGCGCGCCGCGATCGTGGTGGAAGCGAAATCAAGGGCTAATTCACGTAAAATTTCGCGTTCTAAGCCCGCAGGACAACGCTCTGAGAGTAAGTTAAGTCGTTTCACAATCCGAGCATTCCGCTCCTTTCTCGTGTTATAATTCTTCTTGCCCTTACTTAAATCAGCCCCCATCGTGTTGCTGCTGTGCTGTCGATAGTTCACTAAAGTCGCAGGGAAAAAGCTAACTCCATGTAATGCAGCTGCGGCAAAACCCAGGATAAAATCATGTCCCACAAAATCAGGAAAAGGTAAGGCAATGTCGATGATTTCACGCTTAAAGAGCATCGCGTGCCCCATTGATTTGGTCCCAAAAACATAGTGCAAACCAGTCGAATAATCACACAAGTGATTTCGATCAGAGAATTTTCCGGTGACAAAGCCAGCCGCATCCGTTAACGCAGAATCTGCATAGATCATCGAATGCGAACCGATCGCCCCTGCCAATAAACGGATTTTTTCAGGCATCCACACGTCGTCTTGATCCGATAAGGCAATCATTTCGCCTTGTGCGGCTCTGATTCCCTTTTCAAAAGTAGCTAGTAATCCTTGGTTTTCAGGGTTAGTGACTAAGCGAATGCGCGAGTCAGATAGCGCATATTCCTGCAATATCTTAGCAGAACTATCCGAAGACGCATCGTCTACAAAGATGAACTCCAGTGTAGGATAGCTTTGAGCCAGTAAACTGTCCACTTGTTCCCGGAGATATTTTTCCCCGTTATAGGTGGCCATCACAATGGAAATTAAGGGCGACATTCGGATTATGTTTCTGAAAATTGTCGTAATTTGACCAAAATTTTGATAAAAAGCCGCATTGAAAACATATTTTCGCTTATTAAGCTACGCCGTTTCGATCCGCAAGTATGTCTTTCCATACTTCGGATTTTCCTTGCTGGCGAGTTTGTTCGGCATTCTAAATTTCACCTTATTAATTCCTTTGTTGAACGTCCTGTTCAATCAATCTGCCCCTGAGAATATTCAGATTTACCGGGTTTTACCTGATTTTTCGTTAACGCCATCCTATTTTTCGTTCTTATTTAACCACTATTTCTATGGTGCTTTAGAGAATTTTGGAAGAATCGGTGCGCTGAAATATGCCTGTGGTGCCATTATGGTTTCCGTAATTTTGTCGAATTTTTTCCGGTATTTTTCCCAAAGAGTCCTCAAAACAGTCGAAGCAGACACGATAGCCTCGTTGCGACAAGCGGTTTTTGAGCGCGCGATTCGCCTTGACCTGAGCTATTTTACGGAGCAGAAAAAGGGTAACCTCATGTCTCGTTTAACGACAGACGTTCAGGAAGTGGAGAATAGCATCGGTCGTGCCTTTACGGCGACCTTTAAAGAAATCTTCACGCTGATTTTATTCTTCGTTTTCTTAGCGAGTATGTCGGTGAAACTGACCTTGTTTTCGTTGATCATCTTACCCCTTTCGGGTTCGGTGATTGCGACAATCACGCGCAGATTAAGACGGGCAGCGGGCGAGGTCCAGCAGCATTTGAGTGGAATTATCAGTTTATTGGATGAAACCTTTGGGGCGATGCGGGTGGTGAAGGCCTTTCGGGCGGAGAGAATGATGGACGCGCGCTTCCAAGCTGGAAACGATCGCTACCGAAACTCCTTGTTGAAGATGGTGTTTCGCCAAGAGTTGACCTCACCCACATCAGAGAGTTTAGGTGTTTTAGTCGTAACAGGTATCTTATTGTATGGCGGTAGCCTAGTCATAAGTGGCGAGGGAGAGTTATCTGCGTCTACCTTTATTGCCTTTATTGCCACTTTTTCGCAGGTGATGCGCCCGGCGAAAGCCATTGCAGATGCGTTTAGCGGTATTCAACGTGGGGTGGCTTCGGCAGATCGCATTATTGAAATTTTAGATACTAAATCAGATATCATTGCAGAGGAGCCTGTTATCCCCGTTTCAGAATTTACAGATAAAATCAGCTTCGAGGGAGTAGGTTTTGAATACGTGAAAGGGCATAAAGTTGTAAAGAACGTCAGTTTCGATATCCCTAAAGGGAAAACGATTGCCCTCGTGGGAGCGTCCGGTGGAGGAAAGTCTACGCTTGCGGATTTACTACCCCGTTTCTACGATGCTTCATCCGGAAAAATTACCTTGGATGGGGTGAATTTGAAGAACATTCCTTTGGACGACTTAAGGGGATTAATGGGGATTGTAACCCAGGAATCAGTCTTATTCAATGATAGTATTTTCAATAACATCGCATTCGGTTCTGAGGCTACCTTAGCGGAAGTGCAGGCCGCTGCTAAGATTGCGAATGCGCACGAATTTATCTCAGCAAGCCCGGAAGGGTACGAAACAGTCATCGGGGATCGAGGCTCTAAATTATCAGGGGGCCAAAGACAACGCATCTCTATCGCCCGCGCCGTTCTCAAAAATCCGCCCATCTTAATTCTAGATGAGGCTACGAGTGCGTTAGACAACGAATCAGAGAAGTTAGTGCAAGAGGCTTTGGGCCATCTAATGGAGAACCGTACCGTCTTAGTCATTGCCCACCGGTTGTCTACGATTCAGCACGCAGACCAGATTCTAGTGGTTCAACAAGGCGAAATCATCGAGCGTGGTACTCACGAAGAATTGATGAAGATTAAGAAAGGTGCCTACGCAGTTTTGGCACAAGGTATTTCAGCCTAATTTTTACACATTTTATTAGCTTATCCGTCTTCAAAAAAGTAATTTTGTAACCAATTTTATATACAAATATTCGTTTCTAGATACCATGTCACAAGCACAATTAGCCCAAAGAATTCAAGCATTAGAAGAATCCTCTACCTTAGGGATGACGAAAAAAGCGCGTGAATTAGCAGCTCAAGGTCACAAAGTAATTAGTCTATCTGTAGGAGAGCCTGATTTTAAAACACCCGCTCACATTTGTGAGGCAGCTAAAAAGGCAATTGATGATGGTTTTCACGGCTATTCGCCAGTAGCTGGTTATCCAGATTTGCGTATGGCGATTGCGAACAAATTAAAGCGTGATAATAACTTAGAGTGGGGTTCGGAAAATATCGTGGTGAGCACGGGGGCAAAACACTCCCTAGCAAACGCGATTGCAGCCTTAATCAACCCAGGCGATGAAGTAATCATCTTCTCTCCTTACTGGGTTTCTTACTCCGAGATGGTAAAATTAGCGGAAGGAACTTCGGTGATCGTTCAAGGAGCTTTTGACAATAACTTTAAAGTTACTCCAGAGCAATTCGAGGCAGCGATTACGCCTAAAACGAAAATGGTGATGTTCGCATCCCCTAACAACCCGACAGGATCGGTTTACACAGAATCAGAATTACGCGATATAGCAAATGTGGTAGCGCGTCACGAAAATATCTTCGTCCTAGCGGATGAAATCTACGAATACATCAACTTCACTCAAGGTGGACACTTCTCGATCGGATCTATTCCAGAAATCAAAGAACGTGTCATCACGGTGAACGGTGTGGCGAAAGGACACGCGATGACAGGTTGGAGAATTGGATTTATCGCTGCGGCGAAATGGATCGCGGATGGTATAGAAAAATTACAAGGTCAAGTGACTTCAGGTACGAACTCAATCGCTCAAAAAGCGGCAGTAGCGGCCTTCAACGGTAGCTTAGACCATGCTTACAAAATGAAAGCAGCCTACGATCGCCGTCGTAAATTAGTGGTAGAGAAATTACGCGAAATCCCAGGTTTCAAAGTAAATATGCCAGATGGCGCTTTTTATGCGTTCCCTGATATTTCCTACTATTTCGGTAAATCAGATGGTAAAACCGTGATCAATGATTCAGATGATTTCTGTTCTTGGTTATTAGCGGATGCTTTCGTGGCAACTGTAGCTGGTTCAGGTTTCGGTGCACCAGATTGTATGCGTATTTCTACGGCAGCTGCAGACGAGCAACTTTTAGAAGCTTGCGATCGCATTAAAGCGGCCGTTGCGAAATTAAAATAACATGGGAATCGCGTCCATATTTATCTTCCTTGCAGGCTATTTAGCCATTGCTTTCGAGCATCCTTTGAAGATAAATAAAACGGCTACAGCCTTAGTGACTGGCGTTTTAGTGTGGACCATGTACGCGATTTCAACCGGTTCAACTACAGAATTAGGGCATCACTTAGCCTCGACTTCCGAGATTTTGTTCTTCTTGTTAGGCGCAATGACCTTAGTGGAATTAGTCGATGCCCACCAAGGATTTCATTTCGTTTCTCGATTAATAAAAACAGATAAGGTGATTAAACTGCTATGGATAGTGGGTTTGATCACCTTTTTTATGTCCGCTGTTTTAGATAATTTGACCACGGCGATCGTGATGGTCACCTTGCTACGTAAGTTGATTAGCAATAAAGAAACCCGGAAGTATTTTGTGGGAATCGTGGTGATCGCGGCGAATGCGGGAGGCGCTTGGTCGCCCATAGGCGATGTGACGACAACTATGTTGTGGATAGGTGGGCAGATTTCAGCTACCGGCATCATGCAAGGCGTATTCTTGCCTGCTTTGCTTTCTCTAGTGGTGCCTTTAGCTCTTGCCTCCTATGTTTTGAAAAATCAATTGATAGGTCAGCCGGATGCCACAGAGCAATTAACTGCGCTAGAGCAAAGAGACGGCAAAATCATGCTTTTCGCCGGAGCAGGTTCTTTAATTGGCGTTCCCATTTTCAAAACGTTGACACATTTACCCCCTTATATGGGTATTTTACTTGCCTTGGGTTTAGTATGGATTCTGTCTGAACTATTGCATTCAGAGAAAGATGAGGAGGTGAAGAAGCATTTGAGTGTAGGGTATGCATTGACTAAAATCGATACGTCTAGTATTCTCTTTTTCTTGGGAATTCTTCTGGCTATAGGAGGTTTAGAGTCTTTTGGTTATTTACATGCGTTATCGGATCAATTAGCGCACTCATTAGGCAACCAAAATCTCATCGTTACCATCATCGGTTTAGCGTCTGCAGTTGTGGATAATGTGCCCTTAGTGGCAGCTACGATGGGGATGTATTCATTAACCGATTTTCCCATGGATCACCAGATGTGGGAATACCTCGCATTTTGCGCTGGAACGGGTGGTAGTATCCTCATTATTGGTTCTGCCGCGGGAGTGGCAGTAATGGGAATGGAGAAAATCGAATTCGGTTGGTACTTAAAAAAGATAGGCTTGCTTGCCTTGCTTGGCTATTTTGCCGGTGCTGGTTTGTATCTTCTCCTGCACTAAAATCCTACGGTCATACTGGCCCCATAATAGGATGGGGTAATTTGAGGCGTCATACTAAAGTAGTTTAGTTTCTGCCATTGATGACGTACTTTTGGATAGATTAAATAAGCTAATTCAGCCGAAGCGATACCTATCGCGGATCCCATCAATACGTCTGTTACCCAATGTTTATTATTCGCGATGCGCAATGCGCCCGTGGCAGCTGCAAGAGTATACCCAGCAATGACCAATTCAGGATGGGTATCCCGGTACTCATGTGCTAAAACGGTCGCCCCGAAAAAGGCAGTCGCGGTATGTCCAGAGGAAAATGTTTTTGCAGATCCATCAGGTCTTGCTTCTGTGATGGCCGCTTTTAATCCATAGGTAGTCGCCGCATAAATTCCCGTCCCGATAAGAAAGACGCCTGCCTGATCAAAAGCAGCCTCGGTGCTTTTAAATGTGGCAATATTTAAGCCCACATACAGGGCAGCAGGACCATATTGAATATAGCCATCTAAAGGCGTTACCTGGCCAGGAGCCACCATATTTGTCTGAATTTGTTTAGCAAATGGGTTGTAAGTTAAGCCACTGGCAATGCCTAATGCGAGGGGTGCTTTCCACTTTTTAAAGGAGGGTTTTTCTGCTTGAACAGAAAAAGAAATCAGACAGATTAGGGCGATTATTCTCATTATTTTTCTGCCAAAAGGCTTTGTATGGTTTGCTCAAAATCTGAGATCCAATCTGCATAATATTTTCCGGTACCAGGTCCCGAGAACCCCGTGTGAATTTCTCTCACGATTCCCTTTTTATCAATGATAAAAGTGGTCGGATAGCCGTTCATTTTACTCAGCATCGGTAGCACTTGAGCAATCGTTTTATCCTCTGCCGTCCCTGCAAAAAGTAGGGGGTAGGTGATGCCTATTTTCTTTTGAAAATTAGTAATCTTAGGCCCAGCGATGGCAATGTCTGCTGAATTTTCAAAAGCAAGACCTATCACTTCGACTCCTTTATCTTTGTATTTCTTATAAAAGAGCGACAAATACCTTGACTCATCCAAACAGTTTGGACACCAAGATCCCATTAACTCGATAACGACTACCTTATTTTTGAAGCGCTCATCTTGTAAACTGACTAACTCACCTGAAGTAGTGGGTAATTTAAAATCGATGCGATCGTAACCTGATTTTAAGAAGCTTAATTTCTTCAAGTCTGGCAAGGCCGCAGCGGGATCAAATGTCGCCTCCACTGTTCTTACCCCACTTAATCCCGAAGTATATCGGCCAGTAAAGCGATTGCCAGTCACTTTTGCGCGTAGCATGTTTACGCCACTGCCATCGAAATAGCTTAGAAATAAACTGTCTCCACTTACATTGCCTTGTAAAAATCGGTAATCTCCTGATGTGCGCAAGAAAGTCCCTGTTATCTTGTTTCCTATTTGTTCAAATACACCCACCCCCGGGCTGTGGTTTGTGGCATCACTAAAGAAATCTGCCATCCATTTGCCGTTCACCTTTACAGTGGAGGGTTTAAGATTTAGAAACCTGTCTGCTTCGCCTGCAAGTGCAGAAATTGTCATGCGATAAGCCGTTTTGCCGTTTCTTTTTTTGACGAAAAAACCGTTCATTTCAGTTGTTTTGCTAACGCCCAATACAAGTTCAGCGTCATACAAGTCGAATGGAATGACTAGTGAATCAGCTCTAAAATAAGATTCGCCAAGAGTAGATTTTTCAGCTCCATTGATGATTTTGATGTCCAGATTACCAAATTTGGAACCAGGATTTATTTCGAAATGTATCGGAAGTGCCCCTCCATGTGTCGCAATTTCCCCACGCCAAATTCCTTGAACAGGTACTTGGGCAAGGCTCAAAAAGGGAGCAAATAAAAGTGCTAAGAAGGTCTTTTTCATACAAGAATTTATCAGGCGTTTGAACAAAGATACGGGTTCGAAACTAGTCACAAAAAAAAGAGTGACAATTTCCTATTTTGGTGGCATAGCCGAGGGATAATTTGTATTTTTGTTTTCATCCAAAATTATGCCAGAAAACACCTACCATACCTCCGTCATGTTGCACGAATGCATCGATGGTTTACACATCGATCCGGCAGGGACTTATGTCGATGTGACCTTTGGTGGAGGCGGGCATTCGAAGGCTATTTTAGCAAAGCTAGGACCGGAGGGAAGATTGTTTTCCTTTGATCAAGATCCAGATGCTTGGGAACAAGCTGAGAAGATTGATGATGAGCGTTTAACGTTGATAACGGCTAATTTCCGCTATTTAGAGAAGTATTTACGATTGCATCGAGTGAAAGAGGTGGATGGAATTTTGGCTGATTTCGGGGTGTCCTCCTTTCAGTTAGATGCACCAGAACGTGGTTTTTCGATTCGCTTTGATGGGCCATTGGATATGCGGATGGGGCCGTCTGCATCGATGACGGCGGCGGAATTATTGAATAGCTATTCAGCAGCTGAATTGCAACGAATATTAGGGATGTATGGGGAAGTGAAGAATGCCAAAACTTTGGCCCAAGCTATCATTCAAGCCCGTACCAGAAAACCCTTAGAAACAACGCAAGAATTTAAAGAAATTTTGAATAAATTAGCTCCTAAACACCGGGAGTTTAAATACTTCGCACAGGTCTTTCAGGCGATTCGAATTGAAGTGAATCAAGAGCTTGCTGTGATTGAAGAATTTTTAGCACAGGCTCCAGCGGTTTTGAAGCCTTCAGGACGATTAGTCATTATGTCTTTCCATTCGTTGGAAGATCGTCTAGTAAAGAATTTTATCAAAGCTGGGAATGTGCAAGGCAAAGAGGACAAGGACTTGTTCGGGGTAGTTCACCGACCGCTTGAGTCCGTTATTCGCAAGCCAATTGTGGCCTCAGAGGAGGAATTGAAAGTGAATCCGCGCTCAAGAAGTGCGAAATTAAGAATAGCGTCTAAATTATAACATGGCAACACCGATTGAACCGAAAGAAGCGGGCTCTAAACGAATCTCCCAACCTAAAAAGGAAGGGATCTTCGATTCCATTTTTAATATTGACTATTTCACCGGTGGAGAATTGCCGGTGATGTGGGTAAAACGAATTGCGTTTGTGGCCTTATTGACCTTCGTGAATATCTATTATTCTATCATCGCTGATGGAAAACTGCATCAGATTCAGAAAGAAAAAACGGCTTTAGAGGAAGTGAGAGCAGATTATACGACCCAAAAAGCAGAATATATGAAGGTGTCTAAACAGAGTAATTTGGAAGAAACCTTAAAGCGATATCAAATAGGAGTATCTACTATTCCTCCTACTAAAGTCATCATACAAGTCAATAAAGAGCAATAATGGCCAAAGACAAAAGACCTAACATTCGGGGCTTGATTGCCCGACGTTTTTACACGTTTTTCATTATTATTTTAGCGGTGTTCATGTATTTGCTGTTCAGCTTATACAAAGTAGTGGTATTGAATGGGCCTAAATTTCGTTCGGAGGCTATGGCCACTTACGTTAAAAAACGCAAAATTGAATCCACTAGGGGAAATATCTACTCGGATGATGGAAGCGTTTTATCTACTACCCTACCTAAATATAGACTAGGAATCGACCCGTCGGTGTACAACACAAATAAGGAGGCTGTTGAGTTATACAAGAAGCATATTGATCAATTGGCTGCAGCCTTGTCTAATTTCTACAAGGATAGAACCGCAGATGAATACAAAGAGAAAATCGAAGCGGCGAAACGGAGCAATAAGAGCTATTTATTGATTAATAATCGACTGTTAGATTTTCAAGAAAAAAAGAAAATTCTGAGCTTCCCTCTATTTGCTAATGCAAAATCCGCCAATGTTTCGGGGGTAGTGTTTGATAAAATCAATGTTCGCTATGCCCCATTTGGTCAAATGGCCTATAGAACCGTGGGTTATTTGAAAGATTTACGAGAAAAAGGAAAAGTAGGGATTGAAAATAGTTTTGATAAAGAATTAAGGGGGAAATTTGGTGAGGGAATGTTCGAAAAAATGGACAAGAACACCTGGAGACCTGAACCAGGGGATGAACCTGTACTACCCATAGCTGGACTGGATTTGCATTCCACATTGGATATCAATATTCAAGAAATTGTCGAAACTGCCTTATTTAATGGAATGAAGAAATTTCAAGGCCGTTACGCGGTAGCTATTGTGATGGAAACCTCTACCGGAAAAATTAAGGCGCTTTCTAACATCGCCCAAAATCCGAATTCGCCCACAGGTTATTCAGAAACCTATAATTACGCTTTATTGGAATCTAGGGATCCCGGATCGGTATTCAAGATTGCGTCCTTGATGGCTGTAATTGAAGAAAAAGGCTATCCGCTGACTAAAATGGTTAATACGGGTAATGGTCAATTTAAATATTACACTGGTACCATGACGGATTCACACCCGCTGGGAACGGTTAATATGGAAAGGGTGGTGGCGAGTTCTTCGAATGTGGGAACGATGAAATTAGTTCAGGAAGCTTTTGGAACAAATAATAATGAAAAGTATTATAATTATTTAAAAAAGTTCCACTTGATCGAGTCCTTGGATTTTCAATTAAAACCAAGTCCTAAGCCTGTATTTCCTGTTCCTGCTAAATGGGATGGCCTACAATTATTGTGGTCTTCTGTAGGCTATTCGACACAATATCCTCCTTTGCAAATTTTATCTTTCTACAATGCGATTGCTAATAATGGGTACTGGATTCAACCCATTATTGTTAGTAAAGCGACACGCGGAGATGAAATTGTGATTGATTACACGGCTTCTCAGGTGAAGGATAAGAAACCTCTTTGTTCTAAAGAAACGCTATACAAAATTAGGACTATGCTAGAGAAGGTGGTGACGAATGGAACGGCCGATAATATCAAAGGTTCTGTCTATGGAATTGCGGGTAAAACAGGAACGGCGCAAAGAAGTAGATCGGGGGTGAAAGGGTATACGAAAGGGGTTTATTATACCACTTTTGTCGGGTATTTTCCTGCTAAAAAACCTAAATACACTATTTTAGTGGCGGTCGATGAACCTAAGGGTAATTCGGAAGGAACGTACGCACGTCAAGTGACCGCTCCGGTGTTTAGGGAAATTTCAGATCGAATTTATTTGCGTGATATGAAGTTGCAGCAAACGTTGAGAGGTTATTTGCCGGATTCGTTGAATAAAAATAAGTTAGCACATCTTATCCATCCAGCAGATCAAAATATTCTATTCTCTCATTTAGGTTTACCTAAAGTAGAGGAGAATGGCCAATGGCTTAATTTTAATTTAGAGAAAAAAGCGGTCAGAAATCAGGCGATTACCATGACCCCTAAAACGGTACCCAATGTAGTAGGGATGAATTTACGCGATGCCTTGTTCGCTTTGGAAAACAAAGGATTAAAGGTGCGCGCGAATGGTTTTGGGACAGTGACGAATCAATCGATTCCTGCTGGTTCTGCCGCCGCAAAAAATAGTTTAGTCTTTATTCAACTGCATTAATATGGCACAAATTGCACTGTTTCCTGGAGTTACTATTGAAAATTTATGTTTCGATTCACGTAAGGCAGCGGCAGGTTCTGTGTTTTTTGCCATTCCGGGCACTCAAGTGGATGGCCATTCTTTTTTATCCCAAGTTTACGAGCAAGGATGCAAATACTGGGTAGTAGAAAAAACACCATCCGAGTGTCCTGCTGATGTAACTTGCGTTCAAGTCGCTGATTCGAATCAAGCTTTGGCTGAGGCAGCTGCAGAATTTTACAATCATCCCTCTAAGAAGTTAAAGTTAGTGGGGATAACGGGCACCAATGGAAAAACAACGACCGTTACCTTACTATTTGAATTATTTAAACGCCTAGGTCATCGATGTGGATTAATTTCCACCGTGGTGAATAAGATTGAAGACAAGGTGATTCCCTCCACGCACACAACGCCGGATGCTTTGAGCTTGAATGCCTTATTAGCGGATATGGTTTCAGCGGGGTGTACGCATGCATTTATGGAGGTGAGCTCCCATGCGGTGGTCCAAAAGCGCATTCACGCCGTTCAGTTCGCAGGAGCTATTTTCTCGAACATCACGCGCGATCACTTGGATTTTCACGAAACTTTTGATGAATACATAAAAGCTAAAAAGGGCTTCTTTGATTGCCTCCCAGCATCCTCCTTTGCCTTAACGAATGTGGATGACAAACGGGGATTGGTGATGTTGCAGAATACGGCAGCAAAAAAATATGGTTTTGGCTTATTGAATGCGGCTGATTTCAAGGCGAAGATTATCAGCAATGGAGTCGGTGGTTTACAATTAGAAATCGACCACCAACAAGTCCATGCCCAATTGATTGGAACATTTAATGCCTATAATTTACTGGGCATTTATGGCGCTGCTCTTTTGCTAGGAGAGGAATCGCATGAGGTATTGGTGCAGATTTCCGCTTTGAAGACAGCCCCTGGTCGATTCGAGCAATTAGCTGGTTCTAACCACAAAATGGGAATTGTAGATTATGCACATACGCCTGATGCCCTAGAAAATGTATTAAAAACGATACAAACGATAAAGAATAAGTCCCAAAAAGTGATTACCGTCGTGGGTTGTGGTGGAAATCGTGATACGGGTAAACGACCTATTATGGCTGAATTAGCGGCTAAGTATAGTGATTCGGTTGTACTAACCTCAGATAATCCACGTAAAGAAGATCCGGACGTTATTTTAGATCACATGGAAGCAGGTGTTCCGGCTGAGTTTAAATCCAAAGTTCATCGCGTTTCAGATAGGAAGGACGGTATCTTTTTCGCTGTAAGAGAATTAGCGGAGGCGGGGGATATCATTCTAGTGGCAGGTAAAGGGCATGAAAATTACCAAGAAATTAATGGAGTGAAATATGATTTTGATGATAAATTAGTCTTAGGGGAGGCCTTTAGCTGAGTTTGATTTCAACTTGATTTTTTGCAATTTTATAAATTAAAAACTCGTTACATGCTATATTACCTCTTTGAATACTTAGATAAAACCTTGAACGTTCCCGGAGCAGGTGTTTTTCAGTATATCACTTTTCGCGCTTTCGCAGCCATCATTACTTCGTTAGGAATTGCAGCTATTTGGGGTAAAGCAGTTATTTATCGATTACAGCGTTTGCAAATTGGAGAGGAAATTCGTGATTTAGGATTAGAGGGCCAAATGGCGAAAAAAGGCACTCCTACCATGGGAGGCTTTATTATTTTATTGTCTTTATTGATTCCAACCCTTCTTTTTTCAAAGATAACAAACGTCTACATCGTCTTGCTAGTAACCTCGGCTATTTGGCTAGGTGCAGTAGGCTTTACGGATGACTACATTAAGGTATTCAAGAAGAATAAGGATGGTTTGTCGGGCAAATTTAAGATAGTAGGCCAAATAGGTTTAGGCATCATCGTGGGTTTAACCATGTATTTCAACCAGCACATTAAAGTACGTGAATTTGCGACTGACGGGACTTTTGTGGATCATAAATCACTAGTGACTACGGTTCCTTTTATGAAGGACAATCAGTTTGACTACAATATGTTATTGCCTAGTTTCATTCCGGATGAATACGTTTGGATCGTGTATGTTTTAGTCGTTATTTTCATTATTACGGCTGTTTCGAATGGGGCGAATATCACCGATGGTATCGATGGTTTAGCGGCTGGCACCTCGGTTATTATTGGTATAGCCTTAGCTATTTTAGCCTATGTTTCTGGAAATAAAGTGATTTCTCAGTATTTGAATGTGATGTTTATTCCTAATTCAGGGGAGCTTGCGGTCTTTTGTGCAGCCTTTGTAGGGGCTTGTATTGGATTCCTTTGGTACAATGCATATCCTGCTCAAGTGTTTATGGGTGATACAGGAAGTTTAATGCTGGGAGGAGTGATCGCGACATTAGCGATTGTGATTCGCAAAGAAATGTTGATCCCTGTTTTATGTGGAATCTTTTTAATTGAGAATTTATCTGTCATTATCCAGGTGGCTTACTTTAAGTATACGAGGCGCAAGTATGGAGAGGGGCGACGGGTATTTTTGATGTCGCCGTTACATCACCATTTCCAGATGAAAAATTACCACGAATCCAAGATCGTTATTCGTTTCTTGATCGTGGGGATCATATTAGCCGTCTTATCTTTAGTCACTTTAAAATTGCGGTAATCGCAATCCTGTTTTGAGTCAAATTACTTTATTTCCACGTTCATCGTCTTTTTCGGAGATTATTCCATTGCCCGCTTCTAAGTCAGAAAGTAACCGGGCTTTAGTGATTAATGCGCTGGCAAACGGAACGATTGAAAATCTTTCTAATCTGGCCGAAGCGCGGGATACGCAAACGATGATTCGTCTTCTGGCAGAAAACGGTCTAGAAGCGGATGTATTAGATGCAGGAACAACGATGCGTTTTTTAACAGCTTATTACGCGGTTACAGGTGCTACAAAAAAGATGACGGGAACGCCTCGTATGTGCGAACGCCCCATTGGAATATTAGTCGATGCCTTACGAACGCTGGGCGCTGATATTACGTATTTAAATCAAGAGGGATACCCACCGATGCAGTTGAATGGCTTTTCATTTAAAGGCAATCGCGAGATTTCTATTCGTGGGGATGTGAGTTCGCAGTTTATTTCAGCCCTTTTAATGGTAGCGCCCTTGTTACCTGATGGACTAAAAATGCAAATCACAGGGGCTTTAGGCTCGAAACCCTATATCGAGATGACTTTGGCCCAGATGAAGCATTTTGGCATTCAGGCCACAGCGGATTGGTCTACTGGTACGATTGAGATTCCTGCTCAAAAATACTCTTTGCAGCCTTTCGCCGTAGAATCGGATTGGTCCGGCGCCAGCTATTGGTATTCGATGGTGGCCTTATCCCCATTCGAAGATAGTTCCTTGGAATTATTAGGCTTGAAGGAAGATTCCTTGCAAGGGGATTCGGCGATTAAGGCAATTATGGAGCCATTAGGGGTGAAAAGTACTTATACGGGCCGGGGTTATTTGTTGACCAAAATCCCAGCGCAAGCCTCCCTCGCTTGGGACTTTACTGATTGCCCAGATTTGGCACAAACCATCTGCGTCGTTTCTGCTGTAAAAAATATTCCCTTGACCTTAACGGGATTAGAATCGCTAAAAGTGAAGGAAACCGATCGCGTTTTAGCCTTGCAGAACGAATTAAAGAAATTAGGGGCAACTTTAGTGGAGAAGGTCGTAAATCACCTGTATGAAGTAACAGGAAATTTTGCGGCAATTTCTACGATTGATCCCATCGAAACTTATGATGATCACCGAATGGCAATGGCATTTGCACCGGTGGCCATGCACAAAGAAATTACCCTGCTAGATCCTGCGGTAGTTAATAAAAGCTATCCTAGTTTCTGGAAACATGTTTCACTCCTATTAAAATCTACACTATGAAAAAAGTATTGACCCTGGGCTTAAGCTTAGTAGCTTTTGCTAGTTTTGCCCAAAAAACCATTTTGCATTGTGGTTCTCTCATCGACGTTAAAACACAGACGGTTTTAAAGAATCGTTCTATCGTGGTCGAAGGAAAGAAAATTATTGCCGTTTCAGATGGCTTTTTGAGCCCTGCAAAAGGAGATGTGGTGATCAATTTGAAAGATAGAACGGTCATGCCGGGTCTGATTGATTCACACGTACACTTAGAGTCGGAAACAAATCCGGGTGCGTATTTGGATCGCTTTGTGAAGAATCCAGGGGATGTGGCTTACCAAGCCTATGTCTATGCGAAACGTAATTTAATGGCTGGTTTTACAACGGTGCGTGATTTAGGAGGTACCCATGTAGTGATTAGTCTGCGCAATGCGATTAACAAAGGTCTTATCGAGGGCCCACGTATTTTTACAGCGGGTGTTACCATTGGTACGACGGGAGGTCACGCGGATGACACAAACGGTATTAATGAAACATTCAAAAAGGATTTAGGTCCTGAGGATGGCGTGGTAAACGGTGTTGCAGATGCAGCGAAAGCCGTGCGTCAGCGCTATAAAGAAGGATCAGATTTAATTAAAATCACGGCAACTGGCGGTGTATTGAGTTATGCCAAAGATGGTTCAGGAGCTCAATTTACTGATGAAGAAATACGCGCGATCGTTCAAACAGCAAAGGACTATGGTTATAAAGTAGCGGCTCATGCCCATGGAAAAGAAGGCATGAAGCGTGCCGTTTTAGGCGGAGTTACTTCGATCGAGCACGGAACTTTCATGGATGAAGAGGTGATGGAATTGATGAAAAAGATGGGTACTTATTATGTGCCTACAGTGATTGCAGGACGTTCCACAGCGGATTCGTCTAAGATTCCTAACTACTACCCAGAGATGGTGGCTAAGAAAGCCGCTGCTATTGGACCAATCATTCAAGGAACTTTTGCGAAAGCTTATAAGGCTGGTGTGAAGATTGCGTTTGGTACGGATGCGGGTGTATTTGGTCACGGTAAAAACGGTTATGAGTTCATCTTGATGAATGAAGCAGGAATGCCCGTTTTAGAGGCGATTAAGTCAGCGACAGTCACTGCTGCCGATTTATTAGGCCAAAGTGATCTAATCGGATCCATCGAGGTAGGAAAGGCGGCAGACATTGTTGCGGTGCCAGGTGATCCAGTAGCAGATGTTAAATTGATGACCAAGATAAACTTTGTGATGAAAGACGGAAAGGTCTACAAGAACTAGATTAGAATAAATAAAAAAGGGTCGGCTCGCATCTGCAAGCCGACCCTTTTTTTTATGTCTCACAAGTCTAGCGTAACGCGGGTACTTGTTTTTTCAAAACTTCAAAAGCTCCGAAGAATAATCCGGAGAACAAGAATTGACTCGCGATGGTATTCTTTAAGAACGGAATACCAGCTGCATAGCAGTTCATCAATCCAGCCATGTCTTTCGTGTAAGCGATTTCAGATCCAACCCAAACTGCAAAGTTTGAAACGAAGAAAAATCCCATTGCTGCCGCTAAGTTAGTGCCTATGAAACGAGAGGCGCTTGCGGTCGTGTTTGGACCTAACAAAGAGATGAAAGCGAACAATCCCATGTGAACTGCGTCAATTCCGAAAGAGAAACCCGGGAAATACGAGTCGTATAAGGTGTTATTTAAGATCATATTTGATCCCCAAACCGCTAAAAGCGTCCAAGCTACCGCTTGTTTGCGATTTTGTAGATAAGCCCCTACAAAAAGTGCCATAGAAGCCATAGGGGAGAAGTTCGCCCAACCGGGTCCTGCTAAAATCAATAAACGACTTGCAATAGCAAGCAATATGAAGGCGATAATCGTGGTATTTCTTTTTGTCATGTCCTGAATAAGGTATCCTGCAAGAATATTTTTTCTCGAGGTCTAAATAATTTCCAAAGGTAAAACAAAAGCCGTAATTTTACCCATTGAATTCGAATTTATGTCTAAATCACTTCCCAAAATCGGATTATTAGGTGGCGGCCAGCTAGGAAGAATGCTGTTACAAGCAGCAATCGACTTAGATTTACAAATCGCTTGCCTTGATCCAGATCCAGACGCATCTTGCCATACCTTGACGACCCAGTTTACACAGGGCTCATTCCAGGACTTTGATACGGTATACGCTTTTGGAAAAAAATGTGATTTAGTCAGTATCGAAATTGAGCATGTTAACATCGAAGCGCTAGAAAAACTAGAAGAAGAGGGAATAAAGGTTTATCCTCAACCTCATTTGCTTCGCATGATCCAAGACAAGCGCATCCAAAAGACCTTCTTCCAAACCCACGGTTTTCCCACCGCAGACTTCAGATTAATTGAATCTGCTGCAGAGATCACCGCAAATGAAGATTTTTTACCCGCTTTCAATAAGTTAGGTAAAGGTGGATATGACGGGAAAGGGGTACAATACATCGGATCAGTAGCCGATGCCTCGAAAGGATTTGCAGAACCAGGGCTTTTAGAGAAAGCGATAGATTTCGACAAGGAATTAGCCGTCATTGTGGCACGCAATCCGCAAGGGGAAATAAAAGCCTTTCCTGCCGTGGAGATGGTGTTTCACCCAGTCCAAAACCTAGTCGAGTTTTTAGTGTCACCGGCCGCCATTTCGCGCGAAATTGAGCGGGAGGCAGAGCAAATTGCTGTTAGTCTAATTGATAAAATGGGATTAGTGGGCGTTCTAGCGGTAGAAATGTTTTTAACGAAGGACGGTAAAATCCTCATTAACGAAGTCGCTCCTAGACCACATAATTCAGGTCATCAAACGATTCGAGCGAATGATACGTCACAATATGAACAGCATTTGAGAGCGATTACGGGACTTCCTTTAGGAGATACCTATGCGCATAGCTACTCAGGAATGTTGAATTTATTAGGTTCAGAAGGATATACAGGAACGGCAAAATATGAAGGTTTGGATACGATTTTAGGTATACCGGGCGTTCATCCTTTCTTGTATGGAAAGAAGATAACGAAGCCTTTTCGCAAGATGGGGCACATTACACTACTAGCGGCCTCTCGAGAGGAGATCGAACAAAAAGCAGAATTAGTTAAACAAAGCATACGCGTAATCGCATAAATTGATAGCTATGGTAGGAATTATAATGGGCAGCAGCTCTGATTTAGGGGTGATGCAAGATGCCATTCAGGTTTGTAAAGATTTTGGAGTGGCTTATGAAGTCGACATCGTTTCTGCACACCGTACACCGGTAAAAATGATGAATTATGCTCAGCAGGCGAAATCACGTGGTATTCAAGTGATTATTGCAGGTGCCGGTGGTGCAGCGCATTTACCAGGAATGATCGCCTCAGCGACTATTTTGCCGGTGATTGGCGTTCCGGTGAAATCCTCTAATTCAATCGATGGCTGGGATTCTGTTTTATCGATTTTACAAATGCCAAATGGTGTCCCAGTAGCAACTGTGGCTTTAAATGCAGCTAAAAATGCCGGTTTGTTAGCCATTCAAATGTTGGCCATTTCGGATGATTCTTTGGCAGAAAAATACACAGCTTTTAAAGCTGAATTAGAAGATAAGGTGGCTGAAATGAGCCAAGAAACAAAAGGTAAATTTTTAAAGTAATGAGCGAAAACGAAGAAAATAGCAAGCTGCCTATCATTACGTTAGGCATTCTATTGTTGACCTTGGTGGGATTAATCGCCGTAGGTTTTGAGCATTTTGTGAGCCCAGATAAAGATGAATTAATCAGGGCTGAGAAGTTTGTTGAACCAGAGGAGGTCGCTGCAGAAGCAGTGCAGGTGGACATCGATTCGACTGTAGAAGCGGCTGATTCTTTAATTGTTCCAAAAGATTCGGTGATAGGTAAGTCAGAAGAAGACGAACTAGCAGATCAAAAGAAAGAGGCAGAAGCGGAAGTTGTTCCAGAGGTGGCCACTCCGGCAGGAAAGTCACATTCGGTGACCGTCGAAAAGGGGGAGACTTTTTCTTCAGTGGCTAGAAAATTTGGATTGAAAGTAGATCAATTAAAAGCGTTGAATCCATCCGTTAATCCAGACGGGATTAAAAGTGGTTCTACGAAATTGAATGTAAAGATTCAAGCGATGCATACCGTAGGTCCAGGAGATATTTTACGCGTAGTAGCCGAAAAATACGGGGTTAGTAAGCAAGCCATAATGGAGGCAAATCACAAAAAAGATGACGTCACCTTGAGAGGAGAGGTATTAATTATCCCCTTGAAAAAATGATGTTAATCGGTTTATTGCAATTACTCTTCTTTTTCCTAGGTTTTGAGGAGCCTAAAGCGAAACGCCGTATTTGTGAGCCAGTAAAATTGGAAACCTTGGATTGGGACGAATTTAAGTGGTTGTATAAACAGCAAGATTCTACCGTTTTACAAGATTCCATCATTTCGTATACCTTTATTCGTGTTAATGCTGACGGTACGCAAGAGACTAAAAATTTTACTGAATTACACCAGCCTTGGCTTACGCTATTAGCCGCTGAAATTGATTCATTTCAGGTGAAGCGTGATAGTTTATTGACCTTAATAAAGCCCCCTTATAAACTTAAATACACGTCTAATTTACGCGACAAGGAAGAGCAATTAGCCTTACAAAAGAAGGGCTATTCGAAGGCTTTTGTTTCGTTTCATAATTTTGGTCTAGCAGCAGATGGATCTATTACGCGAAGTGGAAAATTGTTGCGTAGAGGGGAGATTTTTAATCAATATGGGGCCAAAGCAAAGAAAATAGGCTTGTTTTGGGGCGGAGATTTTGTGGGTTTTCCTGATCCAGGCCATGTCCAAGCCTTTTATAATAGTGCGAAATTACTTCAAAAATACCCTGAATTAGCGTTAGAATACGAGCCATTTAAAAATGCCTATGAGCGTAATTACTTCAAGAAGGCTGACAATGGTCAAGGGGATCAAGTAAAAGATACGAGGGATTTATTAAATGAAATGAATGTGTTGCGAGAAAATAAACCTTGTGCGTGCTCTGAAGCTATTCCTTTCCCGTCCTCTGCGGCTGATCTTCAAATTAATCCTAATTCGATGACCGTATTAGCTAATCTAAAGGAACAGTATATCTTTATCCAACGAGGTTCTTATGGGTATTTCTATCCGATGGGTCGCTGGAAACTTCAGTAGAAGCCGCCCTAAAAATTAAAGTTATATCCCCGTAAAAATTCGTCGATTTTCAATCGTTTTTTACCTTCCATCTGCCACTCTAAGATGCTGATGTAGCCATCCTTACAGCCTACACGAAGGAATGTTTTTTGGTCAGTATCCCAAATACCCACACCTAGGTCTAGTATAATTTCTGGATGAAACTCCACCGCCATTAATTTGCAATTTTTGCCTTGAAATACCGTATGTGCTCCTGGGAATGGATACATCCCCCGAATTAGATTAACGATTTCGGTACCTGTGCGACTCCAATGCACTTCTCCCGTAAGCCGCTCTAGTTTAGGAGCAGATTTTAGGTTAGCGATATCTTGCTGTGGAACCGGGTGAATATCGCCTGATTCGATGGCTTTGGCCGTTTTAACCACTAACGCGCCCCCTTTATTCATCAAGCGTTCATATAGTTCGCCAGTAGTATCCGTATCAGATATAGGTTCTGTTACTTGGAACAATAAATCCCCCGTATCGATTTCGTGTTGCAAAAAGAAGGTCGTAATGCCAGTTTCAGTCTCTCCATTGATGACCGCCCAGTGAATAGGTGCAGCGCCACGGTATTGAGGAAGCAAAGAGGCGTGTAAATTAAACGTGCCCATCGGCGGCATATTCCAAACCGATTCCGGCAACATTCTGAAGGCAACGATGATCTGTAGATCGGCCTTATAGGAAGCTAATTCCGTTAGGAATTCAGGATTCTTCAGTTTTTCGGGTTGCAAAATAGGTAAGCCCACGGAGGCAGCATACACTTTTACAGGAGAGGATTGAATCTGTTGTCCTCGGCCCGCAGGCTTGTCAGGGGCTGTCACCACAGCCACCACATTCATCTTAGCCTCTACTAAGGCTTGTAAACTGGCAACTGCAAACTCTGGGGTTCCAAAAAATATAATCCTCATCCTTGATCTGAATAGTTTGTGGAATCCGTTTGAATTTTTATTACCTTTGTGCTCTACAAAACAACCATTACGTGCTGTTAGAAAAACAAAAACTATAGTTCCGAATCCGAGACAAAACTACAAATAAATTAGGTAGAACGGTCGGAGGCCGTTCTATTTTGTTTTTAAGCACTGAGGTAAAACCCTAAAAAGAGTATGGCAAAGTTTCAATATTACACCGCGGAGGCATTAGATAAAATTAAAGCAGAATTACATTACCTAAAGATCACAGGTCGTTCGGACATGGCTAAGCAAATTGCAGAGGCACGTGACAAAGGGGATTTGAGTGAAAATGCGGAGTACGATGCAGCGAAAGATGCGCAAGGCTTATTGGAATTGAAGATTTCCAAAATGGAGGAAATTATTTCGGTAGCACGCGTATTAGATGAATCAACCATCGATTTATCCGTGGTTTCCATCTATTCTATTGTTCAAATCAAGAATACGAAAAACGGAGCTGCCTTCACCTATACCATTGTATCAGAGGAAGAGGCGGATTTGAAAGCGGGCAAAATCTCGGTTTCATCCCCATTCGGTAAAGGATTATTAGGCAAGAAAGTAGGGGATTTAGCGGAAATCACGGCTCCTGCTGGAAAGTTAGAATTTGAAATTATGTCCTTAACCCGTTAGTGACGAGGACCATAAATCGCTGAACCTACGCGTACTAATGTTGCTCCTAGTTCAGCAGCGATTAAATAATCACCAGACATACCCATGGACAATTCAGTCCATTCTACAAGACCGGTCGAAACACCGGTTTTGTTGTTTTTAAGCTGTTGGAAAAAATCCGCCAGACTCTGAAACTCGGTGCGAATTTGGCTTTCATTCTCCGTGAAACTGGCCATTCCCATTAAGCCCACGATGCGGATGTGTTGCATTTCGGCGAAAGTCGGATCTGCGAGCAAAGATTCCGCCTCTGCGAAATCTAATCCAAACTTACTTTCCTCCGTGGCGATGAAAATTTGCAGCAAGCAATTGATGACCCGATTATTTTTTGCCCCTTGTTTATTTATTTCCTTTAATAAACTCAACGAATCGACCGAATGAATTAAGTGTACAAAAGGGGCGATGTATTTTACTTTGTTCTTTTGCAGGTGTCCTATTTGATGCCAAAGTATGTCCTTAGGCAATACCGCCTGCTTTTCCACCATCTCCTGTACACGGTTCTCTCCAAACTCAATGGCCCCTGCCGCATAGGTTTCCTGCAATTCTTGGATGCCTCTTGTCTTAGTAACCACAATAAGTCGAGCTGCACTATCGTTTAATTGCTTGTTAATCAAGGAAATTTGTTCTGCGATGGCCATAGGGCGGAAAGGGTAAATTTTGTTTGGACGAAAAAATAATATTAAAATTAATTTATTATTTTTGATTCAGGAGTAAAAGATCAAATAAAGCAGATTAAATGGAATCCAATCATTCAAGCGAAAACGAAAGTAAGTTAAAACGTCTGGTGACGTTATTAACTGTTTTGGTTTTTATGTTAGCCAGTTGGATACTCCTGGATAAATTAGGTCTAATTAATCGATTGCTTCCACAGTCGAAGGAAGAATTTGTTGAAAATGCACAAGTCAAATTAGACTCTGTAGCGGAACAACTGAATTTGCGTTTAGTGCAAATCAAAAAATTAGGGGGCAAAGTAAACGAGCTCGAATCAGCAAAAGCTCAAATTTTAGGGGATCAAAAGCACCTCAGTGATATCGATCCCGCTGAATTCCAAAAGAAACTAAATTATTACCTACAACTATTGGGTCAAAAGGACGCGGAGATCAAAAAGTTAAAGAAGGAAAATGTCGTTTTAATTCTCCGTAACGATTCCCTCAGCCGCGAAGCCCAAATCTTAAAAGTAGGTTTAGTCAACATCCAAAAGGCGCTAGAGGATTCTAGTAAGACTTTTGGCTTAAAAGAAAGAGAATTAAGTGAACGATCTCGCGTACTAGAGGTTCGCAACAAGGAATTGTCTGAAAAAGTAAGTGCTGCCGCTGCCTTGCGTGCTGAAGGAGTAAATGTGTACGCCATATCATCTCGTGGTAAAGAGTCTTCAGTAAATAATCAGAAAGCCCGTAAAGTCGACAAAATCCGCGTAATGTTCCATTTACAGGAAAACGCCCTAGCTAATAAAGAGATTAAAACGGTCTTCTTGCGCATTATCGAACCCACAGGAACCACCATTTCAGATTATAATTTAGGATCTGGGACATTTGATTTTAAAGGAAGAGAGCTGACCTTCACCAGTCGCCAGCGTATTTTTTACGAAAACAATCACCAGTCGGTGGAATTCATCCACTCCAGACCCAATGGTTTCAAAGCGGGCAAGCACGAAATCGAGCTTTATTCGGAAGGCTATCTCATTGGCTTGGGTACCTTCGAGGTGCGCTAATTCTAAAATTTTGTTGTTAACGTTTTGATTGTGAAGGATTATTCGTACCTTTGCAGTCCAAATTTTTACCAGTTTTTAAACAACAATTTTTTTATGGAATTAAAAAACTATGAGACGGTGTTCATTTTAACTCCCGTTTTGTCTGAACAACAGACAAAGGACACTGTTGAGAAATTCAAGAAT
>JBIIGE010000121.1:0-3188 GCA_044236555.1 Aquirufa sp.
ACTACTTGTCATTAATCTCAAGCATGAATCCATCCGAAATACTTCCGGGCGTCGTCGATTTTTTAGGCCAAATCAAAGAGGATGGATATAAAATAGGCCTAGGTTCAGCTAGCAAAAACGCTGAAATCATCTTAGAAAAGACAGGATTGATGCCTTGGTTTGATTTAATCATCGATGGAAATAAGGTAAGCAAAAGTAAACCAGACCCAGAAGTATTCTTAAAAGGAGCAGAGGGCCTAGGCTTATTACCTCATGAATGCATCGTTTTCGAAGATGCACAAGCAGGGGTAGAGGCCGCTAAATCTGGTGGAATGAAAGTAATCGGTATAGGTGAAGCATCTGTTTTAAAGGAAGCAGACAAGGTAATTTCCAATTTTGTAGGGATAAATTCAGCTGATTTACTTCTTTTTTAAAGAAACAGCCTAGCACAGAAATGTCCAAAATTTACAATTTTCTATTTTTGCGTACTTGTTATTGATTACCTAATAAACCGAATGAAGCAATATTTAAAAATAGATGATTGGAAGGTCATAGAAGACCAATTTCACCCAGATTACAATGAAATTACAGAATCAATCTTTTCCCTTGGGAATGGCCGTATGGGCCAAAGAGGTTCATTCGAAGAGACTTATACTGGTAAAACTCTACAAGGTAATTATGTTGCAGGCGTCTATTATCCAGATAAAACGCGTGTAGGTTGGTGGAAGAATGGTTATCCAGAATATTTTGCCAAAGTATTAAATGCCGCTAATTGGAATGGTCTGTCCATCCAAATCGGAGGAGTTGAAGTTGATTTACACACCAGTGAAATCCATTCGTTCTACCGTGAATTAAATATGAAGGACGGCTATATCCTTCGTACCTGTGAAATAACGCTTTCAAATGGTAAACGCCTAGCAATTGAGTCCATTCGCCTAAATAGTATGGCAGATGACGAATCAGGCGTTATTTCTTATTCTATTACGCCTATTAACTTCACGGAAGAGATCCTAGTAAAAGCATTCATTGATGGAGACATCAAGAACAAGGATTCGAATTACGATGAGAAATTCTGGGATGAAGTAAAAGTGGGTTCGAATTTTGTTTGGTCCAAAACAAAAAAAACAGGATTCGAAGTTATCACTGCACAACAAATTGAAATTAAAGGGAATGGTGTCAAAGTAGATACAAAAGCTGCCATAACTACCAGAGAAAAATACAGTGAGCAAGCCTACACACTAGCTGCAAAGCAAGGCGAAAAGTTAACCATCATCAAATATGCCGTTAACATTAGCTCTGAAAATCACCCAACAGCCTCGTTTGAAAAGATAGCCACAGACTATTTAACTCGGATTTCTGCTAAAGGATTCGAGCAAATGCTTCAAGAACAAGCAGCTGCATGGGAAACCAAATGGGCCATTAACGATATCATCATTTCAGGTGACGCATCCGCACAACAAGGAATTCGTTTCAATATATTCCAGATGAATCAAACCTACACAGGGGAAGATGATCGTTTGAATATTGGTCCCAAAGGGTTTACAGGCGAGAAATACGGCGGATCTACCTACTGGGATACCGAAGCCTATTGCATTCCATTCTATTTAGGAACCGCACCAGCTAAGGTCGCTAAAAACCTATTAATTTACCGTTGGAAGCAATTAGACCGCGCCATTGAAAACGCTGAAAAACTAGGTTTCAACAAGGGTGCAGCGCTTTATCCAATGGTAACCATGAACGGAGAAGAGTGCCACAACGAGTGGGAAATCACCTTCGAGGAAATTCACCGTAACGGTGCCATCGCCTACGCGATTATGGATTACGTAAATTATACGGATGATCGTAAACATTTAGTAGAATATGGTTGGGAAGTACTAGTCGGCATCGCCCGTTTCTGGGCGCAACGCGTAAACTGGTCTGAAGACAAACAAAAGTATGTTATGCTGGGCGTAACAGGCCCTAACGAATACGAAAACAACGTAAACAACAACTGGTACACAAATTATATCGCCACTTGGTGTTTAAAGTATACGTTAGAAGTCTATGCAGAAATTCAAAAGAATTACCCTACAGAAGCTGCAGCAAAAATTACTCTGACAGCCTTTAAAACAGACGAAATAACGCAATTTCAGCACATCATAGAAAATATGTATTTTCCTAGCGATGAAAAGCAAGGCATCTATTTACAACAAGATGGTTTCCTAGACAAAGTAATTGCCCCGGTTGAGGTCATTGCGGCTGAAAGACCCATCAATCAAAAATGGTCTTGGGATCGCATACTTCGTTCCTGTTACATCAAGCAGGCAGACGTATTACAAGGAATGTATTTCTTTGAAGACGATTTCAGCCTAGAAAATTTAGAGCGAAACTATAATTTCTATGAGCCTATCACCGTACACGAATCTTCCTTAAGCCCATGCGTTCACAGCATTTTAGCAGCTAAGCTAGGTAAAGAAGATAAATCGTACGAATTCTACACACGTGCCGCACGTCTAGACTTAGATGATTATAATAATGATACAGAGGATGGTTGCCACATCACAAGTATGGCAGGGACCTGGATGTCGATTATTAAAGGTTTTGGTGGAATGCGTTTAAAAGATCACACCTTGCATTTCAATCCTTTCTTGCCAAAACATTGGAACGAATTCTCTTTCAAAATCAACTTCCGTGCAAATCAATTAAATATTGCAGTTAAAAAATCGGGAGTTGAAATCACTAATCTAGCTGGACCAGAATTGGTGGTGGTTGTGCATGGGGAAGCAAGAATTCTGGAGAGTAGCGAATAGAGAGTAGAGTAAAGATAAGAGAGTAGAGATAAAAGAGGATAGAGAATTCTATTACTATTTTACTTCTGACTAAAACTAAAAAAGGGAGCAAATGCTCCCTTTTTTAGTTCAATATCTATACTCTCTACTCTATAATCTCTACTCTATTTAGTTAGCTCAATATCCGGCATCGATTGATCCGTCAAAGGAACCCCATCGCGGTCTTTACGCGCAATTCGAGAGTATAAGCCAATTTCTTGAGAAAACAGGAAGGTAAAGAATAACTTCACAAAGGAAGTGTGGTACTTCAAGTTGTCATAAAACTCAGGAGCGGCTGCCTTTAACTTTGGCAAATTATTCCATGGTACAGAGGGCATATCATGGTGTTCGTTGTGGTAACCCACATTCATGTTTATGCCATTCAAATTACCATAATACGAA
>JBIIGE010000047.1:0-11696 GCA_044236555.1 Aquirufa sp.
TGACGGGGATTGAAATGTCTGTGAATAAAGTAGACATGAAAACCATTCGCAAAATTCCTGCACTTTTAGGAGAGGTTGATTTAGTTCGCGCCATTCAATTATTGCCGGGGGTGTCTACCGTGGGAGAGGGTGCATCTGGTTTTAATGTGCGAGGCGGCGGTGTGGATCAAAATTTAGTTTTGTTAGATGATGCTCCCGTATATAATTCCTCTCACCTTTTCGGGTTTTTCTCCGTGTTTAACCCAGATGCAGTGAAAGATGTGAAGTTATTTAAAGGGGGTATTCCTTCGATGTACGGTGGTCGAGCTTCTTCTATTTTGGATGTTAAAATGAAGGAGGGCAATGCGAAAAAGTTAGAGGTGAATGGTGGAGTTGGAGTTATTTTCTCTCGTTTGTCTATTGAAGCTCCAATAGTTAAAGATAAAGCCTCGTTTATAGTAGCAGCGCGGCGCTCCTATATTGATGTGTTAGCTAAGCCTTTTTTGAAAGGCGATAATGCGAATGCTTCGTTTAGTTTCTATGATTTAACGGCCAAAGTAAATTATACCATTAACTCGAAGAATACCGTCTTTATGTCAGGGTATTTTGGGCGTGATGTCTTTGGAACAGGATTCGGATTCAATTGGGGTAACGCGACTTTATCTACGCGTTGGAATCACGTTTTTTCTAATAAATTATTTATGAATGCTACAGCGTTCTATAGTAATTATGATTACATGTTAGATTCTGATATTGAAAATAAGCGACCGAGCGACGCGTTCAAATGGACTTCGAATATTGAAAACTTAAGTATAAAGCCAGATTTTACTTATTACATCAGACCTGATAATACGATTAGCTTTGGAGGGCAGTTACTGACCTACGACTTCACTCCCGGTAAAGCAAATGCCACATCGAACGGAGAAAAACGGGAGTTTGGTCAAGCTAATAAACAAGGTATTGAAGCGTCAGCCTATGTGGGTCATGACTGGAAAATCAATTCACGTTTAACCGTTCAATATGGTGTCCGATATTCGCACTATGATTATAAGAGTTTGAATGGAGAATATTATGATCGAATTCCAGTGCCAGTCAGTACGGAAAATCCATCTGGATATGTGTTGAAAATTAATCAAACAGATCCGAATGCGGTGGTTGCCTCTTATGGTAATTGGGAACCACGTTTTGCTTTGAATCTGAGTGGGAATGAATCATCTTCATTTAAATTAAGCTATAATAGATTAGTACAATACATACATTTAATGTCGAATACGGCTGCGTCTACGCCATTAGACGTATGGACATCCTCTACAAATAACATTAAGCCGCAGATTGTAGATCAAGTCGCTTTAGGAATATTCAAGAATTTTGGATCGGAGGGAAATAATTACGAAACTTCGATGGAGGTCTATTATAAGGATTTGCAAAATCAAATCGATTATGCTGATCGAGCTAACCTATTCTTGAATCCTTATTTTGAAAAAGATTTACTTTTCGGGAAAGGTCGTGCTTATGGAGTTGAGTTTTTCTTGAAGAAAAATGTAGGGAAACTGACAGGTTGGGTAAGTTATACCTTAGCTAGGACAGAGCGTAAAATTGCCGGATTGAACAATGACCAGTGGTATGCAAATCGCTATGATCGTACCCATACTTTAAACGTGGTAGGTCAATATAGTCTTTCTGAAAAATGGTCGTTTGGTGCAAATTTTGCGTACATCACCGGTGTGCCGTATACGGTTCCCACCCAGAAATATGTTTTTGACGGCATTGCCTATCCCCAGACCGTTCCTGGAACACGAGGTAACATACGCGTACCTGACTACCATCGATTAGATATTTCCGCAACGAAAAAGAATAAAAAAGCACTCTTTGGCAAGGGAAGTTCTGAGTGGGTATTCTCCGTTTATAATGCCTACAATCGCAAAAATCCTTTCTCGATTTATACAAGACCTAATGAAACGAATGCAGTCCAAACTGAGGCTGTTCAATTATCTATCATTGGTTCTTTTGTGCCAGCTGTCACCTATAATTTCTCTTTTTAAGATGAAGTATATAAACTTATTCCTCTTGTTAGTGGCCTTAACTTCGTGTGAGGAGATTGTGAACTTGCCGAGTCCTAAATCAGACAATTTCTTCGTTGTAGAGGCTAGTTTGACTAATCAGAACGCGCCACAGCGGATTATTCTAACCCGTTCACAAGATTATTTTGACCAAAGTAGTGCACCTAAAATCAGCGGTGCGCAAGTCACCGTTTCAGATACATTAGGTAATCAATTTTCTTTCAAAGAGAAAGTTGCCTCAAGTGGAATCTATGTATGGGAACCAAGTAAACAGCAACCTACCATTGGTAAAATTGGGACGACCTTTACCCTTAATGTTACCTGGCAAAGTGAAACATTAACAGCAAAGGCTAAAATGAATCGCGTTCCTCCCATTGACTCAATCTTGTATGAATTTGATGAAGCATCTGGGCGTCAATCAGGTGATAATTCTCCCAAAGAGGGATATGATGCACAGTTTTATGCGCGCGACCTGCCAGGCGCTGGAGATTGTTATCGCATTAAGTTTTACAGAAATGATAAATTATTCAATGAACCAGATAATCTAACCTTAGTGTATGATGCTGGCTTTCAAAAAGGCGCCATGACAGATGGCTTAATGTTTATTCGCCCCATTCGTAGGTCGATTTCACCACAACTTTATTTAGATAAAGATAAGATTCGGGTGGAGATTTGGTCAATTACCGAGGACGAATTTAATTTTTACTCTCAAGCGCGTTTGGAGCTTAACAATGCCGGATTGTTTTCTCGTCCAGCAGCGAATATACCTACGAACATTAAGAATTTAAATGCTGCCTCTAGACTACAAGGTGCAGGCTGGTTCGGGGTATCTGCAGTGAGTTCTTTTGAAACCGTCGTGGATCCCAAAAAGGCTAGAACCGGATTAAATTAATTATTCAAAATTGAAAATCAAGCTAATCGTGTGTGATTTCAATTGGCTTAATTTTGAGTAACTATTGAAGGTTCCTGGAGGAACGAATAGATTATTCAAGCCATGAGAAATACGAATTTCTGGTGAGAACTTGAAGAAACGGTAGAAGCGTTCTAAACCTACACCATATTCTAATGACAATTCTGATGTATTAGCCGTTATTGCTGTATTCTTTTTCTTTACGTTAGCCTCTAAGCCTAATTTTAAACCAGAGATTAAATACATGCGGTGATTTTGGCGTCTAACTGAACGGAATTTAAGTAACATAGGAACCTCTAACCAAGTAGATTCGCGTGAAAGAAGGTCTTCATTCGCAAATTGAATTTGACGATCATATAAGGCAATATTCAATCCGGATTTTACCTCTACGTGTTTGCTTAAGGCATAATTTACAATTCCACCAATTTGAAAGCCAAATGTTCTAGGGGATACTAATGAAAGTGGTTCTCCTGTCACATCATTGATTAAAACACTAGGGAATCCATTTGCAAAGTAATTACTCGAGGTTAACCCGAACATAAATCCAAAGTGTACGGGTTTCTCATCATAAAATTCATCATGTACTTGAATGTATCTTTTTCCTTGGCCCCAGGCGGTAAAGCCGGTTAAGCCTACCAAGAATACGATCATAAATCCAATTAAGTGACCTTTTTTCATGCGTTTTTTGGTTTTTTATGCCCTAGGTAGATGGAACAAATTCCACCGGTCATAGGAATCCATTTAGCGTCAATAAATCCACATTCCTGATAAATTTTCAAGAAATCATGGCCATCTGGAAAAGCTTGAACTGATTCCGGAAGGTAGGTGTAAGCAGCTGGATCTTTGGAGATTAATTTACCAAGCACAGGTAGGCAGAATTTAGAATAAAATGCATAAAGCTGCTTCATTGGGAAATTTTTAGGATTCGAAAATTCTAAAATCAAACAATGTCCACCTGGTTTTAATACACGGTACATTTCTTTTAAGCCCTTGTCTAGTGTTTCGTAATTTCTTACGCCAAAACTAACGGTAATTGCATCAAAACTATTGTCCGAGAAAGGAATTTTTTCTGAATCCCCTTTTTGCAAAGAAATGATGCTATCTAAGCCCAATTTCTTAATTTTTTCCACTCCAAAGGATAACATGCCCTCAGAAATATCAATTCCAACAATTTTTTCTGGCTTAATTTTTAAGGCCTCAATGGCGAAATCCCCAGTACCGGTTGCGATATCTAAAACGGATTTAATTCCCTTATTCTGTAATAATTTGATGGCTTTTTTGCGCCAAATAATATCAATCCCGCCACTTAATAGATGATTCAGGAAATCATATTTGTGAGAGATAGAATTGAACATGTCAGCGACTTGCTCTTTTTTTCCTTTGGACTGATTCTTGTAAGGGACTACCATAATTTGAACGAATTGGATAAGAACTTAACTAGTTCACTTAGCCAATGTTTCATAAAATTACCAAAAAAATCGTTTAAATCGCGCTCATATGGAAAACACTTACCATAATCCACATGATTGCAAAACTGATGACAAGAGAAATATTGACAAGTGATGCCGCAAGAGGTGTATTTAAATTTAACTCGTCTGAATACGTGATAACTGTCATTCCCACGGGCAAAATCAGACAAAGTAATAATAAGTTGCGAAACCCTAAATCAAATGGAAGTAAGTAGAAACAGAGTCCTCCTACTAGAAAACCCATGAAATAACGCAAACTTAATACTTGAAAAACCCTGAAATAAGATTTCTTCGAAAGGCGAACGCTGAAATAAATGCCCATTAGCAACAATACAATGGGCTTATTGCCTAATGCAATGGTAGAAATGAGATCCAGCGCAAAGACGGGAAATTTCAAGTGCAGAATATTTACCAAAAGACCAAGGACCATCGCCTGCAGGGGAGGTAGTGAAATAATTCGTTTGAAAATATGCGCCGTTATATTGTCTTTTTTAGGTCCGCGACTAAAATAATTGCTCATTCCATAATTCACGAAGAAGTTTACCACTGAATTACCTAAGTCAAACATAATAGCGTAGGTCAAACCTTGAATCCCAAAAATTCCTTCAATCAATGGATAGGCAAAGATTCCTAAATTAAATCCTGCACTTCCTACGGTCATAACACCGCGGTTTTCGGGTTCCGTATTTTTGAATAGATGAAAAGCGGTAAAGGATAAAAACATCCCAAAAAACATCGCAATCAAGGGAAGGTAGATGAGATCCCACGTAATTTTCACCCGTATCATCGTGGAGAAAACTAGGGCAGGAAACGTAGTATGCATCAGGAATTTCGAAATCGATTTCCCATCATGTTCCTGAATAAATCCCGCGCTTTTTAACCCATAACCGATGGCGATAATACAGAGAGCAGAACCAAAAACGATATTAGGATCAGTCATCTATTCTGGCTTAGGAAGTGTAATTCGGAAGGTGGACCCCTTGTTAATCTCGGTAGATTTCAAGATCAATTTCCCTTGGTGGTAATTTTCGATAATCCGTTTTGCCAAAGTTAACCCCAGTCCCCAACCGCGTTTCTTAGTAGAAAAGCCGGGGGAGAAGATTTTGGACGTATTACTTGGTAAAATACCTTTACCTGTATCCGAAATATCAATATGAATCACTTTATTCTTTCCCTCTTTTAATTCAATCCGCATATACCCATTCCCACTCATGGCATCCACTCCATTTTTACAAATATTCTCAATCACCCATTCAAAGAGGTATTTATTGATGTTAGCTAATTGATTTGCCGCTAAAGAGGAATGAATTTCAATGGTCACTTTGGACGAAATACGAATCTTTAAATAACTAATAAAGGCCTGGATGACCGATTCTATATCTTCTAATTTAAGGACAGGTGTCGACCCAATATTCGAGAATCGGGTGGTAATAGTTTCTAGCCTTTGAATATCTTTAGATAACTCGACTACGATATCTGGATTAATATGCGGCTCATTTCGCAATAATTCCACCCAAGCCGTTAGGGAAGAAAGTGGTGTCCCTAATTGGTGAGCTGTTTCTTTAGCTAAACCTACCCACACTCGATTTTGCTCCGCCCTACGGGAATAGGATAGAAAAATATACCCCAAGAAGGCGACAATCAGAACCACAAGTAGTTGTGAAAGTGGATAATAGCGCAATAATTTTAAGAGTTGAGAATTGCCATAGTATATGTATTCTTTTTGGAAACCCATATCCATTTCGATGGGTTTATTGTTTTCAGCAGTGATTTCAAGCAGTTTTTGTTGTAATATTTCCTGCTTTTTTTCTGTGGTTAAATCCTCTGGAATGTGAATATTTATGGAATTCAAATGGCCTGAACCATCTTTCCAAATTACAGGAATCGTATTATTCTCGTTGATTTTCTTAATGCGTTCAAAAAAGAAATTGATATCTGCGTTGTTATCACTCGTCAAAGCATACCGAATCGTTTCAGCATACAATTCAATCTGTTGTTTTTCCCGCTCCTCTAGTTTATTTACAAGTCCGTCTGTAAAGTACAAGGAGAATCCAGCCATCACCACGCTGACCGCAAAAAAGGCGACCTTTAACCAAGTATCTCGGTTGTAAAAGGCTAAAGGCAAGGAAAAATCTTTTACTAGTTTCATAATTCTTACCCTGAAAAGGGTACGTTCATCACAAATTACCTACCGTTTATCCAATTTCCCAAATTAATTTTCTAAGGTACTATGCAATGCAAAGTACCTTGTCTATATTTGCATTGTCAAAAAAAACTAAAAACCGATGGATATTGAAAACGCCAAGGTGCAAATGAGGAAAGGTATTTTAGAATTCTGCATTCTAAAAATTATCTCACAAGGGGAGGTTTATGCCTCTACCATGTTATCCGAATTAACATCTGCAAAAATTATGGTTGTCGAAGGGACCTTATACCCTTTATTAACTCGTTTAAAAAATGCGGGTTTTTTAGATTACCGTTGGGTAGAATCAGCCTCTGGTCCACCCAGAAAATATTATTTACTAACTGAGAAAGGCCAGGAATTCTTAGCGGAAATGTCCTTGACTTGGGATGAATTGCAAGCATCTGTTAATCAAATTTCGAACGCTTCACCGCAGGCTTAACCAAAAAATCATATGAAAAAGACTTTATCAATTAATATTGCTGGATTTGTCTTCCACATCGAAGAGGACGCCTACGCTACTTTAGATGCTTACTTAAAATCCATTCATGTGTATTTCGCGTCATTCGAGGGATCGAAGGAAATTATCGCAGATATTGAATCGAGTATAGCAGAAAAGTTTTGGAACATTAGAGAAACAGAAAAAACTGAGGCTATCTCTCAAGCGCACGTGGACGCCTTGATCGCTTCCTTAGGAACCATTGCTGATTTTAAGCAAGTGGAAGAGGAAGAAGACAAAAAGGAAGGCTATACTGCACCTAAATCAGAGGACGGCCCTAAAGTTTTCCGTCGTGATATCACCCGCAAGCAATTAGGAGGAGTAGCAGCTGGAATTGCGCGCTATTTTCAAGTGGATCCTATCTGGGTTCGTTTGCTTTTATTAGCCTTGATGAGTGCAAGCTTCCCTATTTTTCAGGGGGCTAATATTGTTTTTTGGGCCTATATTATCCTATGGGCTGCCATTCCAGGTGAAATGAATCCGGATGATGATAAATCTTATCGCAAGTTTTACCGTGATCCAGAGAAAAAAGTGATCGGTGGTGTAATGGCTGGTATTGCGGCTTATACGGGCTGGGATGTGGGTTTATTGCGTGTGATAGCGGTTTTATCAGTTGGACTGTTTGGGTCTGGTGTGATTGCCTACCTGGTTATTTTAGTCATTACTCCGGAGGCGAAAACGATGAAGGATAAGATGGAGATGACCGGTGAGCCGATTACCTTGGAAAATATTGAGAACAATATAAAGAAGAGTATCCAGCCGAATGAGACAGAAGAAAAAGCCTTAACGAAGGTATTATTATTCCCTTTTCGTATCGCTGCGACTGTTTTCACTGCTCTGAAAGGACCTTTGAATATCATTCGATGGATCATTCAAATCTTTTTAGGAATCATTTTGTTGATTTTAGCGATTGCCTTAATTATTGCTTTAGTGGTCTTGTGTACCTTCGGTTTCACAGGTATTGATCAAGGACAATTCGTTCATTTAGAATCAATTCCATTGTATTTAATCGCAAAAGACTTGCCTATTTGGGCGGTTCCTTCCTTGGTTTTGGCCCTTTTACCTGTCTTTGTTTCGATCGCTATCGCTGGGGTTTCCTTATTAGCAAATCGTAAATTCTATAATAAGACATATAAGATTGCTTCAACGACAATGGTGATTGTGGGTTGGGTGGGATTATTCGCTGCGGGGGCTTTCTACAGTCGTAATTTCCAACGTTCCGCTTCTTATAATCAAGTAAAAGATATAGCAGTTTCAGATTCGACAACTTATGTGTTAGACATCGATAAAAAAGATAATGAGACGATCTGGCAGATGATGTTAGGCGAAAAGGTGGAAGATTTTACCTTTGATTTCGAGCAAGATGAAGAAGATAATTTTGATTTTAATGAGGTGAACTTTAATCGCGCAAATATTGAAATTGAAGGCTATGATGGGAAGACTATTCAGGTAATTACCTATGCTAAATCGCAAGGTATGACGCGTAAAGAGGCGGAAATGAATTCAAAAAAGATTCAGTATAGTTTTGTTCAGAAAGGGAAAGACTTACGTTTTGACACCCATTTTGGTCTATCAGATGCCCGATTTAGAGCGCAACGTCTCAAAGTTAAAATCATGATTCCTTACGGTAAATCCTTCAGCATGACCCGTGACTTTGCCCGTTACATGGGTAATGTGTTAGAAGGGGGGTATTTCCACGAAGAAGGCCAAGATTTATTCGTTGGTTCTTTATGGACATTCTCAGCAGATAAGGGCTTAGTTTGTTTGAATAGAACACCGCATTCGGATGAAGAATCGAAAAACGAAGACTTCTCTGATGAAAAAGTGGGTTTCACCATTACAAAAGACTTGCAAAATTTCACCTCCATCAAAGGGTTAAATACGGAGTCTTCACAAATCAAAATCACACGTGGTGACCTTCCTAAGATTACTTACAAAGGAAATGAAGCCTTAGAAAGTTCAGCACACGTAGAGAACAATGTGTTGGTATTAGATAAAATTCAATCTGGAATTCAGGTGGATATCGTCGTACCTGAATTGACTAATGTAGAATTAGGAGGAAGTGCAAGCACAGAAATAGAGGGATTTACGACGTCTAAAATGGATGTTATTTTACGCGGTTTTCATAGCCTTACTTTGAAGGGTGGGGGAGCTCAGTTAAATGCCGCTATATATGATTCTGGCGAATTAATTGCCACAGAGTTCGGCGTTGAAAAAGCTTTTGTCTCTCTTGATAAATATGCCAAAGCAGAGCTAAATGCCTCTAAATTTGTCCAAGGAAAGAAATTCAATAGTTCGAAATTCTCGAATAAAATAGGGAGTGGGGTATCTTATAAGTGGAGTGAACTAAAATAACATGCAACCTTTTTTGTACGAAAAGCATCTTGCAACAAATTTTTAAACTTATGAAAAAAATAACGTCTTTATTCGCCGCCTTTTTAGTCGCATTTAGTGTATTCGCAGATCCTGCCGTAATCACTAAAAAATTCAAAGTAGCTAATTTCAAATCCATCGAGTTAGGTAGTGCCTTCGAAGTGCATGTTCACAAAGGGAATGCCTATGCCGTTTCTATTACGGGACGTGAAAAAGATTTGGAAGATGTAGAGGTTACGTCCTCCGCTGGGAAATTACAGATTGGTTATGAGTCAACCTGGAACTGGGGTTGGAATAATAATCGATCTAAAGTAGTCGTTAATATTACCCTTCCTCGACTTGAAAGTGGAGAATTTACGGGTGCTTGTAAAGTTGATTTACAAGGTTTTACTAATGAAGAGGAAATGCGTTTGCTATTCTCTGGGGCTGCAAAAGGAGCAGCTGAGGGACTAAAAACCGATAAATTACGCATAGAATTAAGCGGTGCATCAGACTTTAAAATGAGCGGTCAATCTGATTACTTAAAGGTAGATGCCTCCGGAGCTAGTAGCTTGAAAGCATTGGAATTTTTGTCTCGTAATGTAGATGTGGAAGCCTCAGGTGCTAGTAACGCGCAATTGCATGTTCAGAAATCTTTACAAGTAGATGCCTCTGGTGCGTCCCATGTGAAATACAAAGGAAGTCCGTTGATCAAGAAGGATCTTTCTGGTGCGGCGTCGCTACACCAGGTTAATTAAAAAGTTTTTCACCTGCCTCGATGCGAATCGGGAGGGTGTTTTCTGCAGGGGGAATTGGACAGGCAAAATCTTCGTTGTAAGCACAAAAAGGATTATAGGCGAGATTAAAGTCCACCCGTAATTGATTGTTTTTCGCATTTTTTAGGGGTAAATCTAGATAGCGTCCGCCTCCATAGGTTTCTGTGGGGGCGGTTTTGTCTTTAAACGGCAAGAAGAAGTCCCCGTTCTCGCGTTGGTAAATTGTTAAAGCAATGGTAAAATCTTTGAACTCCCCTTTGATTTTTCCGAATAAAATCAATTTCTCCGTTGTTCCATCGGTCATTTTTATATCGACCGTTTCCGTTTTTTCTGCTTTTTCTAACGCGAAGTCTATAATGTAATCCTTGTTAAAGGAATAGTAATTTAGGCCCTTGAACGATGCTTTATCTTTGATAGGGGATTCGTCCGAGTTTCGAAAGTTTTCATCCTTATCGCTTCGGATTTTAGCCACATCTGCTCCCGTTTCGTCTACTGGTTTTGTAGTGGGTATACTGTAATAGGCAAGTAATGCGATAACAGGAATCAGAAAGAGAAGCCATTTATTGAATTTCATCGGAATGGGTGTAATTTTGGAATCGTAAAATTAGCAAATTATTCAGATGTTTACAGGTATTGTGGAGGCGATGGGATCGCTAGTAAGGAAAGAAGCAAAAGGAACGAACGTAGAGTTTTGGTTCAAATCACCCTTTACACAGGAATTAAAGGTGGATCAATCGCTCGCGCACAATGGTGTCTGTTTGACGGTGGTGGAAATTCTAGGCGATCAATACCGCGTAACGGCTATTGATGAGACTTTACAGAAGACGAATATAGGCGATGTTGCAATAGGCCAAAAAGTGAATCTGGAACGCTGCATGGCCGCGAATGCTCGCTTTGATGGGCACATTGTCCAAGGCCACGTGGATTTAACGGGAGTTTGTACGGAAATCAAGGATCAGCAAGGAAGCTGGGAGTACCGATTTACTTATCCCGCAAGTAGTGGTCACGTGACCGTAGAAAAGGGTTCGATTTGTGTGAATGGGACTAGTTTAACGGTGGTAGATTCGCAAGATGACTCTTTCACCGTTTGTATTATACCCTACACCTACGAACACACCGTTTTTCATCAACTGAAAATAGGGGATCGCGTGAACCTAGAATTCGATATTCTGGGTAAGTATATTAAGAAATTAATGCAGCGATAGCCTTGTTTACTTTTTCAAAGCCAAAACGCTTCCAAGCAATTTCTTTTTGGTCTTGAATTTCTGCCAAACCTAAATTACCAATACTTCCTAAATGTGTATGATTAATGTCGCGCGTGCTTCCGTCGAATGCGCCGTCCTCGATCTTTTTACCTACAATTTGGTAGGCCTCTCTAAACGGAACACCTTGAACGACTAATTTATTGACCTCCTCTACAGAGAATAGTAAATCGTATTTTGAGTCATTTAAGAGGTTTTTCTTCACTT
>JBIIGE010000122.1:0-3151 GCA_044236555.1 Aquirufa sp.
TTCGTTAAGACGATTGTCATCTTGGGCATTTCCTTTTATTTAATGTCCTATTTTTCGAAAATCAACTATAGCCGAGTGGCTAAATTTAGTGATTTGGCCTTGCTACTGTCTTGGGGATTGGTGATTGTGGCCTTGGCTTTTGGCCCTACCATTGGAGGGGCAAATCGCTGGGTTTCTCTAGGACCTATTCAATTCATGCCCTCGGACATGGTGAAATTATGCCTGATTACCAGCTTAGCAAAGGATTTCTCCTCTAAACAAGCCGATCCAGAATCTTACAATGCCGTAATGTTCTTCCGAATGCTGTTTAAGATTGGCATTTCTTGCTTTCTAATTATGCTTTCGAACTTCTCTACGAGTGTTTTGATCTTTTTAACGAGTATTATCCTGATGTTTTTTGGACGAGTTCCTGCTAAACAAATTGGGTTAATTATCACGGCCGTTGCGATTATCGCGGTGACTGTTGTCTCCTTAGGTGTAGGCCAAAGAGCTAAAACGGTAAAGACTCGTATCGAGAATTATGTTCAGCGTGTTAATAAAAATGAAGATAGACTAAGCAAGTCTAAGAACGAAGATTACCAAATCACCCGTAGCTTGTTTGCCATCGCCACGGGCGCCATCCATCCGAAGGGTCCAGGTAAAAGTCAACAACGTTATATTCTTTCACAGGCAGAATCTGATTTCGTATATGCCATTATCATTGAAGAATATGGCATTGTGGGCGGACTCGCCATACCGCTGCTCTTTCTCATTTTTATGTACCGAGGGGCGAAAGCGATACAATATAGCACGAGGCCATTTGGGGGATTATTATCCGCAGGCTTAACTTTCTCAATTGTATTCCAAGCGTTCATTAATATGCTAGTAGCTGTAGATGCAGGACCCGTAACAGGTCAACCGATGCCGATGATTTCTGCCGGTGGAACCTCCCTCATTTTCACAGCGGTCAGCATCGGGTTGATTTTAGCGGTTAGTAAAGATAAAGAACCTACCACAGCACCTGCTGCCCAACCCACTCTTGCCTAATGTCGATTAAACGTGTCATTATTTCTGGCGGTGGAACTGGGGGACATATTTACCCAGCTATTTCCATTGCGAATGCAATGAAAGAAATCGACCCATCCCTTGCATTTTTATTTGTGGGAGCGGAAGGAAAAATGGAGATGGAGAAAGTGCCTAAAGCGGGCTATAAAATCATCGGTCTGCCTATCGTGGGCATTCAACGTACCCAAATTTGGAAGAACGTCTTCTTTCCTTTCAAATTACTCAAGAGTCTGTGGCAATCAATTAAAATCATTCAAGAGTTTAAACCTGATGTGGCTGTGGGAGTGGGTGGCTATGCGTCCGGTCCCCTTCTATTAGCCGCAAGATTTTTAGGTGTCCCCTATTACATTCAAGAACAAAATTCCTTTGCTGGAATTACCAATAAGGTATTAGCCGCAAAAGCAGAACACATATTCGTGGCCTATCCCGGGATGGAGAAGTTCTTTCCGGCGGCTAAAATTACGCTAAGTGGCAATCCAGTTCGCAAAGATTTACTGGATGCGGCCGGCAAAAAAGCCCAAGCTGCAGCTCACTTTAAGCTAGATCCTGCTAAAAAAACGCTTTTAATTATCGGCGGAAGCCAAGGTGCGCGAAGCATTAACCAAGGTATTTTAGCCGGATTGAATAGAATCCTCGAAGAGGGAGTTCAAGTGATTTGGCAGACAGGGATTGCGTTCGAATCCACTGCTAAACAAGCAGCAGATGGGCAGTCGAATCTTTATGTTTCTGCTTTCATTTACGAAATGGATCTTGCTTATGCGATGGCCGATGTAGTTATTTCGAGAGCGGGTGCATCGTCTGTTTCGGAGATTTGCCTGACAGGCAAGGCGAGTATCTTAGTCCCACTACCTAGTGCGGCAGAAGATCACCAAACCGAAAATGCCAAAAGCCTCGTTTCGCAGCAAGCAGCCATCCTGGTTCGGGATGCGGACGTTAACGAGAAATTAGTATCCACGGCTTTAGACGCGCTTCGCAGCGACTTAAGTGCCTTTGAAAAAAATAGCCTGAAGCTAGCTAAGCCGAATGCAGCCCATGAAATTGCCCAATCCATTCTACACGCATGAAAAAAGAATTAAGCCTTAGTGATTTAAAACAAGTCTATTTTTTAGGAATAGGGGGCATTGGTATGTCTGCTATCGCCCGCTGGTTTTTGCACAATGGATTTCCGGTAGCTGGATATGACAAAACAGAGAGCCCATTAACAAAGAAATTAGCCGAAGAGGGGATGGAAATTCATTATGAAGATTCCATTGAATTGATACCTAAAACCTGCTTAGAAGACGAAGAACATAGTTTATTCATCTACACTCCAGCGATTCCTAAGGATCATTTGGAGATGAATTATTTACATTCCAAAGGAATCCGTCTCTACAAGCGCTCCGAAATTTTAGGCTGGATAACCCAACAAATTCCTACGCTAGCTGTGGCCGGGACGCATGGCAAAACGACTACATCGTCCTTACTTACCCATTTGTTAATCAGTGCGGGCAAAAACGTAACAGCATTTTTAGGGGGTATTACCGTAAATTACGGCACTAATTTCATCCCGAACCATTCGAAAGAAAACATCGTCTGCGTAGTAGAAGCTGATGAATACGATCGCTCATTCTTGACACTACATCCGCAGGCTGCTGTGGTGACTTCTACGGATGCAGACCACTTGGATATTTATGGCGATGGGGACTCTGTTCTTGAGAGCTTTCAATTGTTTGTAAGTCAAATTAAATCCGGAGGATTCTTTATCCAAAAAAATGGTTTGAGTTTACAATCAGCCTTGGGTGGATCGACTTTTGGGATAGATGCCGGGGACTTTAAAGCTCATAATATCCGGATCGAAGATCACCGAATGATTTTTGATATGAGCTATCCAGGCGGAGAGGTGAGTAATATCCCGATGCGAATTCCCGGTTTCCACAATATCGAAAATGCCCTCGCTGCAGCTGCTTTAGCCATGCAGGTGGGTGTTACCGGAGAAGAAATCAAAGTAGGCATAGCGTCCTTTTTAGGGGTGAAACGCCGGTTTGAATACCACGTTGAATCGGATGAACATGTCATGATCGACGATTATGCGCACCATCCTACGGAAATTGCGGCTTGCCTTAATTCG
>JBIIGE010000123.1:0-3149 GCA_044236555.1 Aquirufa sp.
TTATGAAGAGCGTGTGGACTATCCTGGAATGAAAGCATTTAGAGCAAGTATATTCCCTTATGCCACTTTTTTAGTGGAGAAAGTGCTCCGGGAATTAGCCATAAATGAGCTTTGGTTTTCGTCGTATAGTTTAAAGGAAGGCTTTTGGTTTACTGAACTCCAAAATCAATCTAGACGACCGTAGAATTTGAAAAAAAAATTGTAAACTTGTAGTTAATAAGATTAATCAAATCATCCTATGGCTTTTTCGCTAGCAACTATTTTACTTCAGGCGGGTACCGTAACCGTCGATTCTACTGCAGCTATTGCAGATTCCATCGTTAATTCAGCTCCTGTTCAAGAAGTTACGAAAGTAGTGGTGGAGGAGTTTTCTGTTTTGGACTTATTATCAAAAGGGGGATATGTTATGTATCCTATCGGTTTCTTGTTTGCAGCAGCCGTATTCTTGTTTGTAGAGCGTTATTTGTATATCCGCAAGACGGCAAAATTAGATGAAGATTTCTTACACAAGATTCATGATATGTTGCAAGCAGGTAACGTACAAGGTGCGATTAATTTCTGCAAATCAACATCTTACCCGATTGCGAAGCTTTTAGAAAAAGGCTTATCCCGTTTAGGTTCTCCTATCCGTGATATTGAGGCTGCGATTGAGAATAAGGCCAAAGTAGAGATCTACAATATGGAGAAGAATTTAGGTATTCTGAGCGCTATCGCTCGTATTGCTCCTATGTTTGGATTCCTAGGAACCGTAACGGGTATGATTCGTACGTTCCATAATATCTCTATTTCCAATAAAATTGATATTTCAACGATTGCTGGTGGTATTTATGAGAAAATGGTAACATCAGCATCTGGATTGATTGTGGGTATCATTGCTTATGTATTGTATACTTTATTGACTACTATGATTGATCGCACCATTAATAAAATGGAAATTACGGCGATTGATTTCTTAGATATTCTTCACAAACCAGCGTCTAAAGCCTAATTCGATGAATTTCAGAAAAAGAGCCAGAGAAGCATCGGAAGTAGAAACAGGAGCCCTAGCGGATATCCTATTCTTTTTATTGATGTTCTTTTTAATGATTTCGACGCTAGCTTCACCGGATGCGATTAAATTGCTTTTACCGGAAACAGCTAAACCAATGCCTACGCCTGCCAATGAGGTCATTCGTTTGACGGTGGACGAGAAGCTAAATTATTATATTGATGATCGTTTAGTGGACGTGGCTAATTTAGAAGCTGAATTGACAAATGAAGTGACTTCTAAAAAGGCGGTTACTTTAGTGGTTCGAATGGATCGCAACCAGACGGTACAAGAATTAACCAATATCTATGACCTAGCGGCTAAATTAAAGCTTGCGATGGTAATGGCTGCGGAAAAGAAAAAATAAAATTTTATGGAAGGCTATGTAATCATCGCCCTCAAATCAATAGCCGTTTACGTGTTTATCGTAGCGGCTATTCGTGTTTTTGGGAAGAAAGAGTTTGCGCAATTATCCGTGGTGGATGTGGTATTCATCTTGTTGATATCTAATTCAGTGCAGACAGCGATGGTAGGAGAGGATACGAGTTTAACTGGAGGTTTAGTGGCGGCTTTGGCTTTATTTGCAATGAATTATATATTTAAACGTCTTACTTTAGGGAGCGAATCCATAAGTAAGGTGATCGATGGAGAGCCCATTCTTTTGATTTATAATGGGCAGGTTCGCCCTAATGCCTTGAAAGAAGCATCCATTTCCTTAGAACAATTAAAGGCAGTAGTGAGGGAACATGGAGTGGAAGAAGTTAGTGATGTTAATCTAGCGATCTTCGAGGTAGACGGAAATATTTCCGTTTTAAGTGATAATTATTGGAATTTGACCAAAAGAAAACGAAAAGGGCACCGCATTCTTGGGCAAAATACGGCCTAAAATCGTATATTTGTCCTATATCTCAGCTGTTTGTAGAGTTGAGAATCATTTTGTTTTCTTAATTAATGGAAAAAATCCTAAAATTCGGTGGTACCAGTTGTGGTAGTATCGAAAGTATTCAATCTGTTTTGACGATTATCGAGTCAAACGGAAAATCCTCCTCAGATTTTGCTGTTGTGTTCTCTGCGATGAGCGGTGTGACGAATCATTTGTTAGAAGCGGGCACCCTAGCGGCTCAGCCGAAAAGCACGGTAAATACCTTGATTGAGACGATTGAAACACGTCATTTTGACATCATTAAGCACTTTATTCCTGTTACTGAACAAAGCCAAGTTATCGCACATGTACGCACCTTGGTCAACGAATTACGTGATGTGTTGAAAGGGATTAATTTGATTAAAGAGATTTCGCCCAAGACATCTGATGCATTAGTTAGTTTTGGGGAGCGTCTATCGACTTATTTAATTTATGCGATTTTACATCAAAAAGGACTACCGGTTGTTTATGTAGATGCTCGGGAGATCATTAAAACGAATAGCGCTTTTAGTCACTCTGAGGTTGATTTTGGTTTAACTAATCCATTAATTGCTAGTTATTTTGAGGAAATTAAGGGTAAAATTGGTTTAGTGACTGGTTTTATCGCATCTAATGCTAAAGGTGAGACAACGACATTAGGTCGTGGTGGTTCTGATTATACCGCCTCTGTTATAGGTGCAGCTTTAGATGTAAAAGAGATTGAAATTTGGACGGATGTGGATGGAATGATGACGGCTGATCCGCGCAAAGTGAAATCTGCTTTCACTATTCCTTCGATATCTTATGCGGAAGCAATGGAATTAACCCATTTTGGAGCTAAGGTAATTTATCCTCCATCCTTGCAACCTGCTTTCGCTAAAAATATTCCGATTCGTGTATTAAATACCTTTAATTCCCAATTTAAGGGGACTATTATCAGCAAAGAGCCTACCGGAAGTCCCTATATTATTACAGGTATTTCTTCCATAGATTCCCTAGCGTTAGTGAATTTGCAGGGTTCTGGTATGATCGGTGTGGCTGGAGTTTCAGCTAAGTTATTTACCGTTCTTGCGCGCGAAAAAATATCAGTTGTGTTGATTTCTCAGGCGTCTTCAGAACACAGTATCTGCTTCGCCATTGATCCAGCTGTTGCAGATAAGGTACGTAAAGTAGTAGAAAAAGAATTTGCTGTTGAGATAGCCGCAGGTGATATTGAGGGAA
>JBIIGE010000124.1:0-3118 GCA_044236555.1 Aquirufa sp.
ATACTCTCTAATCTCTACTCTAAAACCCAATGGCTTTTAATTTCAATCCAGCTTCCTCGCTCCACCCCAGCATCAAATTCATATTTTGAACCGCTTGGCCACAGGCACCTTTAATCAAGTTGTCTATTACAGAGCTGATGAGGATTTGGCCCTCATGAACCTGCAAATGAAGAAAACACTTGTTCGTATTCACCACCTGTTTGACATCTACTGCTGCTGGGCTGAGGAAAACGAAGGGGGAATTTTCGTAGAAATCTTCGTATAATTTTTCGGCCTGTTCCTGCGTGCCGCTGTAAGGCGTGTACACATTCGCCATAATCCCGCGCGAGAAATTGCCGCGGTAGGGGATGAAATGGATGGCTTTGTTCGTGCCTAAGGTCTGTTTAATCTCTTTCAAATGCTGGTGCGTAAACGTCTTATACACACTCACATTGTTATTTCTCCACGAGAAATGGCTCGTAGGGGAAAGCGATTGGCCAGCGCCTGTCGAACCAGTGATGGCTGAAACGTGCACGTCTTCGGTGATTAGACCTGCGGCCGCTAAAGGCAAAAGGGCTAATTCGATGGAAGTCGCGAAGCAACCGGGGTTCGCGATTTTGGTCGCAGATTGGATCTTTTCTTTTTGGAATTCGGGTAATCCATAGACGAAGCCGTCGGATTCATCACGGAAGTCCGTGCTTAAATCGATGATTTTCGTGTGCCATGGAATGTCGTTCGCGGCTAAGAATTTCTTCGACTCGCCGTGTCCGGAACATAAGAAGAGGACGTCTACGGGTGTTAGGTCTTTAACAAATCGAAGATGCGTAGAGCCTAATAAATCTGTGTGCACATCTGAGATCAATTTTCCAGCCTGTGAGTTGGATAAAATACACGTCAAATGTACATCTGGGTGATTCACTAAGATTCTTAGTAATTCGCCTCCTGTGTAGCCTGCGGCCCCTACGATTCCGATCTTTGCCATCTTATTATTCGTTAACTTTCCGGTGGATCATCGTTTGGTTCGACGCGATTTTCGAGAATCCTCTCACATCGTCTCCGGTCCATGCTTTGTTCATTTCTCCGTATGCCCCAAAAACCGAGGACATCAAATCATATTTCGATTCCATTCCCGTCACCATAAATTGGTATGGAGACAGAGTCACATAGACCGTTCCCGTCACATTGCCTTGCGTATCCGCTAAGAATGTTTCGAAATTACGCATCACGGGCTCTAAGAATTGACCTTCATGCAATAGCGTTCCGTACATATCACCGATGTTTTGTTTCCAATACAATTGGTGCTTCGTTAATACGTGTTTCTCTAATAAATGGTGTGCTTTTATGATGATCAAAGGGGCAGCAGCCTCGAAGCCCACACGTCCCTTAATCCCGATGATCGTATCACCCACGTGGATGTCACGACCGATTGCAAAAGCACCGGCTCTTTCCGTTAACTCCCGAATCGCAGCCACGGTCGATGGAAATTTCTTGCCATCTAATCCGACTAGCTGTCCTGCTTCGAATTGCAAGCTAATTTTCTCCGGCTCAGTCTTCGTTAATTGCGTAGGCCAAGCCTCTTCTGGTAAATAACCATCTGATGTTAAGGTCTCTTTTCCACCCACTGACGTGCCCCAAAGGCCTTTATTGATCGAATATGTCGACTTATGCCATTCTTGCACCACGCCTTTCGATTTTAAGAATTCAATTTCAGCTTCTCTAGATAGTTGCAAGTCCCGGATAGGTGTGATCACTTCGCACTCGGGTGCTAGGATTCTGAACACGACATCGAAACGGACTTGGTCGTTTCCCGCGCCTGTACTTCCGTGCGCGATGGCTTTTGCACCTAATTTGGCCGCATACTTAGCCACTGCTGTGGCTTGAAAAACGCGCTCAGCAGATACAGAAAGGGGATAGGTATTGTTTTTTAATACATTGCCAAAAACCAAGTATTTCAAACAATCCTGGTAGTATTCCTCCACCACGTCCAGTGTCACGTGCGAAGTTACACCCAATGAATAGGCTTTCTCCTCGATTGTTTTCAGTTCTGCCGGAGAAAATCCACCCGTGTCCACCAGGGCCGAGTGCACTTCCATGCCGCGCTCTTCCGTTAGATATTTCACACAAAAGGAGGTGTCTAAACCACCACTAAACGCTAGAATAACTTTAGGCTTGCTCATAAATGCTCTATTTTGCCTTCTTCTTGAAAGGCATTAATAATTTTTCTTTAAACTTCTTTAGGCGGGTAAAATCGGCGATATTCTTCAAGAATAGCCACTTTTCGTCTTTTTCTTCTGGCGATTTTTTCTCAGGATTCTCAGGGTCATATATCATGCCAGTACACAAACAAATTTTCCGTTCCGTTCTCGTTAGGATGTCAAAATTCACACAGGATTCACATCCCTTCCAGAAATTATCATCTACCGGTAATTCCGCAAAAGTCGTAGGTTCATATCCAAGATCAGAGTTAATCTTCATGACCGCTAGTGAGGTCGTGATACCGATGATTTTTGCGTCTGGGAAACGTTCACGCGATAATTGAAAGGCTCTTTCCTTTACGGCTTTGGCCACTCCATATTGTCTATAACTCGGCTTAACAATCAATCCTGAGTTTGCAACAAACTTCCCGTGTTGCCAGGTTTCGATATAGCAAAAACCCACAAAAGAGCCGTCTACGTCATCTGTAGCAATGATGGCCTTTCCTTCGGACATCTTTTCTTGAAGGTAATCGGGGGTACGCTTGGCAATTCCGGTTCCGCGTGCTTTGGCTGATTCAGCCATCTCGTTGCAGATGGATTGGGCTAGGTCGAAATGTTGTTCGCTAGCCACTTGAACGGTATATTTATTCATGAAGGGACGAAAATTAAAGAATGAGACAAATTACACACACACACCTGTAGGGTATCAGACCCGAAAGATGAATCGTCTCCTTCGTCGGAGCATAGATGCGAGGTAATAATTTGAATTAATAAAGGTCATTCCTTAGTTTTGTCAAAAGCAATGTCAACTGTTGTTGACATTTAAGGGTCGAATTTCGGTAAATCTTCGTTTAAATCCCAATTATCAACAAATTATTTAATGGAAGCCTCCACGCCCCTCACCGCCGAAACCCTAGTTTACGCCTATGCGTCTGGCATGTTCC
>JBIIGE010000009.1:0-39649 GCA_044236555.1 Aquirufa sp.
CGTGGATTATTGGTTGGGGATTGATCCTCGAATATGCGATGGGTGCGATGACAGTCGCCGTGAGTTGGTCGGGTTATTTTAACAAGCTCCTCCACCTCTTTGGGATACATTTACCAGCAAATTTAACGAATGACCCCGTTTCTTTCGGTGGTGCTGCGGTGAACTTGCCAGCATTAGTGATTGTGTGGTTTGTGACTTGGATTCTTGTTAAGGGGATCAAAGAAGCAGCTAGCGCGAACAACTTAATCGTAGTATTGAAAGTAGCCGTGATCTTATTTGTGATCATTATGGGTGCGTTCTACATCGATGTTGCAAACTGGACACCTTTCATTCCAGAAGAGACTTTAGTGAAGCACGAAAGTGGTGAAATGCTTCCAGCTTATGGCTGGGGCGGTATCATCTCGGGTGCATCTGCGATCTTCTTTGCCTACATCGGTTTTGATGCCGTTTCTACACAAGCAGGCGAGGCGATCAACCCAAAGAAAGATATGCCTTTCGCTATTATTGCGTCACTTTTAATTTGTACGGTATTATACATTGCGGTTTCTTTAGTGTTAACGGGTATGATTAACTACAAAGACATCACAGGTGATGCCTTAAAAGCTCCAGTGGCTTTTGCATTTGATGTAGCGGGTCAGCCTTGGGCCGTATTCGTGATTACAGCAGCAGCTACAGCAGGTTTATTATCTGTAATGCTAGTAATGATGTTAGGTCAAACGCGTGTGTTCTTAGGTATGGCGAAAGATGGTTTATTGCCAAAATTCTTCGCAGAAGTTCATCCTACCTTCAAAACACCGTATAAGTCAACGATTTTAGTAGGTGCAGTGGTTTCACTAGTAGCAGGTTTCACACCGATTTCTTTATTAGGTGATATGACTAGTTTCGGTACCTTGTTCGCCTTCACGATGGTGTGTTTAGCTGTATGGATTCTTCGTTTCAGAGATCCTAACCGTGATCGTCCATTCAAAGTGTCTGGCTTAAATATCATTGCTCCACTAGGTATCTTAGTGAATACCTTCTTAATTTTGAACTTAGGCCGTACAGCGCAAATCTTTGCCATTGCGTGGTTATTGTTCGGATTAGTGGTTTACTTCTTATATGGTAGACCGAAGTCTCACTTGAATACGAGAGAGTAATGCTCATTTTGAATTAAGGAGAGCCGGGGCGACAGCCCCGGCTCTTTTTTTTGCCTTTTTATTCCCCCATTTTTGGCGTAATTTTGCACCTTGATTTTTAATGAAGAACGAATGAGTCAGATTGTAACTGAAATTGCGAAACGCAGAACCTTTGGGATTATTTCTCACCCCGATGCTGGTAAAACCACATTGACGGAGAAATTGCTCCTCTTCGGGGGAGCGATCCAAACAGCCGGCGCGGTGAAATCGAACAAGATTAAGAAAGGGGCCACCTCTGACTTTATGGAGATCGAACGTCAGCGTGGTATCTCGGTCGCGACTTCCGTGATGACCTTCGAATACAATAAATTAAAAATCAACATTCTGGATACGCCGGGTCACAAGGACTTCGCAGAAGACACGTACCGTACGTTAACGGCCGTTGATTCCGTGATTCTAGTGATTGACTGTGTGAAGGGTGTGGAAGAGCAGACGGAGCGTTTGATGGAGGTTTGCCGTATGCGCAAGACTCCCGTGATCATCTTCATTAACAAAATGGATCGCGAAGGCCAAAACCCGTTTGATCTTTTAGACGAATTAGAGCAAAAATTAGGCATTTCAGTGCGCCCATTAACTTGGCCGATTAATATGGGCCAAAACTTCAAAGGCGTTTACAACCTGATGGAAAAATCGCTGAATTTATTCTCAGCGAATAAGACCAAAATTGAAAAAGAAGTCGTCGCTGTCGACATCGATTCCCCTGATTTAGACGCTCGCGTGGGAGACCGCGATGCGAATCAATTGCGTGAAGACGTCGAGTTAATCGATGGAGTTTACGAACCCTTTGATCGCAACGATTATCTTTCTGGTGATATAGCCCCTGTTTTCTTTGGCTCTGCGGTTAACAACTTTGGCGTACAAGAACTATTAGATACATTTACCCGCATCGCACCGTCCACGCAAGCGCGTGGAACAGATGTGCGAACCGTCGAACCTGAAGAGAAGAAATTCACTGGATTCATCTTCAAAATCCACGCGAACCTCGACCCGAAACACCGCGATAGAATCGCCTTCTTACGCATCTGTTCCGGTACTTTCAAACGCAATACCTTCTACCAACATATTCGCTTAAAGAAGAACGTTCGTTTCGCGAATCCGTACAACTTTATGGCCCAAGATAAAGAGGTCATCGAAGAAGGCTTCCCAGGTGACGTGGTGGGTCTTTATGATACAGGTAACTTTAAAATCGGGGATACACTCACCGAGGGCGAAGTTTTGAACTACCAAGGTATTCCGTCTTTCTCTCCAGAGATTTTCAAGGAGTTAATTAACCTCGATCCGATGAAGGCCAAACAGCTCGAAAAAGGTATCGACCAATTAACCGACGAAGGAGTGGCTCAATTATTCTTGCAACCGCAGCTCGGAAATCGGAAGATTGTGGGTACGGTAGGAGAGCTTCAATACGAAGTAATTCAATACCGTTTAGAGCATGAATATGGTGCGAAGTGTCGTTTCGAAGGTATGCCTGTTACGAAAGCTTGCTGGATAACTTCAGAAGATCCGAAGAAATTGCAAGAATTCGTCCGTTTAAAAGGTCAAAATATCGCCCAAGATAAAGACGGCAACTACGTCTTCTTAGCCGAATCTGACTGGATCCTTCGCATGAACCAGACGAACAATCCCGAGATTGTATTCCACTTTACGAGTGAGTTTAAATTAGCTTAATTGAGCTATTTCTGAGATAACGCCAGTTGATTTATCTTTCAGAATTATTTTTTTATCTCCATTCGGAAGGATTTCCTCTTTGATGAGCCAATGCTTTGCATCGTATTCTTGGTAGACAGACGGCTTCGTTAGTCCCCTTTTTCCGCGCCATTCTGGGAGTTGAACGGGTTCCCAAAGTTTTGTTTTGGCCGATTTATACGCTGCATCAATAATCGCATTAACTACGTATCCATCATAAAAAGTTTCGCGCGGCTGTATGCCTTTTTCGTAGGCATCAAACATGTCATTGAACATCGTAGGATAGCCTAGTTCATGTGCTTCATCGCCTACGGGGAACTGCCAGCCCACATTCGTTTCCGCTTTCTCTGCTACATAATTATCCGTGTTTCCACTCGTAAACATCTCAAATCCAGTACGTAAAAATGAATTAACCCATATCGTACCTTCCGTCCCCATTACCTCATCTCGCAAGTCCATTCCGCCTCTAAATGTCCATGATACTTCAAACTGTCCGATGGCCCCATTCTCATATTTAACCAAACCAATCGCATGATCCTCCGCATCAATCGGTTTTACCTGCGTATCAGCCCAGCACATAACTTCCACCGGGAGCACATCTTTACCAATAAAATTACGCGCAATCTCGATGCAATGACAACCTAAATCGACCACGGCACCACCACCCGCTTTCTCCATATCCCAAAACCAATCGGCATGCGGGCCAGGATGTGTCTCTCGGGATTTTGCCCAAAGAACTCTCCCTATTGCGCCCTCTTCCACACTTTTGACAGATTTTAAAAATTTTGGCGTATAACATAAGTCCTCTAAATACCCGGCAAAAACACCCGCTTTCTCGCATGCTAAGGTCATGCGTAAAGCTTCTTCAGCCGTCCGGCCTAAGGGTTTTGTACACAGTACCGCCTTTTTATGTTTCACGCAAAGCATGACCGCTTCCTCGTGCAAATAGTTAGGCAAAGCAATAACGACAAACTCAGATTCCGCATGCGCAATCGCATCCTCCATTTCTGTGCAATAATGAGGAACGTCATAATCCTTCGCGAACCGAGAGGCTGTGGATTCCTTTCTTGAATAAACGACGGTGACGCTATCTTTGCTACGTCTACCACACAGGGATTCAGCGTAAAATCGACCGATGAATCCACCACCTAGAATACATACTTTTGCCATTATTTGTTGATTTTTAACGTGATCTCTTCTTCTTTAGCTAGGAAGTCAGCGCCAATCACTGCTTTTTTTCCACTCGCTAAAATTGCCTCATCCGGTACCATGCTAATAGGCGTAATACAAGATGTATTTTTCTCCAAAAAAGGTTTGTTTGAGGCTAAATTATACGCCGATATGACCGACCAACGGGCATTATCGGACAAATTTGCCTCCGATCTGTGAAGTATATTTGGATGAAAAAACAATACATCTCCGGCCTTTAATTCGCAATATACAAGTTCCGAAACCTTAGCCGCCTCTTCCACAAAAACCCTATCGGCCCCTTGTTGTTCCCCTGCAAAATGGTGCTCAATTCGTTGCATATGATGCGTGCCTTTCAACACTTGTAAACACCCATTTTCTACAGTTGCATCCGTCAACGCAATCATCACTGAAACCATCGACTCAGGAAACAGAAACCCATTTTTATACCAATAACCATAATCCTGATGCCATTCCCAGGCACCACCTACCCGCGGTTCTTTCTGCATGACTTTGGAATGAAAATGACAGACCTCACCTTCACCTAAGAGGCTTTGAACGGACGTAACCATCCTTTTACAACGCGACATCAGCCCAAAAGAATCATCTCCAGCCGTAAACCAAAGCGTTAGCTTCGTTTTCTTACCCGTCTGATCATTTAAATCAAATGCGTGATTAACCACAGATTCATCTGTCGCCACTTCAAATAGCAAGTCAATTTCTTCTTTAGAAAAAAAGTGGGGGATTTGGATATAACCATCCTGCTTATAGGCAAGGATCTGAGATTCAGTCAACATAGTTATTGGTTTTATTGGCTGAATTTATGGATAATTCTAATAGGTTGTATCTGTGGGAGATTAGAGATTATAGAGTAGAGAGTATAGATTAAAGCATAAAGAATAAAGCACAAAGCATAAAGTTGGAATCTCCTGCGGAGATGATTGTATGAAATGTTTCTAAATGTATAAAAAATGGGGCCTAAGCCCCTTTTTTTATACCATCTTTGCTCTTTGCTCTTTGCTCTTTGAAATTTTACACTAGACCTAAATCCTCCTGAATCACCCCCACTTTCTTCTGCAACTCCGCATAAACGCTAAAGAAGTCAGCCGCTGAAGCTAAAGGTGCATTCACGGATACGTAGAACTTGATTTTAGGTTCGGTGCCGGATGGACGAGCGGAGACTTTAGATCCGTCTGCTAAGATTAATTGGATCACATTCGATGCTTCGATGCCTAAACCTACTTTGATAGGGGAATTTTCACCGGTTAATAAGTCAGTCGAAACTAATCCTTCGTAGTCTAACACGCGAACGGGTTTTGAACCTGCCACGGTAGCTGGGACGTTCGAGCGCAAGTTGATCATCATTTGTTTGATCTCTTCGGCGCCGGCTTTTCCTTTTTTTGTAAGGGAAATTAGTCCTTCGTAGTAGAAATTGTTTTCTACGTACATCTCCGCTAGGAAGTCAAACAATGATTTGCCTTGGTCTTTTGCGTAAGCGGTTAATTCGGCGATCATGGCACAAGAGGCCACTGCGTCTTTATCGCGTACTGCATCGCCGATTAAGTAGCCGTAGGACTCTTCGCCACCGCCTAGGAATTTTTCTTTTCCTTCTAATTCGCGGATCACTTGGGCGATGTATTTGAAACCGGTGAGGGTATTATAGCAAGGTACGCCTTTCGAAGCGCACATTTTGTCGATTAAGTCGGTTGTCACGATGGTCTTCGCGGCGAACTCGTTGCCTTTTAAATCCGATACCTTTAATAGATAGTACAGGATGAGGCTGGCCATTTGGTTCCCGTTTAAGAGGGCCCATTCGCCGCCTGGGCTTTTTACAGCTGCACCCACGCGGTCTGCATCAGGGTCTGTCGCGATCACTAGGTCGGCGTCGATGGCTTTGGCCTTGTTTAATGCCAAAGTCAAAGCTTCCTTCTCCTCCGGATTCGGGTAAATCACCGTTGGGAAATTGCCATTCGGTTCCGCTTGCTCTTCCACTACTGTTACGGCCTCGAAACCTAGTAATTGCAAGGCTTGAGGAACTAAAGTGATTCCAGTCCCGTGGATAGGGGAGAAGACGATTTTGAGGTCTTTTTGGCGTTTAATCACCTCCGGCTGGCGGCAGTTAACTAAAATCGTTTGTAGGTAGGCTTCGTCGATTGAACCATCCAATAGGTGCAATAAGGCATCGTTTCCTTCGAATTTAATGTCTGCGATACTCGTGATGGCGTTCACCTCTTTGACGATGTTTTTGTCATGCGGTGCAACTACCTGAGAACCATCTGACCAATATGCTTTATACCCATTATATTCCTTTGGGTTGTGCGATGCAGTGATCACTAATCCTGCTTGGCAGCCTAGGTGGCGAACTGTGAAGGACAATTGTGGGGTAGGACGTAAGGCCGGGAATAAGTAAACCTCGATGCCGTTCGCAGTGAAAATGTCTGCAGCGATGCGGGTGAATTCAGGCGAGTTATTGCGTGAATCGTGCGCGATGGCTACTTTGATTTTTTGGCCAGGGAATGACGCATTTAAATAGTTTGCAAAGCCCTGTGTGGCCGCGCCTACCGTGTATTTGTTCATGCGATTCGAACCCACTCCCATCTCGCCGCGCATACCGCCTGTACCGAATTCCAGTGATTTATAGAATGAATCGGTCAAAGTCGTTTGATCTCCTTTGGTGATTAATTCCTGAATCGTGGCTTTCGTGGCAGCGTCGTAGGGGCCCGAAAGCCACTGGTCGATGTTTTGTTGAGTGGTTGAATCTAATAATGACATATTATAAAGAGATTTTGCCCGTAAACACGTGTTTTGCCGGACCTATTAGGAAAATATTGGTAAATCCAGAGATGGCATCGCCGTCGAAATTCACGGCTAATTCACCTCCTAAGGTTTTAATTTTAATGGGAGTTTGTACGTTTTGGAAAGTTTTAGCTACTAAAGCTGCAGCCGTCACGCCTGTACCACAGGAATAGGTTTCGTCCTCTACGCCGCGCTCATAGGTGCGGACGAAGAGTGTTTGGTCATCTAATTTCTCTACGAAATTAGCATTAGTTCCATTGATGGGTTGGTAGGCCTCGGAATAACGAATCGCTGAACCGGTATTTTTGACATCATAAAACTGTACCTGCTTTGTGAATCGTACGAAATGTGGAGAACCTGTATTGGTAAAATAATCGTCATTGTGTTGCTCGATACCTTTTACATCCATCATTTTCAAGGAGATAGTTTCAGGATTAATATAGGCCAAATGTGGCCCATCTACCGCAATGAAACTAGCTTTATCTTTCACAATGCCCTGATCAGCCGCAAAGCGGACTAAACAACGGCCACCGTTTCCACACATGGTTCCTTCTGTACCGTCTGAATTATAGTAGACCATCCGAAAATCATAGCCGTCTGCCTCCTGCAAAAGCATGAATCCATCGGCACCTATACCAAAACGACGGTGGCAAAGTAGCGCAATCGCCTCTTGATTTAGGTCAAAAGTCTTCGCGCGGTCATCCACCACCACAAAATCATTCCCAGTACCTTGGTATTTAAAAAATTGCATACTGCAATATTAAGGATTTTAGGCTAAATACCGCTCCTTAATTATCCTAAGGTGGTGTTTTTCATGTCCAGCGATCATCCAAGCCCAGGCTCTTGCGCTGGTTTTTTTGCCATTCGCTTCGCCCATTTGGTTCCATTGTTTTGTAGAGAAGGAATGTAAAAGTACTAATGTGGCTGCTCTTGTTGCTTTGTATTGTGCGACAATAGCAGCTGCATCTTGTGTTTCGTATTCAGAGGCTGCTTGGTATTCGTTTTCATCAAAACCGGGCAATGGCGTTTTTTCGCCTCTTGCAATCGCTAAAACCCGATATGACACAATTCTTTCCGTATCTACCATATGGCCAAGTAAACCCTTTAAGCTCCACTTTCCAGGGGCATAAGCTTTGTCTGCCTGGCCATTTCCTGCATTTTCAAAGATTTCAATTAACTCGTTGTATTGATTTTTAAATACCTCAAACAAATTTTCATCTGCCTCAAAGTTCAGATATTCAGCGAAATACGGCGCATTCGGGTATTCGTAGCTAGCAGGTACGTGCATATTTTATTACTTTTTTATTCAAAGGTATTGTTTCAAAGCATAAATTCCCTAATTTTGTGCCACTAATTACAAGACGGTCCGGTAGTTCAGTTGGTTAGAATACATGCCTGTCACGCATGGGGTCGCGGGTTCGAGTCCCGTCCGGACCGCCAACTAAGAAAAAAGCTTCAAAGAAATTTGAAGCTTTTTTGTTTTTAATAGATCCTATACCACCAACAACCCCATCACCCGTAATTCTTCTCCGATTTCCCCTTCCCAGAAGTTGTCGAAATTACCTAGGCTAGCTTTAGCATATGCGGCTTGAAATTCAGCAAAAGTTCCTGTTTTTTCAGTGCCTAGAGAAATTGCAGGCAATGCCTTTATGAGCCAAACTCCTAGTTTTTCCGGCACCTCTAATTCGACTTCTTCTCTGCCTAAACTGAATAACATGGCTTTTTTCACCTTGGTAGGCTCAGGCCCGAGCCAAACAATTTTGGCCGTGGCCTTAGGGAACGTATCTTCTTTTTGGGTTAGAATGCGGGCAATGTAATTTTTCGGAATTTGTGTCCGAGGAATTTTGAAATCAAACCATTCCTGCAGCGGCATATCCAGTCCGATGCCATGCATATAATTGAACAAGGATTTCTTTAATCCTTCACTGAATTTTGCATGATCCGTTCCGGTGGGATCCGCATGTTCTAAATCGTTATTGGCGAAGCTGCCTGGTTCAGGATTCAGTATTTTTATTTGATAGGCGTCCGGATTTATGCCTACAGGACTATGTGCTGTAAGAGCAAATTGATGCCAAAATCCCGAATGCACCACTCCGTTTTCTACTAGCTGTCTAACCACTTCAAGCGAATCCACTGTCTCTTGTGCGGTTTGTGTGGGGAATCCATACATCAAATAAGCATGGACTAAAATGCCCGCTTGCGTAAAATGATCAGCTACCTGTGCGACTTGTGATACGGTAACTCCTTTATCAATTAATTCCAAAAGTCGATCGGAGGCCACTTCTAAACCACCCGAAACGGCGATGCAGCCGGAGCGAACAAGTAGTTGACATAGGTCTTTGGTAAAACTCTTCTCAAAACGAATATTCGTCCACCAAACTACCGTCAAACCACGACGAATAATTTCTAATGCTACGTCGCGCATCAAGGCCGGCGGTGCCGCTTCATCCACAAAATGAAATCCATTATTCCCCGTTTGCTTGATCATCTCCTCCATGCGATCGACTAACATCGGAGCCGTTGTGAATTCGTAGTCTTTTATGTAGGACAAAGAAATATCGCAGAATGTACATTTGCCCCAATAGCAGCCATGTGCTAGCGTCAATTTGTTCCAGCGGCCATCACTCCACAGTCGGTGCATGGGGTTCGCAATTTCAATGACTGATAGATATTGATCTAATTTAAGATCCGAATAATCTGGAGTGCCCACGTCTTTTTGCTTCACATCAGAATCCTTCGACCCATTCAAGTATACAACAGATCCATCGATGCAACAAAAAGTACGTTTTAAATCTTTTAATTCGCGTGAACCTTTTAGATGATCCAAAAGATTCATCAATGGTGTTTCTCCATCATCTAGTGTAATAAAGTCGACAAACTCAAATACACGAGGCTCTTGCAAAGAACGTAATTCAGTATTCGCATATCCTCCACCAAAGGCGACTTTGATCTGTGGATGGTGTTTCTTGATCCACTGCCCACATCGTAGGGCACTATATAAATTACCAGGGAAAGGCGCTGTGATGGCAACTAAATCGGGCTGTTCTGCTCTTATTTTTTCAGCTAAAATAGCCACTAATAAGTCATCAATATAGGTAAGTGGCGCGTTCAGCGCATCATGTAATTCATGAAAAGTGGAAGCTGATCGACCGAGCCTCTCCGCATACCGGCTAAATCCAAAATGTGGATCAACCGCATCAATAATTAAATCAGAAATATCTTCTAAGTAAAGCGTGGCTAAATGCCTCGCTTTATCACACACCCCCATGCTCCCAAAGGCCCATTCTAAATCCGTTACTTGCTGAAAGCGCGACCCTTCAGGCAGGTAGTTTTGTTCGCCAATGATATGTGCGAGGGTGGGATTTTTATCGTGTAAAAAGGAAATAACCGGGTCAATGGTGCGAATATAGGACTGCTTTAGTCGAAGCATTCGTTGGCTATTCTCATTCAATTTTTTACCAGCACCTTCGATGTGTGCAAATAACTGCTTAAGTCCGTTTGCGGAAAAAAGTTGCAGAATTACTTCTAGGCCTAAATCAGCCTGATAGGAGGCCAAACCTTTGGTATTCATAAACCCCTTCAAATAGGCCGTCGCAGGGTAGGGCGTATTTAATTGGGTAAAAGGTGGGGTAATGAAAAATACCTTGGGGTCTTTTGAGCTCATCTACCTCAAAAGTACTTGAAAACAGCTAAAAAGAAAAGGATGGGCGTATCGCATGAGTTTCGTCCAAATTATTTTTGACCAAAAACTGCGCAAATTTATACCAGCTCTATTTTGTAATGGCAAAGGTGATAGGTTGAGTAAATCTAGACCTTACCGCTTTGCCATCTTGTTTAGCTGGGTTCCATCGAGGCATTGCTCTAATTACTCGAATTGCTTCCTCATCACACCCAAAACCAATTCTTTTTTTCAATTGAATATCTTGAATTGTTCCATTCGTATTGATAACAAAGGAGACTAAAACCATCCCACCTTTATTCGCTCGCTTCGCTGCAGAGGGATATCTAATCGTTGTGCTCAGAAATCGACTCCATGCTCTTAATCCGCCAGGGAATTCAGCTTGTTGCTGAACAGTTGTATAGATTTTTTCTTTGTATTCTAAAACTACTCTTTCCTCTGATATCGCTAACAAGGCTTCTTCCGGCTCCTCTTCCAAGACTACTCTATCACTCTGCTCTAATATAATCTCTTCATATAAAGGACTTTCCTCAGCAGCTATCGTATCCGCTTTAATAAACTCGTCCTCCTCCACTTCTTCAGAAATGATTTCTTCGGGATTAAATAGATTGCAGGCCTCATTTAGCCATAATTCACCTTTCGACTCTGGAATTACATCTTGATATTGGATAGAATAGGATGGTATTACTGTGTTACTTAGTACGGTTCCAGTGCTATTGTAAATGGTAGTGCTTACTAGACCAATTTGTTTATCACTGCAATTGATATCCCATAAGACGATATGCTTGCCCCTAATTAATATTTTCTTTCCGGCGGAATTGGTATATTCTATTTTAGGTCCTTCTTCTTTGATCCAAACTTTCGTTTCTCCCGGATTTTCAGAATGTTTTCTGATGTAATAATTGGAATTGTCCCCTACCGAAATAACCTTCCAGTCTTGAGAAAAAAGGCTGAGTGGAATAATAATAAAAAAAGTGATAAACAAGGCTTTCATATAGAGACAAATGGGTGGGGGTGAAGCTATTTTTTTGTTTTGGGCTTATATTTTATCTTCAATAAGTGTGATTTGTATTTTTTGGAACCAGCAAACTTAATTCTGACTAGAAAATCATAATAGTTCTCTTTGGGGTTTTTGTATCGTTTTATTTGCCATTGTTTGTAAAAATCTACAGAAGCTTTCCAGTTCTTAAATCGGATGTATCTCTTATTTCGAAAGCCAAACAAGTTATTCCGAGACATCAAGTATTTACCCCTAAAATAGCCCGTTTCAAGTATCGCCTGATGCAAAACAATCTGGGGATGCTGAATTTTTTTCTTTAAAATATAGCCATAAACCTCTTCGACAAATTGGTAGTTTATTTTCTGCTGCTTCTTAGCAAACAAAAAAGAGGACTGGAAAAGAAAGAGCAGTATAAAAACAGAAAATCTTTTCATCTAAATGGAATTAAATAAATAAGCTTTAATACTATTTAGGCGAGTTGACTTCTAATAATTAATAAGTTATAATTCTGTTGGATATTTTCCAACATCCTTTAACAATAGTTATTTAACGGTAGACTCAGTTTATCATTAATTTGTTAATATTGCTCTTGACAATTAAATCTTCAACATCATGGATATTTTAGTAATTATCGGGGTTTTAGCCCTTGTTATTTTTTTCTTTGGAGTCGTTACTGTTCAGCAGGGTAACATTGCTGTTATTTCCATGTTTGGTAAATACAGTCGTATTTTATACCCTGGTTTGAATTTTAAAATACCACTAATTGAGAGTGTTTATAAAACTATTTCCATTCAGAATAGGTCTATTGAATTAGAGTTTCAAGCCATTACCATTGATCAAGCAAATGTCTATTTTAAGTCGATGTTACTTTATTCGGTGATTAACCAAGAGGAGAAGACGATTATTAATGTGGCGTATAAATTCATAGACGCCCAAAGTTTAATGCAAACAATTGTTAGAACGGTAGAAGGTTCCATTCGCTCTTTTGTAGCTACGAAAAAACAAAGCGAAATCCTTAGTTTGCGCAAAGAGATTGTCTCTTATGTAAAAGACCAAATCGATCAAGTGATGGAAGAGTGGGGCTACCATTTGCAGGATTTGCAATTAAATGATATTACATTCGATGAAGTGATTTTAAAATCAATGAGTCAAGTAGTGGCATCCAATAACCTAAAAGCAGCGGCAGAAAATGAAGGTCAAGCCTTATTGATAACAAAAACGAAGGCGGCAGAAGCAGATGGGAATGCCATTAAAATCTCAGCGAATGCGGAGAAAGAGGCTGCTAAACTGAGAGGTCAAGGAGTTGCTTTATTCAGACAAGAAGTAGCGAAAGGGATGTCTGATGCAGCTAGAGAGATGCAGCAAGCTAATTTAGATACGTCCGTTATTTTGTTTTCTATGTGGACTGAAGCGATAAAGCAATTTGGAGAGCAGTCAAATGGTAACGTCATATTCTTAGATGGTTCTCCAGATAATATGCAACGTACCATGCAGCAAATGATGAGCGTAAATCAATTAGATACGCTTAAAAAGACGAATAATTCGTCTAAAAAAGGTTAAAGAATTATTCTTTAACCTTTTTTAGTTTAGCCGTATCGCCCTTTGAAATAACGATCAATTCATTACTATTTATCGTTATTATCTTTAGTTCTTCTGCCTTTTTTCCTCGAGATTCTCTTAATTCAATCGTGGATTCATCACTTGTTAAGAGCCAAGTGCCTACAATTCCTTTGTTTGCTATGACAGCTACGCCATCTTTGCCTAAATTTAATTTAATATCTTGAGCAGATACATCATTTCCATCCACATTGGTAAATAACCAAATTCCTTCTATTTGTTCTTGTTTCGTTGCACAAGAAAAAATAAGTGTGGATAAAAATAAGGAGAAAATAAGGGCTTTCTTTTTCATAGATAATTGATTTAGTAAGTTCCTCTAGCTATCCGTGTAAATATACTTTTGGGTACCTGTGGATAGCGCATTGCGATTGCACCATACCACACATCTGTGCCAAAAGCGCCACTTTCTACGATGTACCATTTATTATTACTTTTTTTGAATAGACTGGTTACCAAACAACAATCGTATTCCCCCTCTGCAGGAAATCTTATTTGTCTTCCATCTTTTCTCTGTGCTTCTCCTTCAAACCATGCATAATTTCCAGACACTTTAAAATGATTTACTACGAATACAAGCTCTTGCTTTACATTTTGATATAAGTCTGCTCTTAGAATGTCTAGCATCATAGTTCTATCTTTTTCGTTTGATGCGTTCTTGACTTTAAAATTTTGTACCGTTTGGGAGTGGGCGGTATGTATACTTAATCCCAAAAAGATAAGAAATAGTATTTTTTTCATGTTGTATAGAATTTTACCAAAATGAAGTTAAACAGGGCTAGACAAATTTTTATATAAAATTTATTTAACGGTTGATCTAAAAACAAAAAAGCAGCCTATCTATTGATAGCCTGCTTTCTTTTTCTCTCTCTTTTCTTCTTTTTTCTCCTTAGGAGATTTAGCGGGTTCTTTCTTTGCCGCCTTTTGGGAATTCATGCCTTTGGCCATCTTTTTGGGGTTTAGGAAGGCAAGGTCGGGAAAATTGTTGAGAATGTACATTTTTATCCTGCTTTTTCATTTTTGAATTTTAGACATTTATGCCTAACATTGAGCACTAAACTTATTGATAATGAAAAACTTACTCGTTGCATTATGCGTATTTTTTAGCCTTGGCTTGCAGGCACAAACAAAGCCTTTGCGTATCATATTTATTGGGGCTCATCCAGATGATTGTGATATAAAAGGGGGCGGAACTGCCGCTCTTTTTGTTGAAATGGGTCACCAAGTGAAGTTTTTGTCTGTCACTAATGGGGATGCAGGTCATCAGTCACAAGGCGGAGGGATGTTAGCTAAACGCCGAATAGCGGAAACCAAGGAAGTGGCTAAACGACTTGGGGTTTCCTATGATGTATTGGATAATCACGATGGGGAATTGTTACCTACTTTGGAAATAAGATTACAAATCATTCGCAAAATCAGGGAATGGAAGGCCGATGTGGTGATTGCTCCACGGTCTAATGATTACCATCCTGATCACCGTTATACGGGTGTTTTAGTGCAAGATGCAGCGTTTATGGTGGGTGTTCCTAATGTCGCTCCTGATATCGAACCATTGCGTAAAAATCCAGTTTTCTTATATTTCCAAGATAACTTTAAAAAGCCTAATCCTTTCCAAGCAGATATCGCGGTGGACATCACGCCGGTAATTGAAAAGAAAATAGCTGGCCTAGATGCGCATCAATCCCAGTTTTATGAGTGGCTTCCTTGGGTAGGTAATTATGAAGAGGAGGTTCCCAAAGATCCAGCGAAATACAAGGCTTATCTTTTACAAAAACGAGTTGCTAAACCCAACGCCGACGTACAAAAGACCTTGGAAAAATGGTATGGATCAGCTCGCGCTTCGAAAGCTCTCTATGCGGAGGCCTTTGAAATTTGCGAATATGGTACGCAGCCTACTGAAGCCGACATAAGAAGATTGTTCCCTATGCTAAAAGTAGATTAAATCCACTCTTGTATCACTTTGGCTGTTTTTTCAAAATCATCATCGAGCATCAGGTCATGCGATCCGCCATCGATGATTTCCAGTCGCGCCTGGTAATGTTTTGCGGTGCTAGCGAATTCGCGAACGGTGATAAGTCCATCTTCTGATCCGCCCACGACTATAATGGGAATTGAGGTTTTATGCGATACGGGAAGCATTAATCCGAGGTAAGCATAAAATGATTCTGCGCACATTCTAGGTGCATAGCGCATAGAAAGAGCAGGGTCGTTTAAGATCAATTGAGGGTAATTGGTAAATGCTCCACTCAGATCTCTACGAAGCAAGTAAGGAATCACCCCGGGGTATTTTGTTAACACGCGAAGGCTAGCTTTTAATACTCCTGAAGAAGGAACGGAAGACATCAAAATGGCTTTTTTACAAGTTCCTTTTTTTAGGAAGCGTTGTAGAATCATTCCACCCATGGAATGACCGATGATGATGGGAGGGGTTGAAAGTTTTGCGACCTCACGGTCGAGTGCCTGCACATAATCGTTAAGCGAGTAAGAAATGCGCCGGGTGCTTCCTTGTATCTCGTGTCCTGGAAGATTGAACGCAATACAATGATAACCTAGTTTCTCGAAATAGGGGATAAATTGCTCCTCCCAGCACCAGCTACCGTGGCACATGCCATGAACGAACACTAGGGTGTCTTTCATTAGGAGGGAGATTTGCTGACATAGTTTGCTGGCAGGTGTTTCTTCAATTGTTTGATGAATAAATGGAAGTCTACCGTGATCGTATGTCTTGGTGTTTTGATTTGATTCAGGTGAGGATGGGTGACCTCTCTTTGGCATAATTCAGCGATGTTTTTTGGTCTTTGCCAAAGTCCTTTAATCGCTCTCGCCGCTATTTTACTCTGCAATTCAGCGCCCGGCCAGATGCAACCTAATGGTTGGAACATGCCTACAAAAAACAAGTTCTCGTATTTTTCATGCAGCATTTTAAGATATAATGGAACATCGCCCTCACTGTAATTCAAGAAGTCCTTGCGGAAAAATGGATGTTCTAGAATATAACCAGTGCACGCGATAATGGTGTCAAATTCTTCCACAGAGCCATCTTTAAAGTGGACATTTTTGCCCTCAAAGTGATCAATGTCCACCTTTGGGAAAACTTTACCATGTCGTACTTTATACAATAATTCTTCATTAATGGTGGGATGGGTTCCAGTAATCGCATGTTCTGGTTCTTGAAGACCGTAGTTTTTATTCGACCCGGAAAATATCTTCACGGATAATTCCGAGAAGAAAAATTTCAATTTCGTAGGCAAAAACGTTAATCTGGATGCTACCACATCACTGGGTTTGCCAAACAAAAACTTAGGCACTATCCGATATCCTCTTCTCCAGCTAATACTTGTCTTCTTGCTCACACGACTTGTTTCCACAGCCACATCGCAAGCTGAATTTCCGCCACCTATGACCAGGATGCGTTGGTCTCTAAAAGGTTCCGCTTTCTTGAACTCGTGCGAGTGCATCAAACGACCGGTAAATTCACCCGGGTAGTGAGGCATTCTAGGCAACCAATGGTGGCCATTGCAAACGACTAAATGGGTAAATAGTTCTGTTTTTTCGACGCCATTCTGCTCAGAAACGATGACCCAATTCTGGTCTTGATCTAACTCACAGGATTTAACTAAACTTTCGAATTGAATGTGCTCATAGAGCTTAAAATGAGCAGCATAACCTTGAAAATAGCGTCTTAATTGATCGTGTGAAGGATAATCCGGCATCCCTTTTTCGAAATCGTCGAAGGTAAAGTCCTCGTATTGCGATAGGGTTTTGGAACTAATAATGTGCGTAGTCTCGAACACACTGGAGTGCCCTGTCTTCTCATTATAGACCCAGTTTCCGCCTACTTGATTGTTGTATTCGTAGCAAACTACGTCAAGTCCTTGGTCCAACAGGTTTTTTAAGGCTGTGATCCCAGATGGTCCGGCACCGATTACGCACACTTTTGTCATACTATTTTTTCTGGTTTAGAATTTTGCTGCTTATTCTATAAATACGCTAAAAGGAACAAGTTTACTCATAACAATCCATCCCGATAGGCGCCCCATCCGGAATCACTGGCGTTTGCATCGGCTTCCAGTCCGCAGGATTAGCCTTAAATTGATCGATGGTTTGAACTAGGTAGCTCGCAAAGGAACCAGTTTTCTTGTTGTAAATATCTCTAATACCTTTCACGGAAGTGGAAATGTCAGCCGCTGCTAAAGGCGATATCGAAGGCGCATTCAACACATTCAAGAGGGAAGAAACCACCTTGAAATTAATCGTCTCCTGAGTCGCTTGTAAATAAGGATCAGCGTGTGACGTAAAAAGTGTGGCCTGCAACAAGGTATTCAAGGTCTCTGAAACGCCTAATTGCTGCGTGTTCACGGCTTTATTTCCCGCTAATCGAGATAGACGATCTGGATGCAACAAGAAATCTAAGGTGAAATCAGCGGCGGATTCAACTGCCCCAAAAGGATCGAAGGTAATTCCTGTTTTTCCCTTAAACGATTCCCGTGTCCGGTCATTATTGAAGGCGCGTGGTGGGAAGAGTGCTAATTTATCTTTTGGAATAGCAAGGTTGCGCGCATCTAACGTAGCAGCCACAGATTTCAAAGCCTTTTGCTGCAAGGCCACCGAGGCATTTTCTAAAACGAGCTCTTTGCCGCCTCTTACGGCATAATTATATTCATAACCACCAATGATTTTTGTGGTTGCTTCCGTTTGATACCGGTGTAAGAAATAAAGGGGTACGAAGATATCTTCTAAGTGTGAATAGGTCTCGTTTGGACGAATGTTTTTGACTGAGAAGTTGGTGATGGCTTTTTGGCGTACCGCTAAAATGTGGTCCAGTTCGTCTACGATCGTTTTTCCATTGTCCCAAAGGTGTGCATAGATATGCGCTCCTCCCGGGTTGCGTGCATCGGAGTCAGTGATGAAGCGAAGGCCTTTGGCATAGGCATTATCAATTACCTGATTTAATTCTGCTGTTGTTTTGTGATCGCCATAGGCATAATTCACAGAAACCTTATCCCAGTCGCCTATTTTCGTGTCGTAGGCATGGCTGAAATCCATCTGATCACCTTTGAAGTCAATTTGCGGATGCGGATAATCCATTACACTAGTATTTTCTCGCGCACTTGCTGCATAATTGTGGGCGAAACCAAGTGTATGGCCTATTTCGTGCGCTGCGAGTTGTCTAATGCGAGCTAAAGACACCTCCATCATAGGTCCGTTCGCTGAGCCATCAACCGCAAATGGGGCATTCATTAACGCCTGCGCAATCATGAAATCTTGGCGAATCCGTAAACTTCCTAAACTCACATGACCCTTCATAATTTCTCCGGTGCGAGGATCGGTGATGCTCGAACCGTAGCTCCAGCCCCGTGTAGAACGGTGTATCCACTGAATCACGTGGTACCGAACATCCATCGGATCAGCGTCTTCAGGCAATAATTTAATCTGAAAAGCATCCTTGTATCCGATCGACTCGAAGGCCTGATTCCACCAGCGACCACCCTCCATCAAGGCAGAGCGAACCGGTTCCGGCGTACCATTATCTAGGTAATAAATGATGGGTTTTACCGCCTCACTTACCGACGCTTTAGGATCTTTTTTCTCCAAACGATGGCGAGTAATCCATTGCTTCAAAACGACTTCATTCACCGGGGAGGAATAATCTTGAAAGGAGATCGCATTCGCTCCCGAACGGGGGTCGAACACCCGAGGTTGGTATTTATTGTCAGGTAATTCGATGAAAGAATGATGTTCTACCACGCTCACAAAATCCGCGTTAGGTGCCACAGAACGAATTTCTGGACCGGTCCCATTGCCTGCAAAAGTCAAGCGGGCCTCGAATTCGGTGTTTTTGGGGAAGGATTTTGTGCGATCTAGTGCCAGTGAGCTTTTGGACTTATCTAAGCTATACGAGCCCTGTTTTGCCTGAGTCAAACGCTTTAAAACACCGTGAGCATCTTGCATCAGGAAATCGGTGATGTCGATAATATAGGTACCATCGGTTACGCTTTCAATTTTGAACCCATACAAAACAGATTTTGCAAAGGCTTGCTGAACCGATAATTTCTCCAAAGGATTGCTCGTGTTCGCTCGGTATTGGGTATTCGGTTGAACTAGGAAAATTTTATTGCCTTGTTTTTCGAAATAGACTACTTGCTCATTACCTAATTGACCCCGGTCTAGCCCTAAATCGTTGTTCCCAACTCCCTGAGCTAAGGAATACACATACATGAATTCCTCATTTAGTTTTTTGACCTCTAAATAGATTTTGTCATTCGACTCATCGTAATAAAAGTTGAAATACCCGGTATGGGCTTTCATGGTTTTGAATTTATCAGCTGTTTGAGCGGTGGCGCTTAAACTGAAAAGGACGAACAGTAGGAGCATTTTTTTCATATCCCAATTTAGGAATTTACCTGATAAAGAAAAAGCTCGAATTTATTCGAGCTTTCTAATTTACCAGCGATCTAAACCTAGTATTTTTTTACCTAATTCATTTAGTTCCGCTGTCTCATATTTTGTTTGTTCCCATTTGCGCGGATCACCTGGAAAAGCGTAGCCTTCAGGGGCGATGCGATCGCGCCAAGAATTAACCCTCCATTCTCGTAATGAGGTATTTTCTTCTTCTGCCGGCATCATCGAAATATATTGCGCACAACGAACTTGATTACTATTATTCGCTCGTATGCCATGGGGCTGAAGACTGTTAAAAATTAGCAAATCGCCAGCCTCTAGTGTGACTTTAGTAGGTGTGAAATCCGATGTGTCTGGCAGGAATCGATTCCGATCTTCAGGCTGAGTTAATTTCCAAGTATCATAATTTCTGAATAACTCAGGTATGCATTGAAAGCCTCCCATATTCTCATCTAATTGGTCTGCTAACGCTAAAACCCCTTGTACATTGACCGGTTTTGTTTCCGGATCATAATCCCAGTGGATGAAGGCTTTGTACTCATGACCTGGACGAATGGGAAAGTTCAAGTTTGCACGATCAATCGTGACCCATAATTTTTCGGTGCCCCAAATATCTACGAAGGCATCGTAAACTCGTTGTGTTGAGCGATTGTCCCACTGCAATTGGCTATTGTAGCATTCCACCATTCCGGTGTTTGCCAGCTCTTTCATCTTCATTTCCGCTCGCGGAGCCGTATACCATGTCGATGGGTCATTCGGATCTTTTTCCTCAAATTCATATAAGAAAGCAGCTGTCTTCAAGGCTTGTTCGCGCGAAACCGCTTGTTTAATTATGACATATCCATTGTGCTTCCAAAATGCCCAGTCTTCTTCACTTAATACACGGAGAGATTCCCCGTTCGTGCGGTCATTTAATTTTAAAGCACTGCTTTTTGCGGTAGATGGATTACCTGGAATGTCGTAATGGCCGTTATTAGGGATGTCTGTTTTCATAGGTTGTTAAAATATAGACCAAAGGTAATCGGTTTGTCAACCCTGTTTTTCTGCTACATTGACTAAAATTTGCACTGTATTGATATTTATATTTCAAAATTAGTTATTTTAGGGTAATGAAATTGAATTTAGAGCAAATCTTACCCGATGTAGACAGTTCCTTTAGGTTCCTTTTGACCCCTAAATTGAACGAAGTATTCTATTGGCATTTCCATCCGGAAATTGAATTAGTGTATGTGGAAGCAGAAAAAGGTATTAGGCATATCGGTGAGCACATTTCCACCTATGAAGGATGTGATTTAGCCTTAATTGGGTCCTACATTCCGCATCTCAATTTTGATTATGGGGTTAAAGCTACCGTGGAGACGGTGGTGATACAATTTCCGGAGACCTATTTTGAGGCGGGTTTAACGCGAATTCCTGAGCTTAAGAAAGTGGTTGATTTAATGGAGAGGGCAAAAACAGGCATTGCCTTTACAGGTGAAACGAAAAAAATGGCGGGTGCGCGCTTAAAGAACTTACAGCAAATGGATCGATTCCATCAATTTATGGAGTTAATGAGCCTCTTTCAGTTTTTGGCAGTATCCGACGAATTTGAGGCCCTGAATGTTCGTCCCATCTCTAGCCAAACCATCCTCAAACAGCAAGAAAGGATGCACCGTATCCATCAATTTGTGGAGATGAATTTCCAAAAAACCATAGATACTCAGCAAATTGCGGATGAAGTAAACCTCACCTTGCCCGCTTTTTGTCGCTATTTCAAGAAAGCCACAAAACTAACTTATACCGATTTTGTAAATCAATACCGCGTTCAGTTTGCAAAAAAGCTGCTTATTCAAGATAAGAATGTAACAGAAACCTGTTTCGAATGTGGTTTCGAAAGTCTGTCTTATTTCAATCGCATTTTTAAGAAATTTACAGGGGAGTCGCCGTCGGAGTTTAGGAAGCGGAGAATAATATAAAAGGCCGAAGAACAACGTTCTTCGGCCCTTAACCTAAGCTCGTATTATTTTTATTTTTTAGGGCGATAATATTGATCCATACTAGAGATTTTCCCTGCATTGTTGAAGTAGAAATACTCAACTAATGATTTGTCCCAAACGCTTCCGTCTTTCGAAACACGTTTCTCTGTAGAAATAACCATAATGGCAGAAGCTGGATCCGTGTTAGCTATCTTGAAAGGAAGAATCGCATTAATTTTCCAATCCAATGATTTGTAATCAGCAAAAATGGCAGGAATGTCTTTATTCAATAAAACCACTTTATTGCCATCGTAGTCTGTGATTTTAACCGTATCGGCGAAGATTTCCTTGACAGTAGGAATATCGAATGAGTTGTAGGCTTTATTGAACTTCTCCATTATCTCCACCTCTCCGCGGTTAGAGAATTGGAAGGGTCTTCCGTTTGTTTCACCTTTAGAATAATATTTACCACCTTCAGTTTTACCATATTCATTAGAAGCAGGAATGGAGGTATACCGATTAAAGTCGGCAATTTTACCATCCTTGTTGATTTTGAATAATTCGAACAAATTCATCTTTTGTTTAGACCCATCTTTTGCTACTCTTTCATCCGTGGACTGTAACATGACAATCTCATCACTTGATCCCGCTACTTTGATGGGTAAAATAGCATAAACTTTGTTATTCAAGGTTTTAGCATTTTTATGATAATTGGTAATGGTCTCTCCAACTTTCTTTTGCATTTCAGGTGAATAAAAAGACAGATCTTTTTCCGCATCATTTGTGTTGTACGCATTCACCATATCTAAAATAACTTGGCTACTTTTTTCTGATCCTAATTGGAATCCTTTCCCTGCGTCTGCGCCAGAGAATATTTTTCCTGCCGTTTGGGCGGACACACTAAATACGGATGCAACTAACGCACTTACTAGAACAATTTTTTTCATGGGTTTAATTTTTTGATTAGGAAAGCAATTACGGAGTATTTTGAAAGATCAGTAAGAATTGAAACTTCAAATTTGTTCCCAAATGCGCAAAACGGAACAGATTCGTTCGGTGTATAAATGAGTAAGCGGTGTAGATGAATTACGTTTGGTAAACTAAAAAAATTAACAATGAAGAAAATTATTTTAACTCTATGTGTGGCTGCAGGATTGTTCTCTTGTACGTCAGAAGCGGATAAAAACGCTAAAGTTGGTGCAGAAAATATGGCCTTTTATACGCGTGTTTTTGATGTGGCAGTGAATGAAGGTCGCACGGATATCTTTGATTCGGCTTATGTGGATGATGCAGTTTTGCACACCGTTCCTGAAGTGAAAGGTAAGGCTAATTGCAAGGCCTATTATATGAATTATGTAACGGGTTTTTCTGAGCGTCAATTTATCGTGAAAGCAATGTTTGCAGATGGTGATAAATTAGTGAAGTACTGGCAGTTCAAGGGAAAGCACACAGGTAATTTCTTTGGCATTCCCGCGACAGGTAAGACAGTGGATGTAATCGGATGTACGATTGCCAAAATGAAAGATGGAAAGATTGCCGAAGAGCAAGATTTCATGGACAACATGGTATTTATGCAGCAATTAGGCCTTCTGCCAGCAGCTCAATAAAAATAAAAAGAGGGTAGAGGCTTAGGCCTCTGCCTTTTCTTTAATATAGGTAGACGGAGTTACTCCTTTCCTAGCTTTAAAGGCATCGATGAACTTTGAGCGAGAAACAAAGCCTGCGTCTGTGGAAATGGCTTCGATAGTAATTTTCTTTGCGTTTCCTTCTTCTATTAATTGACAAGCATACGCAATGCGTAAGTCATTTTTCCATTCGCCAAAAGTCTTATTTAATTCCTTGTTAAAATAACCAGACAAGAATCTTTCCGGAATTTTTAGGTCAAAGGACATTTGGGACAAAGAAAAATCTTTCTTTACAAAGGGATGCGTGCTCAAATAGTTTTGTAAATCTTGATCGAATTCGCGCGATGCAGGTTCTTTTTTAGGCAAACTAGACTTAATCTCTTGCAAAATCGTTGCTGGGCCCAGTTCTACTTCATAGGAAATATTACCGTAGAGGATTTTGGGAAATAAAAACAAAATGAAGTTTTGGACAAAAAATCCTCCTCCACAAATTCCAAAGAAACGAGCCTCACTAAAAATAATGTTTGATGGGACGCCTAAAATGGCATAGTTGTGCGAGTAGACAGTTAACATATGTCCTAAACTATTCCCAGCAATGACTAATTGTAAAAAGACTAAAGAGAATATCCATTTTTGGATCAATCGGTGATTCGATGGTAGTGCACCATATTTCTTCATTAAATGACGCTTATTCCATAGGAAATAAATGACAGCGCTGATGCAGTATAAAATCAAATGGATAGAACGTCCATATAAAATTTGCTCAAAGCTCACCCATTGAAAATTCAGATTATAATCCTCCGTATAATTCACAATCTCATGTGCCATCGACGTTTTAGTTGCTAAAGGCATAGTGGTGAACGGTAAAGTAGCGAAAAAGGTAAAAACCGCTGGAAAAAGGTGAATCAAATCATAGCGATGCAATCGCTTATCCTCAGAGACGGTATGTTTGACGTAAAAAAATAAAGCGGGCCCTAAGAGAAAGGAGAGGGGCAAAAAATGTACGAAACAGATGCCCTCCCAGAACTCAATTTTGCTGTAATGCAATCCAAAATAGACCATTAAAACAGCATTGCAACACAAGAAAAACAAGGCTAAAAAGGTATTGGATCTATTTAATGAACTTAAATAGTACAAAAGTATAAAAGAGGTAAATAAGCCGAATAGTGGTGCTAGTATTGCCAAAACGTAAATTTAATCAACTACAAGATAGTTAAAATTCGCCTTATTTTCGGGTTTAATCCTCCGCTTTTTCTTTGATATAGGCAGAGGGAGTAACTCCTTTTCTCGCCTTAAAGGCATCAATGAATTTCGATCTAGAAACAAAACCAGCATCACTCGAAATCGCTTCAATCGTGATCTTTTTTGCATTTCCTTCTTCGATTAATTGACATGCATATTCAATCCGAAGGTCATTTTTCCATTCTACAAAAGTTTTGTCCAGTTCCTTATTAAAGTAATTCGATAGGAATCGCTCTGGCATTTTTAGGTCAAAGGACATTTGGGATAGCGAGAAGTCCTTTTGAATAAAGGGGTTTCTTGCTAGGTAGTTTTCTAAATCCTGATCAAAATTTCGGTAATCGTACGTTTTTTTAGCTAAGCTTGATTTTAATTGCTGTAGAATTGATTCGGGTGCATGTTCTACTCTATAAGAGACGTTACCGTAGAGTACTTTGGGAAATAAAAAGAGGATGAAGTTTTGGATACAAAAACCTCCTCCGCAAATAGCGCTATAAGTTGCATCCGTAAAGATATGATCCGATGGAATCCCAAAAATGGAATAGGTTTTTGCATACAGGGTAAAAAAATGAATTAATGTATAGGAGGCAATGACTAATTGCAGAAAAACCAAGGTGAATATCCATTTCTGAATCAGTCGGTGATTAGAGGGTAACGTCCCATACTTGTTAAGCAGATGCGTCTTATTTCCTAGGAAATAAACTATGGAGGCGATACAGTACAGAAGCAAATGGGCTGATCTACCGATTAATATTTGCTCAAAAGTGACCCATTGGAAATCTACCACATATTTTCTCGTAATATTTACGATCTCATGTGCGATTGCTGTTTTAGTGTCTAAAGGTAGAGTCGTAAAGGGCAAAGTCGCAAAAAAAGTAAAGACAGCCGGAATTAGATGCAGAAAATCAGATCGATGTAGCTGCTTATCTTCAGAGACGGTATTCCTAACATAAAAAAACAAAGCGGGTCCTAATAAAAAAGAGAGTGGCAAAAAATGTACGAAACAAATGCCTTCCCAAAATTCTATTTTGCTATGATGCAAGCCGAAATACACGAGTAATATCGCATTACAACATAAGAAAAATAAGGCCAAAAAGGTATTGGATCTATTTAATGAACTTAAATAGTACAAGAGTATGAAGGAGGTAAAAATGCCGAACAGCGGAGCTAATATTGCCAAAACAGGAATTTAATCAAGCCCAAGATAGGCAAAAATGTAATAAAAGACCTACGGCTGGACGATTACTCGTCCCAGCCCGTAGTGTCTAAATTTTAGATTTTATAGTATTGCTCCCATCCTTTTCTAGGCGGTGCTCCTACTAATAATGAATTAGCTAATGTGTTATTCGTGATTTGTTTCGTCTTGCGATCGAACAGTAATTTTGTATTTAATTTTTGTGCCATCACCCCTAACGAGAATACTTGGCTTAAAGGCCCTGCTAATTCGAATGGAGAACGGGTTTTCTCTTGACCCATACACGCTTTCAAGAAGTTAGCGTAATGGTTAGAAGGACTCTTTGGAACCTCTGGTAATTTCAAATCCTTGGCTGCATCGCCTAAGATAGACAGGGTACTTCCGTGCGAACCGCCTTTGAAAATATGATCTTTCGTATAGATAATCTTACCAGGATTTAATTTAGCCGGTTGGATTTTTCCATTGCTAGCCGGTGGAATGTTGGGATCTAATTCATTCGTACCATAATTCGCCGGAACCGGCGGAATGTTGTTCACCCCGTCATACCAGGTGATATCCATAGCTGGCATGTTTTTACGCTCCGGGAATTTGAATTGAATGGTAGAGGACATCGGGTAGAAGAAATTGTTGTGTCCATCTGCCCTTAGCATATTGATCTCGGTAGGTAATCCTAAGTCCAAAAACTCGTGAGCCGTATCCATGATATGGGCTCCCCAATCTCCTAAAGCGCCTAAACCGTAGTCAAACCAGCAGCGCCATTGACCATTAACAAAGTCTTTTTGGTACTCATGTGGCTGAACCACCCCTTGCCAAATATCCCAGTCCAAGGTCGACGGAATCGCTTCTGCTGCCGGGAACTTCGTTATTTTAGGATCCCAACTATGCCAGCGACGAGCCGAATTCATGTGAGCCGTCATCGAGGTTACATCCTTAATGAGTCCTGCCTCTTTCCAAGCCTTAAACTGGAAGTAATTAGCCTCCGAGTGGCCTTGGTTACCCATTTGAGTCACCAATTTTGGGTGTTTGCGAGCCGCCGCCATCATTAATTCAATCTCGTTAAATGTGCGCGCCATCGGTTTTTCCACGAATACGTGTTTACCTAAACCTAAGGCCATCATCGTGATAGGGAAGTGGGAGTGATCAGGTACACCTACCGCAACCGCCTCGATTTGTGATCCCATTTTATCAAACATCTGACGAAAATCTTGGAAGCGAGGAACATCTGGGAATTTCTCCAAAACCTTTAAGGTCTGAGGCGCGCCCATATCCACATCGCAAAGCGCGACAATATTGGCTAGTCCTGTATTGTACAAGGACATAACATCTGAACCGCCTTGGTTACCGATACCAATACAAGCTAGATTGACTTTTTCGCCCGGTAATTTAGAAAGTATATTCGGGAAAGCTGCTGCAGCTCCTAGAAGGCCAGCATTCTTAAGAAAGTCCCGGCGTGAATTATGTTGATTGATCATATGAATAAATAGGTTTGTTAGTTAAAGTCCCAAAAGTAGCCATTCTACTTAGCTAGCGCTTTGCGCAATAATTCGACGCTTTTTCGAACTCCGGATTTCGCATCTTCCTTTCCTTCAAATTCGATGGAAATATAGCCATGGTAGTTTACATCCTTTAAGATTTTCACGATTCGGTCGTAATCTAATTCCAAAGAATACCATTCCCCACCACCATAATAGGTTTTAGCCTGAACGAAATTAGCACGTGGAGCGATCATTTTTAGTTTATCATAGGGATTCTCTAAAAAGTTTCCTGTATCCAGTAATAATCCTAGCCAGGGCGAATTCACCGTATCTTGAATTCGAATCATACCTTCCGGTGTGGAGCCAAGACCCCAGTGATTTTCCAAAGCTAATAAAACCCCACATTCCTCCGCCTTTTTTAGACATTGTTGAATACCGTCCACGCACCATTTATAGCCATCATCCTCCGTATAACCTGGTAAAATGGGTTCGACCCCTCTGTTTTTCATTAAGTCGTCAAATGATTTGATTGTATTCCATCGTCCCGTATTTAAGCGCAGACATGGGATGCCCATCTTGTAGGCTAGTTCGATGCAATGATTAGTATGATCAACATGCTTTTTCAATTCCTCTTTATCCGGTGTGACAAAACCTTGGTGGATAGAAAGGCAGGTCATCGCGATGCCGTTAATGAAGGCGTGCTTTTTGAGTTTTTGGAGATAAGCATTGTCTTCGCTTTCCATTTGACGATGCAATACATCGATTCCCTCTAAACCGAGTGCCGCAGCCTCATCAATTACTTTTTCTATAGGGAATTTATCTCCTTTAAAATGCCAATAGGAATAGCTGGAAACACTTAATTTAATGGAAGGTTGTAAACTGGGTTTAGCGAGAATGGCTTGTGATGAAGGAATTCCGCTGAGGCCACCTGCTAGCAGGGAGCTCTGGATAAAATCACGTCTTTGCATCTTTTTATAGGTTTAGAAAACCTAAGTTAAAAAAAAAGATGAAAGAAAAGTTCTTTCATCTTGATGCACACCAAACCACTAATTGATTTTGTAATAGGCGAAGGTAGACCTATTTCTCGGTTATCAAACACCGACTTTTCAGATTATCAGTTTATTGATAAGCCTGGAGGGCTTTTTCTAACTTTTCTCGAAGATTTTTTCGGAAGAAAAGGGGTGCAATTACTTGCAATTCAGTGGAATAGCGCAGAAAGAAATTTTCTAGTTCTTGATTTATTTCCAATGTTAACTCAAAGGTATTTTCGGTTTGTTTTTTTTGGGAGGGATGAATTGGGTATTTACTGATGTATTCTTTTATCCAAGAATTTTCGCTGATCGTAAATACAATTTTCTCAGCCGCTCCCGTGCTTCTGAACAATCCCATTATCTGTTTAAAAAAATCAGCTGGTTGGAAATCAGGATGAATACGCAATTTCTTTTGCTGGTTACAGAGTCGCATTGAATCTATCCGGTCTAAAGCAAACAACCTTAGTTCGTCCAAAGAAAGACTCTTTTGCGTATCAGCGATTTCTTGAAACAGCAAATACCAACCGGTATACCAGCCGTTGTTATACTCCTTGATTAGCAAGGGGAGGCAGGTGATTGATTTCAATTTAGAGGACGCCGTCAAACCTTTATGGGAGATTTCAATGATTTTCTTGCCTGCTATAGCATCCACTAGAAATTTAACATGCTCCGATCCCGATCGATCTCCCTCGTTGATTAATTCAATCGCTGGCCATTTGGCTAAATCTTCATGTCTAATCAGGTTGTTCTCTAACGTGATTGCTCGTAATTTATTTACGATGCCATTCCCGTTACCACCGGTAAATAAATGTTTGTTGAAATCGATGATGGAGGCAATTTGGTCTAATTCTTTTTCGGAAAAGGAGGGGAAAGCACTGATGTCATCTCGGATATAATAAAACCGGTTGTCTGATTTTGAATAGCGGATTAAGTCCCCTTCGGCCTCCTCAAGGCTAGGATAACGTTCTGCCAGTTTTTCTTTTAAAGCTTTGATGTCACGACTAAAACTACGCTCACTATAACTGATTTGATCGAAATTCGATAGTAAATATTCCCCTACACGTGAAGCTTGCATAGGGAAGGTTTTTCGTAGAAACAGGTTATTGAGCTCTTTAAGTCGATCGGTTGTATTCATGGAATAAAAATACGTTTTTTTCTAGTAGTTCGCCAACTTTTGGCGTACTACAAAAGCAATTTTACATCAACAAAAACGATAATAACATGAAAAATTTAAAATCATTACTCCTTTTACCCTTCTTTTTCTATGCGACAGATGGTTATTTGAAGGCATTCCGCGTGACTAATTCGAAGGGCCCGATTCAATTGTTTGTCATCTGCAATTTTTTGATTTGCTTAGGATTGATCTTGGCTGATTTTCAGTTTTTTGGGAATACCGATACGGATGGATTTTACACACAAGCTGCCTTAGCTGAATTGCTTTACTTGGCGGTAGGAGCGGGATTGAATTTATTTTCTAAGCTAGAATCGAATTAATTTCGATCGAATTGAAACCTGAGCACTAATTCATGTGTCTGATTCGTGATTCTAGAAATGGTATTCGTAGGCATTTCATATTGATACCCTAAATAGACCGTAGGGCTAAATTGCACCCCTAAATTGACTCCAATGGCATTTTCGTTACGGTAGCCAAAACCCACATCTAATAATTCATAAAACGAACCGATTAGATTAATGTCATAGCTCAAAGGCAAGTCAGCTGCAGCTCGGACGATAGCGTTTGTATGAAGGCTAACTGCTTTACTAAGGACTTGTTTTTTGCCAATCATCCCATAATAGAAGGAGGCGTCTTTGTACTTACCGTTTTGGAGGCCAAAATCGTTCCAAAGCATCCTAGGCTGAGAAATACTCACATAGAATTTGTCCTCCTTCGCGAGACGAATTCCCCAGCCAGAATTAATTTGTAATCCAGTCGAGTAGTTTTGATTGAACAAATCATCCGTTCGGTCTAGTAAACTAAGGCCAGAAAAGTCTAAAGCTAAATTAGTTACCCCGATCCGAATACCCCCTGAGAGTGCCCATTTATCGTTAATCAAGGCGTGGTAAGCGAAGTCACTGTTAACTGATGTAGCTTTTACAGGTCCTAATTGATCCATGAAAGCGGTAAATCCTACCCCTATTTTTTCACCCCAATTGAAATTGCCCATCAATGCAGTAGTTACCGGAGTCCCCGGCATCGATGTCCATTGATTTCGGTTTACTAGAATGATTTCATTTTTATCACTTGCTCCTACGAAAGTGGGATTAATTACCTGTGGATATAAGCGAAATAAAGAGAAAACGGGATCTGTCTGTGCCTTTATTTGGCCAGCTATTAGTAGTAAACACCCACAAATGACATGTCTTAATCTCATTTATTTCTTCAAACGGTTGATGTAAATATAAGTAGAAACCCTAGGTCTAACCCCATTGTAGTCTAAAATATAGAAATATACTCCATCAGGAAGTAGTCCGTCCTTTTTCTTTTGAAAAATTTATATATTCAAGCGAGACAATCGTAACACGATCTACTCCAGAGAAGGTAGAATTAGAAGAAGTTACAAGATTATCCTTGTCTTGTTAGGTCATGTAGGTCTTTCCAAAATGAATTTGCTAATTTTAAAGTTGCCTTTGAATAGGAGGAATTCATAAATGACTTGCGATTTACTTTCCCTTCCAATAATTCGCTAGCGCGGAACCATTGATATTCATTACAGGCCCAAAAATCGCGGCAGGTAGACCAAGCGTCCCTACCTTTCCCATTGCCATAGCTAGTCCGGAAGCAAGGCCTGCGTTTTGGAGACCTACTTCGATGGCGATGGTTCGGCAATCTTGTTCGGGCAAACCGCTTAGCCTGCCACCCCAATAACCTAATATGAAGCCTAATACATTGTGCAGAAGACAAGCGAGTACTAAAATGGGTCCTACAGCCAGCAGGGCATTCCTTCCGTTTGCGGTGATAATTACCACAATAGCGCCTACACTCCACATAGAAATAGTAGGCAATGCTTTTTCAAACCATTGGAATCGTGATCCGAATAGTCGATTATATAAAACGCCAAAGCAGATGGGAATTAGGATGAGTTTACTAATTTCCCAAACCATCGCCCATAAATCAATTTCAATTAATTGACCCGCTAGATTTTTCATCAATAAGGGGGTCAGTAATGGGGCTAATAGTGTGGCTATCGAGGTTAGAGTGAGGGATAAGGCAACGTTTGCTTTGGCTAAATAGGACATGACATTCGAGGCTAAGCCACACGGCATACAGCCCACTAAGATGATGCCCGCCGCAATTTCGGTGGGGAAATCAAATAATTTAGTTAATCCCCATCCTACAAAAGGCATAATGGTGAATTGGAAAAAAACACCAAGAACCACGGCTTTGGGCGAACGGATAACCTCTGCAAAATCCCCTATTTTCATCGTAGATCCCATCCCAAACATGATGAGTTGTAAGAGTGGAATGATAAAAACTTTAAATTTGAATTCCCCTATTCCGATGAAAGGTTCAGGAAAAATGAGTGTTAAAATGACAGCAGCAATGATGCTGAAAGTGAAGGTTAATCCTTTCATGCTAGGTTTTTGAACCCAATTTAGGAAAAATTACGTATTCGCCATTTTTTATTTCCTCGTATAGTTCATCTTGCTAGATACTTTAATGACCTCAGCGATTTTTGCAAAAACGATTTTAGGGATTTTGACATTGTAATCGATGAGTTTAACCTCGAATTGGCAAGTTAGTGCGAGGGAGGAACCTGTTGAGACGATGGTCCCCTTTAATTCGATAGGACGAGTTACCCCATGTATGGTGGCAGATCCTGAGGCAGAAATAGGGTAAGTTCCTGGTACTGTTAGGTTAACAGATTCTTTAATTTTACCCTTGAATGTGGCGGATGGGTATTTTTCACTTTCCAAATAATTCTCGTTGAAATGCTCCTGCATTAGTTTATTAGGAAACACAAAATTTGTGATGCGCATTTGGACGGCTACTTCATTGGTGGCGGTATTGATGATGCTTGAAACGGATTTATTTACAGCATCAATATCCTCCATTGGTGTTTTGGAGAAAAAGGAAACCTCCCCCGTTGTTGTCATAAACAGTTGAGCTTTGGACTGAAATCCAATAGTCAACAGAGCGAAAAGCAAGATTTTTTTCATCATTTTTTCTTAGGTTCTAAACTGAATGTTCTGGCCACATTAAAGCCATAAAATATATCTCCAGCACCCCAGGATCCAGGTGTTTGTCCGATAAAGTGTTTTTCAATCATTCCCCTTGAATTAGTGAAATGCAATTGGAAAACGTGACCCCCTGTCTCAATGTCTATGCCTAAAGAGAAGGAATCTTGGTACGGGTAGGGAGTACCTGCACTTTCCTCATAATCTTCTTTGTCGACCAGATTTTTATAATATTCGGCAGAAATACTGAATCGATTGGTCAGTTTATACCGTCCACCGAATCCCATAGACAGTAACCTATTTTCTAGGTAGATGGATTCGGATTTGTTGTTATGCAAAATAGTAGGCATTACTTGCAAGGAAAGTTTATCGCTAAACTTGCGGGCGATCAGTAATTGACCAAAATACGATTGGCGTTGCAAATTATTTTGGTAGCGCATCACATTTCCGATGGCGGTTGTGTAGCCAGTGGGTATCGTATTAGTCGTCATGCCCCCATACAAAGTAGCCGTAATGGGCATTTTATTGGATTGTGCCAGTACTTTGTATTTCGAGTACATATCATAGGTCTTCTCTATGGTCGAACGTCCCGCACCCACTAGCCATTTGTCAGTCAATGAATATTCTAAACCTAAGCGAATCTTAGCCTCATCTAGACCAAAAAAATTGTCAATAAATCCAGAATTCACGGAACCGAAACGGTGTGAAATCCAGAAGTTGAGGTGTTGCTTAGCTAGGGTCTCCACCGTTTGGCCATTGATTAATCGCGTGCCTTTAAAGGTTGCCTGCGTGAAGCTTGTTTTCTTTGCATCCTCTTTTTCCAGCATGGCTAACAAATCATCCTGAGCGAAAAGGGGGGTACTAAATACAAGGAGTAGTAGTAATTTTTTCATTACGAGAATACACGAAGGTTGGTTCCTGATAAAGTGGTTTGGTAGGCTTTGATTCCTTTGCTGCCGTTTGCGTTTGTACCTACGCCTGTGGTAGAGAAAGTGGCTCCATGTTGCGTGCAATAAAATCCACCACCACTAAAAATGACATTGGGCTTATTTTCATGCGAACAAACTTGGGTTACCGCCGCAAAACTCGTGCTTGATACGCGGGCTACTACGATTCCATTCGCAATGATGTAATTTCCTGTCGTGTTTAATTTGCTGTAAGTTGGAGTAGTTAGATCCAGCGTAAAATCAACTCCAGTCGCCGGAGAGACTGCTTCATTCTGACAAGAGGAAAGGGAGGATACTCCGCAATAAACGGCTAAAAGAGAGGCTCCTTTAAGGCCTAATGATTTTAAAAATTCGTTTCGTTTGATTTTATCTCCCATGTGGACTCAGGTTTTAATTTTTAAATTTAAACAATTTAACGAGTTAAATTCCTGATTGTTATCAGGTGATGTAATTTAGATAAAACGAGGATTAAATCTAATTGGTTATATTTGAAGATAATTCTGAACAAATGCTAGAAAATTTCCTTCTTCGTTACGCGCTTAACTTGCTGTTTACCTTCATTGTGGTGCGTTTCATATATTACCCGAAATACCGGAATAACGACTTCGTCTTTACTTTTTTCTTATTTAATACCATCCTTTTTGTACTCTGTTATTTGCTAGCGGAGGCAGATTTGAAGTTCGGTTTTGCCTTTGGTTTGTTTGCCTTATTTTCCATGTTCCGTTACCGGACGGTCACCGTCCCCATTGGCGAGATGGGCTACTTTTTCTTAGTCGTAACATTGGGAATTATTAACTCATTAGCCTCGTTAGTGAATTTGGAGATGCTTTTAGTCGCTAATTCGGTCTTGGTGGCGATGACATTTTTATTAGGTCGCACGCTGCAATTAACACATGAGAATTTTCAGACCTTGAATTATGAAAATTTGGGTTTGATTAAGCCAGCTGAAAGAGTCGAATTGCTGAAAGATTTATCCGAAAGAACTGGGTATCCGATTCATAAGGTTCAAGTGGTTAAAGTCGATTATCAGCGTGGGATTGCGCAATTAAGGGTGTATTATTTTTCCAAAGAAAATGAGTCCGCTCCACTCGATGTAGATGCATAAAATTCTCTTTTTTTTAGTGCCCTTTTCGCTTGCGGCGCAAGTCGATTCAACGCGCACTTTACAGGAGGTAAAGGTTCAGGGAATCCGATCTGAGTTAACAAGTGATCCTTCGAAGAAAGTGTTTCAAGTGGGGGCTAACTTGACTAATTTAGGCGGTAATCTTTTTGACATTTTAAGTAATATTCCATCTATTTATGTCACGAGTGATGGTCACGTCACCTACCGTGGAAACCAAAATTTAACTCTATTTTTTGATGGATTGCCGGCAGGAATTGTTAACTCGTCCCGGGCTAATGCATTAAGTCTTTTTCCGGCCGATCAAATAGATCGAATCGAAATTCTATCGAATCCAGGTGCAAAATACACCGCCGAAGGAAGTTCAGGAATATTGAATATCGTATTGAAAAAAGGCTCGAAATCAGAATCCATTCGGATAAATTCAAATATTGGCACGAATGATAAATATGCTTTTTCAGGAACTTATTCTAAATCTGTCAAGCGTTGGACACATTTGATTGACCTTAATTTACGCCAAAACAGTAGAGACAATTACCAGTTCTTGTACCGCGAAAATCCAAGTAGGTTTGGCTATTCTCAAGTGACCCAAAACACGGATGAAATCAACCGTGATTACAATCAATCCCTTCGATTAAACTCCATTTATTCACTAGCCAAAGATCGGAGCATAGGGATGTCATTTATCGGCCGTCTCTCTAGGGATCATAATTCTGAAATTCGCTATAATAAAAGTGAATTTGTAAGCACGGCTGATCGATTGTATGCACGAGAGGCAGATAAAAAAGGACGTGATTATGGCTTTGACTTAAATCTATTTTACCATCCGAGTGCGAATGGTAAAATCGATTTTTTGTGGATTAGAAATCAAGGTTCAGATGCAAATCAATTTTACCAGCATTATTTCTTTGGGGATTTCAATACCCCTAACCCCAATATTCCTGAGCGCTTTGAGCGTTCTGGGGCTACTAGTCAGAACTCTACGCTATTACTGCAAGGCGATTGGACTAAGGCGATTTTTACTCGCCTACAATTAGACTACGGATTTAGATTTAATTCCCGTTTTTTTGCTAATGACTTTCGCTATGAAAGGCTAAAGGCGGACATATATGAACGTGATGCTGCTAGATCTAATGGATTTTCTTACCAGGAGCACGTGCAAGCGGCCTACATCTCGCAAGCCTACAAAAGTGCAAAATGGAATGTGGACGCAGGGTTGAGGGTGGAGGCCACAGAAATTGCAGGTGCCGTGAAACAAAACTATGTGAATTTGTTTCCTGCTCTAAACTTATTACATCTTGTTTCTAAGACCGAATCACTTTCTTTTGGACTTTCTACTCGCATTACACGGCCAAGTTTTAAATCCTTAAATCCCTTCATCTCTTTTGCCGATCCCCTTAATTTAAATTCAGGTAATCCTAATTTAAAGCCCGAGCGAACACTCTTGCTGGAATTAGCCCACAATAAAGATTTTAAATCGCTATCCGTTTCAAATACCGTATTTTATCGAGAGATAACAGGATTAGTGGGGAGAGTGAGGACATTTTTAGGAGGTGATACCACCTTGACTCGGTATGAAAATATCTCCAAATCGCGTGCCTGGGGCTTCGAGAATATTTCTACCTTCTCCATTACTAAGAATTACAAAGTCACCTTAAGCACCTCCGTTTTTCAAACGGATTTAGAGGGCTTAATTAACAACACAGAAGTTTCCCTGAATCGCTGGAGTTGGAATACCCGTTTGAATCAACAATTCAAGTGGAATAAACAGTGGTCTGCCCAAATATCTGGAATATACCAATCTGTTCAAATTAACCCTTTTGGCATTATCCAGCCTTTTTACACGGTGGATGTGGGTGTCAAAAAGGATTTTGGCAAACTATCCCTGAATGCCCGTATAAATGATATTTTTGATACCCAAAAAACGGTCTACGATTCTAGACCATTTGGCCTAATCAGTGACGTGGTACGCAAAAAGGAAACCCGTATTTTCTTCATTGGATTTACTTATAAGCTCGAAACTAAGAAGATGAAAGAGGCGCGGGAGAGAAGGAGGGTGAATGAAGAAGAAATAGAATTGGATGATTTTTAATCATCCAATTCTATTTCTTCTTCTAGAGTATAGATTAGAGAGTATAGAGCAGAGATAAAGTCCGGAGGGAATGAGTCCGAAGGTTACTTAGAGAGTTTTTAAAAATGTAAATCACAAAATTATTGCGCAGCACAATTGTAGATTTACATTTAAAAAAACGAGTTATTTCGTTTTCACCCTCGACTTCTCCGCCTCTAAGCCCGTCGCTCTTTCTCTCGCCCCTTTGATTGACATATTCCCAAAACGATAAGAGAAGTTTATGCGTATCACGCGGGAATCTTGACGCGGGCGAACCGAAATATCGAGGTCGCCGTATTTTATAAATACATTAGGGTTAGACGTATACAAAATGTCTTGTGCATTTAAGCGAATAACTCCACGTTTATTTAAGACTGTTTTTTGGATACCAAGATTAAGGGATCCACCTGCCCCAAAAATAAAGGCACTCTCTAATCCGCCCGAGAAGTAGTTTCCTCCGATTTCAAACCGGTAGTTTTTTGGCAATGTGAAGATGTGGTTAGAGTTGAAATAGAACTGGTTATTTGATGGACTTAAGTTCGCATTTTCCACTCTGCCTACTAGTTCTGCCCGATTGAAATAGATGTCGGTGTTGCTGCTCCACCATTTGGCGATTGGAATCGGTAGGGAGAATCCAAGGCTGTAATTTGTACGCTCTGCCATGTTTTCCGACGTCTGGAAGGATTTTCTTGCCTGGGTATCTTGCTTTAAGATTTCAGTAATCACATTTGTCGTGTGGCTGTACCCCAAGGTCGTGCTGAATGCACCCATATAGGTGTGGCTTAATTCAATGGAGTTTGTTAGCTGCGGAGTTAACATTGGATTACCTACTCTGTAGGTGTAATTGTCTAAAAAGAAGACAAAAGGATTCAAATCGCCATAGCTTGGTCGGTCGATTCGGCGTGAATAATTAAAACCAAGACTGTGGTTTTTAGACACATCATATTGGAAAAATGCGCTAGGAAATAATTGCGCGTAGTCACGGTGAAATGTTGAATCTTTGGAGCCTACTGTATAGGCTTGAGATACCCCATCGGCTAGGGTCCATTCCCCGCGTAAACCGATTTGGTAGCTGAACTTTCCGATGGCTCGTTCTGTGTTTAGGTAGGCGGCGTGAATTTGTTCCGTGTAGATGAATTGATTGCTTTGGCCCGTCAAAAAAGTAAAGGCAGGCTCGCCCTCATTTTTTCCTTGGAAGCGTAAATCGTTATCCGTTTTCACATAAGACGATTTCAAACCTGTGCCCCACTTGGATTTTAAGAAAGAAGGAATGACGTAATCCAGTTTAAATGAATATTGATCAATAAAGGATTTTGCGTTGTTGCTAAGTAGGGAATCCGCTTTCATTGGGCTGAAATCCCCTTTTAGGAATTGAGAACGTAAATTAGTCCCATTGTTATCGATGAAACGCGCATAATCTAGGTCGATTGTTAGCTCGCGGCCTGTACTATCAAATGTGTGCTTGAAATTAAAATTAACGGCATAGTTATTGCTTGGATTTCCCACATTATTGTAAGTATTCAATCGTGTTAGGGCAGTACCATTGCCCGTGAATTGAATGGTCTGATTTAATCCATCGCGCAAGGTAAATTGATTGAAGTTTCCAGAGGCCAAAATCCCTACCGTCGTTTTCTTTGAATAATACCAGTCAACACCCCCTTTAAATTGGGATGTTAGGTTCTCATTTTTAAAAGCATACCCGTTTTCCCAAACCTCATTTTGAGCTTTAAAATTACGCGTTAAATTATTTCGATCTAATGTTACTCTATTGACCACTGATCCATTACCAAACCAGTTCCAACCATTCTTGCGGTAATTTAAATTCATTCCCGTGCTTTGGCGCGAATAAATTCCTTGCGCTATCGTCGCATTTGCTGAACCATTCAAACCAATGTTTGAATTCTTTTTTAACTTGATATTAATGATACCACCCGTTCCAGCCGCATCATAGCGAGAGGAGGGGTTGGCCATAATCTCTAATTGGGAGATTTGGTCTGCAGGTAAGTTCTTTAAATAGTTCGCCAGATCAGCGCCCGTTAAATAGGATATTTTGCCATCGATCATGATCATGGCTCCAGATTTTCCACGAAGCGAAATATTCCCATCTTTATCTACAATCACCCCAGGCGATCGCTCTAAAAGTTCCATGGTGGTATTACCCGCTGCCATGGCAGAATTCTCTACGTTAACAATGGTCTTGTCTAGCTTTTTTTCGATGAATGGTTTAGTCGCCTTCACTTTTACCTCCGCTAATTCGGTGCTAAGCGGCAGTAGAGTAAGGGTGCCTAAGTCGATTTTAGAATCAGCGGTAATCTCATCTAAGCTGATTTTAGTAGGCTTGAAGCCGGTGGATTGTAGCGTTAGGGTAAAGCGACCAAGTGGTAATTTTGATACATTTAAATCCCCATTTTCATCCGTATTCATCCCTTTAACTAGGCTTGAATCGGTCATTTTCTTCAAAAGAACGGTCGCAAATGGCAGAGCTTCTTTATTAGAATCTTGAAGTCGAAGGTGTAAGGAGTTTTGGCCAAAAGCCGTAATCGAACAAACGAGTAGTAAGGCAATTAATTTCATGGGGACAAAGTTCCCATAAAAAACTGGCCGGAGAAAGCGGAAAGTGATGAGTGGCTTAATTTTAAGTTTAGAGAGTAGAGAGTATAGAGAAAAGATAAAGCCTCCGGACATAAAGCCTCCGAACCATCTCTACTCTATAATCTCCTCTCTCTACTCTCTAATCTCTACTCTATTTTTTTATAGCGGACGCAAACGAAAAACCATCCCCGGACTCTCTACCCCAATATACAAATAGCCATCGCGGCCTTGTTGCACGTTGCGCATACGGCCCACGTTTAACAATACCTTTTCTTGCTTAACGACCTTGTTATTCTTCACTTCTACGCGGTTCAAATAGTTGAAGCGTAGTGATCCGATCATCAAGTTGCCTTTCCAAGCCGGGTATTTATCGCCGGTCACAAAAGTCAAGCCAGATGGGGCGATGGATGGGATGAAATAGGAGATGGGTTGCTCCATGCCGTCTTTTTTGGAAATAGCAGAAATCGGTTTTCCATCGTAATTGATGCCATAGGTAATCACAGGCCAGCCGTAATTTTTACCCGCTTTAATCAGGTTGATTTCATCTCCACCACGAGGGCCGTGTTCGGTCTCCCAAATATCGCCCGTCCAAGGATTGGTAGTCAAACCTTGCGGATTACGTTGTCCGTAAGAATAAATACTCGAAT
>JBIIGE010000125.1:0-3095 GCA_044236555.1 Aquirufa sp.
TAAAGAGATGGAAGTTTCACCTACCATCCACAAATTGAAAAATGCACTGGAGCAAATCCGCAAGGAGGAGATGAACCGCCATATGAAGGGTTTGACGAAAGAAGAGACGGAAAAGCTGGAGAAAATCACGGCTGGTTTAGTCCAAAAAATCATCAAACAACCCATCATCCACCTAAAAGCAGCTTGCAAGCGTGGCGATTCTGATAAAATGGTGGATGTCCTGAACGATCTGTTCAACTTAGAGAATTTCGAGGAAGTCGGATCTTAATCAAACGTATGAATAGCGAAATTCTTCAAAAGCTGGCCCGCTACTGCGCCTACCAGGAACGTTGCGTCCAAGAACTGGAGCAGAAGATGAAGGCTTTTGAGGTACCGCCCACTGAATATTCCGAATATCTAGCTTGGCTCAGCGAAAACAACTACCTAAACGAAGCCCGTTTTGTCGAGATCTTCGTTCGCTCTAAATTCAATCAAAAAAGCTGGGGACGCACGAAAATCAATTACGAATTACGAAAGCGCGGTATTTCGGCGTCACTACTTGCCTCCGCTTGGGATGGCATCGATGATGCGGATTACATCGAGAAAGCGCGCGCGTTGTTGAAGAAGAAAAAAGAAGAAATTAAAACGGGGACCTCGCCGCAGCGCTACCAGAAGTGTTATAACTTCGGCCTCTCAAAAGGTTACGAATCTACCCTCGTCCGAGAGCTATTGAAGCCCCTTTTTGCATAAAAGCAAATTTTTCCTACCTTTGAGCTATGCATTCACACGCAATCAACTATTTAACAGTTTATTATTACGCAGGTTATTACGACGCTGCCTAATCGGTTATATAGTTTTTTGTCAATTATATCAGCCGACTTTATGTCGGTTTTTTGTTTTATGAGCTTTCAAATTACAGCGGCGAGCCGCTTAAGCAGCGTGGAGGAATACTATTTCTCCAAGAAATTAAAGCAGATTGCGGCTTTGAAGGAATCCGGCGTGCCTATCATCAATTTAGGCATCGGTTCCCCAGACTTAGCACCGTCATCTGAGACCATCGCGGCTTTGACCGAGAGCGCGGCTAACCCGGGGAACCATGCCTACCAAGGTTACCAAGGTATTCCGGCTTTGCGCGAGGCATTTGCCTCTTTTTACGCTCTTCATTATGGAGTAACTGTAAACCCGGCTTTGGAGATTTTGCCCTTAATCGGCTCGAAGGAAGGCATCATGCACATCGCGATGGCCTATTTAGAAAAAGGGGACGTAACCCTGATACCTAATCCGGGCTACCCTACGTATTCTGCGGCGTGTTCACTGGCGGGTGCCACGGTCGAAAGCTATGAATTATCGGCAGCGAATGGCTGGTTACCTGATTTGAAGGAATTAGAAAAACGTGATCTTTCGAAAGTCAAAATCATGTGGGTGAACTACCCCCACATGCCTACCGGTGCGCAGGCAACCAAAGAATTCTTCACAGAATTACGCGATTTTGCCCTTCGCCATTCGATACTTTTAGTGAATGATAATCCGTATAGCTTCATCTTGAATGAGCATCCATTGAGTATACTTTCGATTGATGGAATGCAAGAGGTTGCGATTGAACTTAATTCCCTTTCTAAATCCCACAATATGGCGGGATGGAGAATTGGGGCGGCTTTTGGGAAAGCGGAGTTTCTCGCACCCGTATTGAAATTCAAATCCAATATGGATTCGGGGATGTTCTTGCCGCTGCAACAGGCGGCGGTGAAGGCGCTTTCTGCGGATAGTGCTTGGTTTGCAAATCAAAATCGCATCTACCGTTCTCGCCAAAAATTAGTTTTCGAATTATTGGATTTACTCAACTGCGTGTATGATCCGGCACAGTCTGGGATGTTTGTTTGGGCTAAAATCTCCGCCGCATTCGCCACTGGCTACGCGTTATCAGATAAAATTTTAGATGAAAACGCGGTGTTTATTACGCCGGGGGGAATCTTCGGGACGCAAGGTGACGGCTATATCCGCATCTCGCTTTGTGCACAAGAATCCGTTTTCTCACAAGCGATTGATCGCATCAAAAATCACAGCAATGGCATCTCATAAAGTAGGTATTATCGGTATCGGATTAATCGGTGGATCCATCGCACTCGGTCTTCGTAAGAGCGGCTGGGCTTCTGAAATCGTGGGTATTGATACGAATCCCGATCACCAGCAAAAGGCACTAGAGCTAGGGCTAGTAGACCGCGTCGCCACCTGGCAAGAGGCCATCGACCAAGTCGACGTCTTTGTTTGCGCCATCCCAGTTGATCTGCTAGTGGCTCTCATTCCATCGGTTTTAGATGGGCTAAAACCAGGACAAGTGATCATCGAGGTGGGTTCAACAAAAACCCCCATTTTCGAGGCCTTACAAAACCACCCAAAAAGAGCTCAATTCGTTTCTACTCACCCAATGGCCGGAACCGAGTTCTCTGGTCCTGAAGCAGCCGTTCAAGGCCTATTTGTAGGAAAACGTGGGGTCATTTGCGATAAAGAACTAAGTGATCCAGCTGCCGTTATCCTAATTGAAGATTTGTACCAGCGAGGCTTAGAAATGAACCTGATCTATATGGGCTCGATCGAACATGATTTGCATACAGCCTACATCTCACATATCTCCCACATCTGTTCCTTTGCCTTAGCTAATACGGTATTAGAGAAAGAAAAGAATGAAGCGCGCATTTTCGAACTAGCCTCCACCGGTTTTGAATCCACCGTGCGTCTAGCTAAATCTTCCCCTGAAACCTGGAGCCAGATTTTCCATCAAAACCAAGAGAATCTGCTCGACGTGTTAGACGAATATATCAACACACTTTTGAAATACAAAGGCCTAATGCTTTCCGGCAGCTATGAAAAGCTGAAGCAGGAATTAGGAAAGGCGAATGATATCGGACGAATCTTAAAAGGATAAAAAAAGCCCTTGCAGAACTGCAAGGGCTTTTTCATTATCTGGAGCGAATACTCATCGGCTTCCAGGTATTGTTTTTGGAATCCATATCCGGGAAAGAATGATCCGGATCAATCACAACCGATTTAATCGGAAGCTTCGTCGAAGTGCGGAACGTCCAGCTAGAGCCTCGTTGCCAAATCTCCACCGGGAACGT
>JBIIGE010000126.1:0-3080 GCA_044236555.1 Aquirufa sp.
AGCAAGAAACATTGCGAATGGCCTATCCCTTTTTGCCATTAGCGATTAATCCGGCTGATGCAGGAGTGATGAAGGTATTCTCTGCCAAAGGGGTTTTTCGAAAAAAGCCCCTCTTTCAAAATATTGGAGGAGCATCCTCCTCACAGCAATTGTTAAGTATTGATATGCCTATAGCGAAGGGTAGTTGGGGTTTGGGTTTTTTAGGATATAATACGGATCAATCTTATGCGACAGCCTCAGGACTTATTTCTTCTAATCTTGGATTAGCTACAGTTGTATCGAAGCACCAGGAATGGGGCAGAGGGAATCAGTTAAGTTTTGGCATGAACTTGGGTATTAATCAATATCCGATTTTGGGAAGATCGGGAAAAAGTGAAATGCTGGGAAGTATCGGACTAGGTATTTCGTACAGAAAAGAGGCATTGATGTTAGCTATTTCGAAGCCATCAAATCGTTTAGATGGCCTAGGTGATGCGCCATTATACGTTCAAGCCTCATATTATTTCCCGGTCGGGGATTTACACACAGTGAAAATGGGAACTCTTTTGCGCAGAGATTCAGAGACAAAAGTAGATTTTAATGCGGTTTTTTGGTACCAAGAAAAGATAGGGATAGGGTTGTGGATGCAGCAGACGGGTTCTGAGTTTGGGGATCCTGCGCTTTTAGGTACGATTGAGGTTCCACTTGGATTAAATTTTCGAGTGGGATATTCTTACGATTTTTTAGGTAAAAATGTTTCAACATTGGGTTCGACAAGGACTAGTGAAGCATCTGGTTTTCATCAAATTTTTCTTCGCTACGACCTGGATTTTGGTTTAGGAAAATTAGGGCAATTTCAGCCGTAAATGAATACGCTTTTTATTGGTGATTTTAAAGGAAAAAATTGAAATTATTAAAGAATTTTAAGTGCTCTTTTATTATGGATTGAATTCCTCAGAAATTTGTGCTCTTATAGCTAAAAAACCCGCTAAAAATTAGGGTTATTTTGCGTAGCAAGTAGTAAATTGCGTAGATTTTAGCGTTTATAGAATGTTAGAATTAATACTAAACCAAAACATTGAAACATTTCTTTGGCCTAAAGCCTAGAAAATTAACTTATGGATCCATTTTCCTACGTAGCCAATGCCGACACACGAGTTATAGCTGACTTGTATGAGGCGTACAAACAAGATCCCAATTCGGTAGATAGCTCTTGGAGAGATTTCTTCAAAGGTTTTGACTTTTCTCAAACCTGGTTAGGCGAGGGAGCTCCTGCGGGCGTTGTTTCTGCTGATTCAAGCCATGTTCAAAAGGAGATGGCAGTTATCTCTTTAATTAAGGCTTTCCGTTCAAGAGGCCACTTATTATCTAAAACAAACCCCGTGCGTGAGCGCAAGGATCGCAAGCCACGTTTAGATTTGGCGGATTATTCTTTGTCAGAGGCGGATTTAGATACAGTTTTCCAAGCAGGCTCCTTTATGGGTTTAGGCGCGGTGACTTTACGCACGATTCAAGCTGCTTTACATAAAATATATGCTGGTTCCATCGGTTTCGAGTATTCATATATTCGCGACGTGCAGCAAAAGGAGTGGTTACGTAATAAGATAGAGAAGGAGGCGCTTTCTTTCAAGCCTACGTTTGAGGAGAAAAAGCACATTCTTCAGAAGATGAATGAGGCGGTTGTTTTTGAGAACTTTTTAGGAACAAAATATTTAGGCCAAAAGCGTTTCGGCTTAGAAGGTGGTGAATCTACCATCGCTGGTTTGGATGCGATTATCAATGTGGCAGCTGATTCAGGTGTGAAAGAGGCGGTAATCGGAATGGCACACAGAGGCCGTTTAAACGTTTTGGCAAATATCATGCACAAATCTTACGAAGCAATTTTTGATGGTTTTGAGGGAAATGTTCCCAATGAAATCCACGGCGATGGCGACGTAAAATACCACTTAGGTTATTCAAGCAAGCATATTTCTCCAAAAGGAAGTGAAATTTCTCTAAAATTAGCTCCTAATCCATCTCACTTAGAGGCGGTTAATCCCCTAGTGGAAGGTTTCTGCCGTGCGAGTGCAGATGCGCATTATGCAGGGGACTATGATAAAGTATTACCTATTTTAATTCACGGGGACGCTGCAGTAGCGGGTCAAGGTATCGTATATGAGGTGACTCAGATGGCGAAATTATCAGGTTATAGTACAGGTGGAACGATTCACTTTGTGATCAATAACCAAGTAGGTTTTACCACTGATTTTGAAGATGCACGTTCAGCGATTTATTGCACGGATGTGGCTAAAATCATAGATTCACCTGTATTCCACGTGAATGGAGATGATCCAGAAGCGGTGGTTTTTGTGTCTCGCATGGCCGCAGAATACCGTCAGGAATTTAACCGCGATGTATTTGTGGATATGGTTTGTTACCGCCGTAATGGTCACAATGAATCAGATGAGCCTCGTTTTACGCAGCCTACTTTGTATGCTAACATTACGAATCATCCCAACCCACGCGAGGTTTACACACAACAATTAATCAAGAACGGAGAAATCGAGGCTAAATTAGCGGAGGAAATGGATTCTGCTTTCAAAGCGGAACTACAAGCTCGTTTAGATATGGTGAAGCAAAAAGTTAGTCCACCATATGTTCCCTTGAAGTTAGATAACCGCTGGTCAGCACTTCGTTTCTCGAATGAAACAGATTTCGATTCGTCCCCTATGACCGGAATTTCGAAAGAAGTAATTGATTTAGTAGCAAAAGCGTTGACATCCTTGCCTAAAGGATTTACAGCATTGAAGCAAATTGAAAAAGTAATCGCTGACCGGAAAGGATATTTCGAAAAAGGCCAATTAAATTGGGCTACAGCTGAATTATTAGCGTATGGTTCTCTTCTTTTAGAGGGCAAGCCCGTTCGTTTATCTGGTCAAGATGTTCAACGCGGTACGTTCTCTCACCGTCACGTCGTTTTACACGATGCGAATACGAATGAGAACTATAATTCTTTGAACCACATTAAAGAGGGTCAAGAGAAAGCGCAGATCTATAACTCCTTGCTTTCAGAATATGGGGTTTTAGGTTTTGAGTTTGGTTATGGCTTAGCTAATCCAGAT
>JBIIGE010000127.1:0-3071 GCA_044236555.1 Aquirufa sp.
CATAACCATACAGAGCGAGGTTATTCATTTCTACTTTGAAGAGCTCTTGACCGGTCGTATGAACGGGTAAGTAGTCCTCCATCAGTGCACAGAATTTATCTTCTGTCTCTCTAAAATAGGGTTCATTCACCCAAAGGGTGTCGTCAGCGTCGAATGCGATTACGTGGTTCATTTTTTCAAATATCAAAGTTCAAAGACCAAATACCAAAGACCAAAGTTCAAAGAGCAAAGATCAAAGTCCAAAGTTCGGAGTTCAAAAAAAGCAAAGACCAAATATTACTATCCCCGAAGGGGATGCCACATTTGAACTTTGCTCTTTGAACTTTGGTCTTTACTTCATATTAGAAAAGCTTCGCTTTGCTAATATGAAGTCGCTATCGTAATAAAATCAGCCGCCACTAACGAAGCGCCACCGATTAAACCACCGTCTACGTCTGGGCAAGCGAATAATTCTTTCGCGTTTTTCGCGTTGCAGCTTCCACCGTACAGGATAGAGATGCTGTCGGCTACGCTTTGGCCATATTTTTTAGCGATGTGTGCACGTAAAAAGGCATGCATTTCTTGAGCTTGATCTGAGGAAGCGGTTAAACCGGTTCCGATCGCCCAGATAGGTTCGTAAGCGATAACTACTTTGCTGAATTCCTCCGCTGAAAGGTGGAATAAGCTTTCGGTTAATTGTTGTGCTACGTGGCCTAAGAAATCTGCGCCTTCGCGAGTTTCTAAGCTTTCACCACAGCAAAATAAAGGTGTTAAGCCATTAGCTAAAGCAGCGTCTGTTTTTGCGGCTAATTGCTCGTTCGACTCAGCGAAGTATTGACGACGCTCTGAGTGTCCTAGGATGACATATTGTACGCCAGCAGAAGCTAACATGGGAGCAGAAATCTCTCCTGTGTATGCGCCAGAGGCTTTTTCGTGGCAGTTTTGGGCTGCGACCGCTAAATTAGGGATGCCCTCAATTACTTGATTTACACCTGTTAAATATAGCGCAGGTGTTGACATAATCACCTGAACATCCGCGGAAACGCTAGACTTCACTAATTCTGCTACTTCTGTAGCCAAAACGAATGCCTCTTGCGCCGTTTTGTTCATTTTCCAGTTACCTGCAACAATTTTTTTTCTCATACGTTCATCATTTAAGCCCCAAAATTACAAACGCTTTCGGTGGAATGAAAATTAGCAGTAAAAATTAGGCTCGATATTTCTGAAGATTCCCACATTTAGCGTATTTTCACACCTTATATGAATGTTAACCTTGCTATGAAAAAAATCAGCACCGGATTACTACTTTTCCTTTTAAGTTTTCAAGCCTTTTCACAGGATTTATTCCCGCATACCCAGCAAAAATGGGTGGATTCTGTTTTCAATACCTTAAGTGTAGATCAGAAAATAGGTCAATTGTTAATGCCCCGTGGAAATGTCGCGGACACCTACGATACTACTCGACTTTATTCGATTGTGAAAGACTACCATGTGGGAGGCTTTGTGCTATTTAAGGGACATCCGGTCAAGCAGGCGGTGTTAGTGAATGAATTACAGCGTCGCACGAAGGTGCCGTTGTTTATTGGGATGGATTTGGAGTGGGGTTTGGCGATGCGTTTGGATTCGACTTTCCGCTTTCCATACCAAATGACCTTAGGCGCGATGCAAGGAAATACGGCCTTAATCGAGAAGATGGGTCTTCAAATAGGGGAGCAATGTAGACGAATGGGTGTACACATTAATTATGCGCCGGTGGTGGATGTGAATAATAATCCGTTGAATCCGGTGATTAATTTCCGTTCATTTGGGGAGAATCGGGAGGATGTGACGGCGAAGTCTTTGGCCTATATGAAAGGACTTCAAAAAGCCGGAATCATCACTTCAGCGAAGCATTTTCCAGGCCACGGAGATACCGGTGTGGATTCGCATTTTGATATTCCGGTCTTGAATCACTCGCGTGCGCGCTTGGATAGTTTGGAATTGTATCCTTATAAAGAACTGATCTCAAATGGTTTGCAAGGCGTGATGGTGGCTCACTTGAATTTACCCGCGTTAGATTCGACGAAGTCTTTAGCTTCTACACTTTCGAAGCCGATTGTTACGGGTTTATTGCGGGATGAATTGAAGTTTCAGGGCCTGGTTTTTACGGATGCGATGGATATGAAAGGGGCGACGAAGATGTTCCCAGAAGGTACGGCGAACGTGAAGGCAATCCTAGCGGGGAATGATGTTTTAGAGACGTTTGTGGATGTTCCAGCGGCTTTTGAGGCGATTAAGAAGGCCTTAACGAATGGTGAAATTACGCAGGACGATATTAATCAGCGAGTAAAACGTATTTTGAATGCCAAAGCTTGGGCTGGTCTTACCCACTATTCTCCCATCGTCGTGGAGAATTTGTTGAAGGATTTGAATCCGATAAAGAGTGAAGTGTTGAACCGTGAATTTGCGGAGAAAACCATCACCTTAATTAAGAATCCAGCCGAACTGGTTCCGATAAAAGCATTAGACAAAACGCGCATCGCGACTTTAGCAATCGGCAAGCCGGCTTATGGCGCCGCTTTCCCTACAGAGTTCCAAAAAATGGCCAATAACTACGTCGAAATGCCTCATTTCTATTTAGATGAAACGAGTGCCGATTCAACAATTGCGCGTATTGAAAATACCTTGAAAAACTACGATGTGGTGTTAATGGGGATTCACAGCATCTCCATTCGTCCTGTGAATAATTATAGTTTGAAGCCAGCGATAAAGACGTTAGTAAACCGTTTTGCCACGCCAAAAACAGTGGCGATTCATTTCGCTAATGTGAATACACTGACCCAATTTGATAGCTTAAAGAATGTTGGAGCCTTAATGACGGCCTATCAGGATGGAATTACCCAGCAAGAAGCGGCGGCTGAGATTGTTTTTGGGGCGATTCCGGCGATAGGTAAATTGCCAGTCAGTTTGAATTCAACGTATAAGCAAGGAATGGGGTTAACAACTACGTCTTTAGCTCGTTTACAATATAATTTACTGCCAGAATCGGTAGGAATTTCGTCTAGCTATTTGAATGCAAAAGTGGATTCGATGGCGAATTTAGCGATCTCAGT
>JBIIGE010000048.1:0-11334 GCA_044236555.1 Aquirufa sp.
AAAATCATGGCTTAAAAATACGAATTATTTCGATGTTTTTTCTTTTGCTTTTGAAAGGGCATACCTTGTAAACGCTGTATAGGCCCTGATTGTTCAGAAACGCCTTGTTGTGAAATAACTCGTTCCTTTGTAAATTCGATTTTCAGGTATTGACAATATGTGTCAATACCTGAAAACGTCTCTCAGTACCTTGAAGTTATTTTAACAATTGTACTAATTCAGCTCGTAGAGACAGACAATCAAGCTACATTATCTCTACTCTCTACTCTCTACTCTCTTCTCTATAATCTCTTATCTAGTAGAGAGAACCACCCCACTAACTGAATAGCGTGTAGGCGATGAAAACCAGTGTAAGGCTTGTGAACCTGAAATGGTGTAGGAAACCACACGACCTGAGATTAGGTGCATGGAGAGTTTTTTGGAGGTCAAATAAATTAAATTCTCTGAAGAAATTTCAAATTCAACCTTAGCGGGTCTGCCAGCAGAGTCAAGGGCAATGTTGAATGAACGAACAGGAAGATCCTCTCCCTTTTTCAACACATAACGAATAATGCCTGGGGTCGATTGATCCTCGTAGCTGAGGGCGTAGGCAGGTTTGTTGAGGTCGGCTTCGTGGAAGAGGGCCCATTCTTTGGCCAAATCTACCTGAACCGAATCAATTATTTCTGTAGTGCCATCGAGGATGACAGTCTTTTTTACCGAAAGGGGGGAAGATGATAGGCGGGTCAGCTCTTTTTTCCAATCGTAGAAATGAGTGGCCGGCTCCGGGGAGCTGGTGCACGCGACTAACGAAATAAAAAGTAAAATGCTGAGGCGAATCATCCCCCCAAAGGTAAGAAAATTTTAAGCGGAGAACACGTCCTCAATGGGAATCTTCAGGACTTTGATGAGTAGGTAAATTTTGGTGGCGTTGGGATAATGTTTGCCGGATTCCCAATAATTATAGGCGCTTTGGGAAACTCCTACGGCGGTGGCGACTTGTGATTGTGTCATCCGTAAGGTCAAGCGCGACTTGATCAAAACGGTCGAAAAGACTAGTTTGGTTTTCATATTTATTAGTGGTTACAGTTTTATTTTTGATAATATTCAGAGAATAAATGCAAAAACAAAACTTAAGTCACATTATAAGTGAACTTTATGAAAACACTGATATTAGTGCGCAATGAGAGTATAAAAAAAGTCCTCAAAATCCGATTTCGGCTTTTGAGGACTTTCTACTCTAAACTTTAATGAAACTTATTTCAAGTTGTACTTGTATTTGTAGCGCTCAAATAACTGTGAATGCTTGTTATCCAGATTTACATTACGCCCTTGAATGAAGGCATGCGTCAAAACGCTGGAGCGCATATCCAAAACATCTCCAGTAGAGATAATAATGTTTGCGTCTTTGCCTGCTTCGATACTGCCAGTGCGGTCAGCGATGCCTAGGATTTTTGCAGCGTTCAAGGTAATAGTGGATAGTGCCTCTTCCTTTGTCATGCCATAAGCGGCCATCGTTCCTGCGTGGAAAGGAAGGTCGCGTTGACGCCAGTTACCATCGCTTCCTTCGAAGCTCATGGAGAATAAGACACCTGCTTTTTGTAACATGCCTGGTGTTTTATAGGGCTGATCGACTGCATCATCTTCAGTAGCGGGTAGGCTGTGGATTTCTCCCAAAATCACCGCTACATTATTCTCCTTCAAAATATCTGCAATCATCCAGCTGTCAGTTGCTCCTACGAGAACAAGTTTGAAGTTGAATTCTTTGGCAAAATGAATGGCCGTAAGCATTTCCTTCACAAGGTCACAATGCACGAAAAAGGGCTTGCTACCGTCGAACAATCCTCTCGTGGCTTCGAACTTTAAGTTCGTAGCTGTGTGCGTCTTCTCGTTCAAATAGGCCTTTGCTTCCTGAAAAAAGGACCGCGCCTCTTCGAGGCGCGCCAAACCTGCCGCCACCGGATCCGCATTTACCCCTCTACGCTGAAAAGCAGCTGGACGATTAATCAACGCTGGCATTTTAAAGTGAATGCCATTGTCCATTGCATAAACTGCATCTTGCCAGTTCCAAGCATCTAATTGTACGACGCTAGAAGAACCTGGAATCATGCCACCTTGAGGGGTGATTTGCGCGAGTAAAACACCATTCGAACGCACCGTGTTGATGATTTTCGAATCGGTATTGTAGGCTACGATTGAACGGATGTTTGGGTTCATTTCGCCTAGTTCCTGGATGTCAACCGTAGATTTTGTCGAAACGAATTCTACTAAACCTAAGCTCGAATTAGGGGCAATTAAGCCTGGATAGACTTGCTTTCCTGTGGCATCAATGCGTTCTACATCTCCCGTGATGCTTACGGGGGTAGCGGAAACGGATTTGATTTTGCCTTTCTCGAGAACGAGCGTGCCGTTTTCGATAATGGCTCCGTTACCTACGTGGATGGTACCGCCGGAAATGACGATGGTCTTGCTTTGGGCAGGGGACGGGTGCATGGTTTCTTGTGCGGTAGCTGCAAAGCCGCTAAGCGCAAAGAAGAGTGTATATATGATCTGTTTTTTCATCTTGAATCTTAGTTTTCAGTGTTATCCCAACGGCTAGAAATACGGTCCCAAATGCTGTTTCCGTGGTGGTGATCCACTTCGCATTCGTTCTCTTCTTTGAAAGATGGAGTGGCAGGACGAGTAGAGGCTCCCCCTTTTTTCGCACCAATCATCTTATGAACTAAGCGTTGTTTTTCCGCTTTTAATTCAGCCTGGCGAATTAAGTCTGCTGCGCGATCGAATACGACTGCACCGTCTACGATGGTATGCTCTGATTTAGCATAAATCGATAATGGATGATCTGACCAAACCACGATATCTGCATCCTTGCCTTCTTTGATCGAGCCGACGCGGTCAGCAACGTGTAACATTTTAGCAGGATTCAAGGTCACCATTTTCAAGGCATCCTCCTCAGACATCCCTGCGTATTTCACAGATTTCGCTGCTTCTTGGTTCAAACGACGTGCCATTTCCGCATCATCAGAATTGATACCTACGTTCACACCCGTCTTTTGCATTAAATACGCGTTTTGCGGGATCGCATCCGTTACCTCCATTTTGTAGCTCCACCAGTCGGAGAATGTCGATGCATTGGCGCCGTGTTTGGCCATAATATCAGCCACTTTATAGCCTTCCAAAATGTGGGTGAACGTGTTCACCGTGAATCCAAAATGATCTGCCACCTTCATCATCGTGTTAATCTCACTCTGAACATATGAGTGGCAAGTTAGGAAACGCTTGTGGTTCAAAATCTCCACTAAAGTCTCTAATTCTAAATCGATACGCTTTCCTGGGCCTTGTTTTTCATAGTCTCTTGCACGCGTGAAAGCGTCCATCAACACCTGCTCCACCCCCATACGAGAGTCGGGGAAACGGGCATTCGAGGTATTATAAGAACGTTTTACGTTTTCGCCAAGAGCGAATTTGATAAATGGATCCCAGTTCGCAAACTTCAATCCCTCTGCGTTAGCACCCCAACGTAACTTCAATAGTTGCGTTTGGCCACCAATCGTGTTACAAGATCCGTGTAAGATATGGCTAGATGTCACACCACCGCTTAATTGACGGTAGATATCGATGTCATCTGGATCGATCACGTCTTGAATACGCACCTCAGCGGTTACGGATTGTGAACATTCGTTGATGCCGCCTGTTCCCGCGATGTGCGAGTGTTCGTCGATGATTCCCGCCGTTACGTGTTTGCCCGTTCCGTCGATGACGCGCGCCGATGGATCTTTCAACCCTTTGCCGATCGCCGCGATTTTACCATTCTTCAAAAGCACATCACTATTTTTCAAAACGCCGGATTTTTCATTCGTCCAAACCGTCGCGTTCTTGATCAAAATGGTTTCTGATGTCGCTGGCTTAGGCGTTCCGTATCCTGCAAATGGATAGATGACAGAGCCTAATTCTAGCTTATCTTCTTTTCTAGCCCCTCTTTTAGCTACCGTATCAGCTGCTGCGGATGCGCTTGCTTTCCAAGAAACCCATTCTCCGTTCGCTAATTGGCCTGTTCCTGTGAAGGTTGCGTCAGCGAATGTTCCGCTTAAGCGAGTACGCTTGCCTTTGTCCGCTTTTGAAGCGAAGCTAAGGTTGATTAAAGATTCTTTTTGGGAGAAATCAACAGACGTTGTGTCTTTTCCCAAAATCTGAACTTTATAGCTTCCTGGCTCTCCAGAGATGCTTAATGTAGCCGATGTTGACCCTAAAGTCAGGGCGTATTTCCCAGCGATTGAACTCCATTGATCCTTTGCAATGGTATAGCCATCGCCTTGAATCCAGTTTTCGATGATGCTAGTTTTATCAGCGAAAACGGGGCCATTGGTGATCACGAAATTCGCTAATTTACCTGCATCTAGGCTTCCGACCATATCAGATACGCCTAAAATAGCAGCTGGATTCGTCGTCAATGCCTCTAGGGCTTTTTGCTCGCTTAAACCATATTGAATCGCTTTGCGAACGTTTGCAAGGAAACTAGTCACATCTTTCAATCCATGGGTTGTCAGCGCAAACGTTAATCCTGCCTTTTCAAAAGTCGCCGGGTTCGTAGGGGCTAATTCCCAGTGCTTCATATCCGCTACGTTTACAAAACGCGCGTCCGTCGGATCTTCTAAATCCATCGCTGCCGGGAAGTCCAAAGGCAAAATGAATTTCGCATTTGTCGCTTTCATTTCATCCATACGCTGGTATTCATTACCGCTAGCTTTGATGATGTATTGAACGCCAAACTCGTCCCCGATTTTATCTGCACGTAATACAGACCATTTATCGGTTACCTCGAAGATTTGAGGAAGGCCTTGGATCTCATTGAAGGACGCCAAAGATAAATTCGTTCCCTCTTTCGCCGGCTTCGATTTGTACCAAGCGGCGTCTAAGAAGTTTTGGCGTAAAAGCGCAATCGAACCCATTAAAGAGCCCGGATAATCCTGCGTAGACGATCCCTTATTAAAGGAATAATGTGCCGATGCTTTTTCCTTTAGAACTACTAGGTTTTCTTTTTGCTTTGCTAAGCTCACGAAAACACCGGTTCCGCGGGAGATACCGTCCATTTGGTGTGTTAATACCGTGCCAAAGCCAAGCTTGCGCAAATCCTTCGCCTTCGAATCGTTCACCTCGAACACTTTTGCGTGTGAAAGCTCCGATTTAATCGCCTGATTCCAAGAATAAGGGCCTTTTGTGTTCGAGATCATTTGAGATGGGGAGCGGAAACCGCCACCGCCTGGAGTTACAGCGTTCATGCCATAATCAGTGTAAATATCGATGAAGGACGGGTAAATGTACTTACCTCCACAATCGATAACCACCGCATCTTTAGGAACGGTAACGGCTCCTACTGATTCTATCTTACCGTTTTTAATGACCAAAGTCGCTTTAGTCAAGGTCGTTTTTGCATCTTTAACGATGGTCGCGTTCGTGAAGGCATAATAGCCATTCGACGGACTCGCCACATCATTAATGGGGAAAGTGACCTGGGAGAATAGCGGGCTGCTCATTAAGAGGAACAGGACGCCCAGGTAATAGGTGTAGATTTTTTTCATTCGATGAATTATTGTTAGACATTAAAGATAGAAAAATTTTGTCTTTGGCCTATCTTTGTCTACACTTTTTGCCTAAGTCTATCATGAACACCGCTAATACCATCGCTACCTTAGTGGCGAATCCTGAGTCGCATGCTCGTTTTTTGAACACCCTTTCCTTTATGGAAAATTCCGGCGCGCGAAAAATTTCCAAATTTGAACACAAAAAAGAGGTTAGCCTCATCATACTAAAGCACGCTGCGGAAGAGCATCGCCACGCCTACTACCTGAAGAAGCAAATCAGCAAATTAGTTCCGTCCGGCTTCGAGACCTATGACGATTCATTCCTGATTAATCCACGTTCCTCTCGTTTCTATTTAGATGTATTAGACCTGCGTGTCAGCCAATATGCTAAGAAAAAACTGGGTCTAACAGGCTATGATGTGAAATGGGCGGCCTATCTATTAGTGACCTATGCGATCGAGTTGCGTGCAGATGAACTGTATCCGATCTACCAAAAAATTCTCACAGAAACGAAGTCTAAAGTTCAAGTGAAATCCATCATTGTGGAAGAAGAGGGACACTTAGAAGAAATGATTGCTCAATTAAAATCCACTTGGCCTGATTGGGAACAGCACGCCGCCGTGGCCGTTCAGATCGAGTCGGAATTGTTTCAGGACTGGGTGAGTTCGCTTTTAGTGGAAGTAGCGTAAGGCCGGTTAAAGGCCTCTTGCTGCATCTTAAATAGTTCCGCGACGGCACGAATGGTCTTTTTCGACATCCCTTTTTTGTATTTCAAGATATCAGAAATCAAGCCCTCGCTGACGTTTAGTTTACGCGCTAAATCCGCTGCTTTCATTTTATGTTCTGCCAGTAAAGATTTTAATAGCTGAACCGGATCTAGGTTACGGAATGTACTGGTTTGTTTATCGTAGGTCTCAATTAGTAAAGTCAAGAGATTAATTTCATCTTGAATTTCAGGCGTAATAGGTGAACTAAAGACGAGTTGTTCAAGTACATCGCAGTAGTTTTCATATTGAGTATCGGAGTCAATAACGCGGTATTTCATGGAATTAGTAGAGGCTAATGGTGTAATGGACTTTCATGTGGTTAGGTGTTTTCTTAAAAAAACAAACCTAGCACTAATCCTTCACAAACATACCACTAAAACTTCACAAAACGTGAACTTCTCCCGTTTTTATCAACAAACTTTTAATCTCGCCATTCACCTTCACTTTTGCTGTACGTCCTTTCATTCCTTTCAGGTGTAAAGACGTTACTTTGCCGTCTTTCCAGCTCATCGAAACCTCGAATCCACCGCGTGTTTTCAAGCCTGAAACAGACCCCTCTGACGCCCAGGATGAGGGCAAAGCAGGTAAAGTTTCAATTAATTCTGGCGATGATTGAATCAACATTTCTGCCACCGCTGCGGAACCACCAAAGTTCCCGTCGATTTGGAATGGAGGGTGTGCGTCAAATAAGTTCGGGTAGGTGCCGCCGCCGCGTGCATAGTTCACTTTTACGCCATCGGGTTCTACGTATTTTAAGAGTTCGCGGTACATTTTGTAGGCGTGGTCTCCGTCGCGAAGACGTGCCCAGAGGTTGATTCTCCAGCCTTTGGACCAGCCCGTTGTCTCATCCCCCTTGATTTCTAGGGACTTTTTAGAGGCTGCGGCGATAGCCGGTGTTTCCGCTACACTCACGTGGGTTCCCGGGTATAAACCGTAGAGATGCGATTGGTGGCGGTGTTTTGGATCTTGGTCTTCCCAGTCGAAATACCATTCTTGTAAGTTGCCTTTTGCCCCTATTTGATACGGAAGCATTTTCGCCAAAGCTTTTTCTAAAGAGGCCTGGAAAGCCGGGTCTTTTTGCAGGATTTTTTCGGCTGCGATTAAGTCCAAAAACAACTCGCGTATCATCGCTAAATCGGCCGTCGCCCCGTAAGTCGTAGACCCTTCGTAGCCCGTAGGCGTGATGAATTTATTTTCTGGCGAAGTGGATGGTGAGGTAATCAAGCGACCATTTTTGTCTTCAATGAGCCAATACAAGCAGAATTCTGCCGCGCCTCGCATCAAAGGATAGGCCTTCGATTCTAAGAATTTCTTATCCTGAGTAAACAAATAATGTTCCCATAAATGGGTCGAAGCCCAGGTCGCGCCCATGGGCCAGTTTGCCCAGCTCGGATCTCCGTTTCCGAAATCCCCCACTGGATTCGACATCGCCCAAATATCTGAATTATGGTGAACCACCCAGCCCGGAGCATTGTAAAACGTCTTCGCCGTTATGCGTCCCGTCTTTTCCAGGTTCTCCAAGAAGCCCAAAAACGGCGCGTGCATCTCACTCAAATTCGTATTTTCTGCCAGCCAATAATTCTCTTCGGCATTAATGTTCATCGTGTAATTACTCGACCAAGGTGGTTGAATGTGTGGATTCCAAAGTCCTTGCAAGTTCGCTGGAACGCCCGGCGTACGCGAGCTAGAGATCAATAAATAACGGCCAAACTGGAAGTAAAGCGTTTCGAGGTAGTTGTCCTTCTCGCCTTTGGCATACCGACGCAAACGCTCATCCGTAGGCAATTCCGGTGCATTATCTGCCGGTAAACTCAAGTTCACTCGGTTGAAATAAGGCTGGTAGTCCGCTAAATGGCGCGCTAATAATTGCTCCGCGCCCTTGAAACTGGCCGCTTGCAATCGCTTTTCTGAAAGCTCGTCTTCGTTCAAACCCTCTTTCGATGGGCTCTTATCAAAACCATTAAAACTCGTCGCCATCGTCACTAAAATCGTCGCGTCCGTTCCGCCCACCATCTGCAAAGTCGAATCCGTTCTCACGACTTTTCCATCTGCAGACTGGATCAAAATGTCGGAAGCAAAACGCGTCCCTTTGTTCTCCTCGAACCGAATCGGATTATCTTTTTTGCGTACATAATTCGGATCAGCCCTCACCGGCGCCGAACCTTTTGCATGCAAGTGGTTCACGGTCGATTTCGTCGCGTATTTTAGCAAAGACTTGAATTGAACTGTAAAATTCAACCCTTTTTTCTTCTTACTCGTCAGGTGAATCACAAACACATTGTCCGGATGCGAGAAGAAATATTCTTTTTGAATTTCGTTTGTTCCCGCGCGGTAATGTACCGTCGAAACGGCCTTATCTAAACTTAATTCGCGGCGATATTCCGTCGGATTCTCGTGATTAAAATCGACATACAAGGTTCCCAGTGGCGCATACGACTCAGAGAATTTACCTTGAATTTTACGGACCAAAGAATCCGCTGCCTTATAATTTTCCTTCTGCAAAGCCTCACGTACTGCCGGCAAATATTTATACGCCTCCTTGTTCATGTAAGGGTCCACAGGCTCCCCTGACCACAAAGTCAGATCATTTAAGAAGATTTTATCGCTCTTTGTCCCCCCAAAAACTGTCGCACCCTGCTTTCCATTGCCCAGCACGAGCGCCTCTTCAAAATAGGTGGCCGGCTTATCGTACCACAAACGCATGGGCTTTTGCTGTGCGAACGTACTAAAAGCAATTAGAGTTAAGAATAGTATGCGCATAGGTTTATTTTTTTATCGCCAAACGGCCCGTATAGTCAATTCTCTGTAATAAAATCGAAGTCTTTTGCTCTGCGAAATACTCGTCCACCGCTTTGCGGCAGCCCTCCCAGTGCCCATAATCGTCGATGATTAGAACGCCACTTTCGCTTAAGGACGGATATAAATGAATCAATTCGTGCTTCGTGGAGGTGTACCAGTCCGTGTCTAATCGTAACAGGGCGATGGGGCCTTCGGGCACGGTGACAGGGATCGTGTCTTCTACTTTTCCCTCCACATAGTGGATGTTTGCTGCTGGAAAAGAGCTGTTCGACATGGTTAATTTAACGTCGTCTAAGTTTGCCAAACACCAAACCGATGTCTCCTTCTGATCCTGAGTTTGCTCGAGCATTTGGTCCGCTTTTTGGCCCCTAAAATCCACATCCTCCGCCGTTGGTTCAGACATCCCCTCAAAGGTATCATATAAATAAAGGTGGCGATTGCTCACCCCGCGGTGCGCTAAAACCTGCGCCACCATCAGCGACGACCCCCCGCGCCAAACGCCACATTCCACAAAATCCCCCGGAATGTTTTGATCAATCACATAATTCGTTGCCTGGTAAAGCGCAAACATTCGCTCCACCGAAGTCATCGTGTAGGGCTGGCATTTCTCATAAAAGCTCCAAAAGGTTTTGTCCTGAATATCCGCGTAAGGCCCATCGGCCTTGCGATCGAATTTAGTGACTTTGTAACCGAATTGTTCAATGAGACTTAGGAGGAATTTGCGCATAGAGAGGTAATTTCTCCTAAAAATAGTAAAAAATTCGTGTTTTATTATCGGCGATGTTATTGAATACAGAGTAGAAAAATACCACAAGTGGTTTTCTTCAAATTATTCGAATTTGCGTAAGGTTTAGATAATGGATTTAATCATTTTTTCATTTTATAATTAACTATTCAAAAAGATAATTGGCGGGGAGCTAGATTTAATACCATTAAATAAATATAGACCTGAGTCGACTGTAAGATCCATTTTTGTTTTTTAATTTGGGGCAATCCTAAAATATTTCAACACTATCTTCGAATTCAACTTAATTAAAAATGAAACCTTTGGCTAAATATCAAAAAAATAATTAGGATCAGGGTGCTCTCATTTAGAGGGGTATTTTTTTGATACATCATGTAAATAAAAGAGATGGAGAATGTTAAAGTGATAAATATATACTTCAATATAAAACAAAAATCAAAAGACAAATGTGGAGTCTAGAACCCACTTTAAAAAACGGGGCGTGACCGAAAAGCCATATGAGTAGGAGTTTTAAAACATGAAAACAATGAAAAAGATTTTTTTAATGATTTTAGTTTTTGTGTCTCTGGGCATAAATGAAGTTCAAGCGCAAGAAACAGCTGATTACAAGGTTAGTGTATTTCATGAATTTGGTTGGTATTACTGTACACTCGTAAATAATACAAATATTACCATCTTAAGTTATGCAAATAAAAACGAGTACCACAAAAGCGGTAAACCCCTATACATTTTACAGGGTACTATTGGAACTCCAGATAAACGAAATATTAGTTTAGGTGAAGGCGACCCAAAGGCAGGTGTTGTAAAGTTTAAAGTCATTTATTCTGACCCGACAAAAAAAGGTTTCATACCTAGCCCTGGCACTATATGGTATAAAGTAAATAAAGGTGGCAAAGATCAACTAGAAATGGAGGCAGGCGAGGGGACATTGAACATTCAAATCGCGAAATAATTCCAGCCCATAACTGCAGCCACCCACAGGTGGGGCAGTTGTGGGTTATGTTTAAGAAAAGGATTTGGGAATAAAATACTCTATGGTAGTGGACGAGCGAGTAAGCGAATCGGCGACCGAGGTTAAGATTAACCTTCATTTATTTGACTCATAGATCAATTACTTTGGCCTTGCAAAATCAGCAAACTGCTCAGTCAATTCAAATAGGAAATAGCATATAGGATAACAAAACTGGTAACAGCAAATTCTGTAAACCTCTATTACCCAACAAAAAACCCCTCCTAAATAAATAGAAGGGGTTCTTTTTTTCATTGAAGTGGTAGATCCCGGACTCGAACCGGGGACACACGGATTTTCAATCCGATGCTCTACCAACTGAGCTAATCCACCTCAATTGCCCGCGTTAATCGGGAGTGCAAAAATAAGTAATATTTTATTTAATCCCAATCTTGGGCTAAAAAAAACGAATAATTCTGCTTTTCCGTGGAATTATTCCCCGAAGAGTCCGCT
>JBIIGE010000010.1:0-39226 GCA_044236555.1 Aquirufa sp.
TCCTTTAATCTCCACGGTACGCAAATTCACGAATAAATGCGTGGCATTTCCCAAATTTACCGGCCCTAAATAACCCGAATACATGGACCGCCCGTGGTTTTCAGTGGCTAAAATAAAATCAATAGCCTCTTGTTTAGGCGTCCCACATACCGCAGAAGTTGGATGTAATAATCCTAACATCAATCCAGGTAATTGCGGAAAATCCATTGCCTGGGTATCGACCAGGTACTCTGTTTTTAAATGCAGTAAATTTCCGGTGGAAATAGTTTTTGGCCCTATTTCAGCATACTCTCTCAAACGAATCTTCTTGAAACAATCAATGATATAGCGACTAACAAAGGCCTGCTCTTCGATTTCTTTTTGGGACCAACGCGCCTGCGATGGCGCTATGGCAAAACCGTCAGCATCAACTCCCGATTGCGTACCAGCTAATGAAATCGTGCGAAAAATCCCCTCCTTTTGTTCCACTAAAATTTCTGGGGTTGCACACATCCAAACGCTGTGGAGTGCTGGAATAGATAAGGCACAAACGAAAGCAGATGGGTACGCAGACGCTAGTTCTTCCAGCGCTGACATGACTGAAAATCCAACTGGTAATTCCTGCTCATCGATCCTAGACAAGACCACTTTTTGCAAAGGTCCGAGCTTGATGGCTTGAACGGCTTCAGAAACCCAGTTCAAAAACTCCGTTTTTTTCGATGTATTTTCAACGGGAACTACAAAGGGTGCCGCCTGAAAGGATGGATTAAGCGGGAAAGAAGTCAGCGAATCCGCTTGTAAATAATAAGGCAACCCAATGAAAGGGGCGGCTAAAAAGCCCGCGCTTAAATCACTTAAATTCCACCCCTCTGGTAACAAAGAACCCCCTGAAAAGTCTTGTAAGAGAAAAGCGTCTGAGGCATGTGGTAATCTCCAAGCAGCTACTGCAGCCCCTAGCGCGATTCCGTCCTCCCAAGCTATTCCCTGTTTCATTTTAACGCAATAATTGCCACCGTTAGTCGGCTAGCACAAATCAAATTTTCTTCTTCGTCGTGAATTTTAATCTCATATACATGTAAAGTGCGACCAATACGTAAGGGTACACACGTACCTATCACGTAACCGCCTCGAGCAGACTTTAAATGGTTTGCATTAATCTCAACCCCTACTCCCGTTTCCTTCATGGGATCTTTTAAGGCCAAAACCACAGCAGTGCTACCCATTGTTTCTGCCAAAACCACAGACGCTCCTCCGTGTAACAATCCTAACGGCTGTTTTGTTCGGTGATCGACCGGCATTTTAGCCTTGATATATCCAGCTTGAATTTCCGTAAATTCAATGCCCAGATGTTCAATCATATTGCCTTTTGACATCGAATTCAATGTCTCCAGCGAGATGGAAGTATTAAACATATATTTCGTAATTTTGGCTAAAATTCGGAATAAAATACGATTAATATGCACGTTCAACCTGATTTAGTGAAAGATATTTACCTGATTCGCCACGGCGAAACGGAATACAATCGCAAGGGGGTCGTGCAAGGCAGTGGGATTGATGCAGATTTGAATGATTTAGGCCAAAAACAGGCCGCCGCCTTTTTTTCGCATTACCAAGATCTTCCGATTGATAAAATTTATACCTCGGCGTTGAAAAGAACCCATCAATCCGTGAAAGGATTCATCGAAAAAGGGTTGCCTTGGGAGCAACATGAAGGATTAAACGAAATTTCGTGGGGAAATAAAGAAGGTAAATCACCTAATACTGCGGATGATTTGTACTATAAAAATTTAACAAAAACCTGGCGCGAAGGTCATGTACATGTCCAATCAGAGGAGGGTGAAAGTCCGGTAGAAGTACTAGAACGCCAAAAACCGGTCATCGATCTCCTACTTTCCCGTAAAGAAGAAAAGACGGTTTTAATTGCCATGCACGGTCGTGCCATGCGGGTGTTACTCACCCATTTATTTAATGCGCCACTCCACCACATGGACAATTACGCGCACCAAAACCTCTGCCTCTATCACCTGCAATATGAGTATGCGGCGAAAGAGTTTAGACTCGTAAAAGGGAACTGTATTATTCACCTAGCCGACTTACCCGAGTCCATGTAATATGTCTCAAAAGCGGATGTACTGGGTATTTCAATCAGGGGGATGGTTCGCCTGGGCGCTCAACGAAGCAGTGTTGTATACAAATCAATACGGATGGAATTGGGCCTGGATCTATGCTTCATTAGCTAATATAAGTCTGGCTATTTTTCTAACCCACACGTATAAGCGTGCCTTAAAGCAGTATTCTTGGCAAGAATTACCTCTTTTAGTCATGCTCCGCAATCATTTCTTTGCACTTTGTTTTATGGCCACGGCTTTAGTGGCACTCAATTTACCGATTGATCAATATTTACTTGGAGACAATTTTGAAGTGCAGATGAATGCTTTCATCGTTACCCAATATCTATTTAATTTCATGAAGCCCCTGGCCATCTGGATGTTGATCTATTTCTTCTTCCAGTATTCAAAAAAGCAGGTGGAAATGGAACGCGAAAAAAATCAATTAGAGAATGCCATACAGGAAACGGAGGGCAAAGTCTTACGGGCGCAAATGAATCCACATTTTGTCTTTAATGCCTTAAATAGTATTCGGGCATTGATTACGGAGGATCCGATGAAGGCCAAAAAAGGTATCAATCAACTCTCTAAGTTACTCCGAAGTTCCTTACTCACCGAACGCAAAAAGACCATTGCCATTACAGAAGAATTAGAGACGATTTTAGATTACTTACATCTTGAAAAGATTCGGTATGAAGAGCGACTGAATTGGAAAATAGACGTAGCGAAAAACATCCTTCAAGCCCAAATCCCTCCGATGCTTCTTCAGACTTTAGTGGAGAACGCCATCAAACATGGCATTGCTCATTCAGCTAAAGAAGGACTGATTGAAATCAATGGGGAACTTGTAGAGAATCAAATTCACCTTCAGGTCATTAATCCGGGACATTTAAAAATAAAAGGGGAATCGACCGGTATTGGTTTACTCAATTCCCAAAATCGACTTACCTTATTGTTTGGAGAAACCGCTCATATTGACTTAAAGCCTTTGGGCAAAAATCGTATTCTCGCGTCCGTTTCCATTCCTTATATTGCTGAAACAATAGCCTAATTCCCATGAGAGCCATCATAATTGACGACGAACGCCTTGCTAGAAATGAACTGAAACGTTTACTAGAAAATTTCCCTTCGATCGAAGTGGTCGGGGAAGCCGCTAACACGGATGAGGCAAGCCAGCTAATCGAAGAATTACAACCAGATGTCGCCTTTTTAGACATCCAAATGCCGGGAAAAACGGGATTTGAATGGTTAGAGGAATGGGACGGCTTTCTGCCTGAAATCATCTTCACCACTGCTTTTGACGAGTATGCCCTAAAAGCTTTTGAAGTAAATGCACTCGATTATGTACTTAAGCCGGTTGAATTATCCCGACTAAGTGAGAGTATTCAGAAATTAGATGCTCGATTTAAACGCCCTGCCTCCACTGAAAAGGTAAGTTCTGCTTCACATGTGCTGAGAGGGAATGACCAAATTTTCGTAAAAGACGGAGAAAAATGTTGGTTTGTACGGTTAGATCGCGTGCGTTTGTGTGAATCGATGGGCAATTATGTGCGCTTATTTTTTGACGACCAAAAACCGCTTGTCCTAAAATCCCTCAATTCATTAGAAGAGCGTTTAGACCCGAAATTGTTTTTCCGTTGCAACAGAAAACACATCGTTAATCTAAACTTCATCGAAAAGATTGAACCTTGGTTTTCGGGTGGTTTGCAAGTGACCTTAAAGGGCGAAAAAGGGGAGAAAATCGAAATTTCTCGCCGACAATCTATCCGCTTTAAGGAGCTTTTGTCTTTGTAGACTTAACTCGCTCTGGTGCCTCCCCGATTAAGAATCCATAGGGTTCCAAACTAGGAATGGAGTCAAAAATCACTTTCATGATCGCCGTTAATGGTAAGGCCAAAATCAATCCCGGAATCCCCCAAAGTAATTCACCACACAACAAAGCCAGCATCGCCACCATCGGGTTCATACTCACTCTTGATCCTACGACCAATGGCGTGATAAAATTCGCCTCAATAAATTGCACAGCTGCCACCCAAGCCACCACGGCTAAGGCGTGAGATGGACTTAAGGTCACTAAACTCAATAAGATGGGCAAAAGAGCTCCCATCCAAATCCCGATGTAGGGAATTAATAAAAGTATCCCCGTGAGGAATCCAAAAAATAGCGGGTATTCCACCCCTATCCACCAAAAACCAATCGAATTCACTACCGCCACAATCAACATCAACACGAGTAGGCCTACTAAATAGCTTTGGACAACTGTCCCTGTTTTCTCCATCACTTTAGTTAAAACCTCACCCTCCGTTTTTGGGAAAACTTTCTGTAAAAAAGTCTCGAAGAAATCCCGGTAGAACAAGAAGAAAAAGGTGAAAACAGGCACTAAAATCAAGGCCGTTAGCGTATGAATTGCCGTGGAAAAAGTCGTACTAATTATCACACCAGAATTCTTCAAAAGTGCCATCAACTCATTACTAAACTCAACCATCTGCTTGCGACGGGAGATATTAAAATTCGCCGAAATAAACGATTGAAAACTAGATATCCACTTTTCTGCTTTCTTGGTGAAGAGCGGAAGCTCGGAGGAAAACTCCATAATTTGCGTAAAAGCAATGAGAAGCAAAGCAGACAAAAGGGCAAACGAAAGGAAAATAGCAATACTGATGGCGAGTGAACGCGCTAAACCTTTGGCCTCTAAAAATTTAGTCGCAGGCAACAGCAACAACGAGAAAACGAGCGCAAAAGATAACAAGATTAACAAATCTTGTAGGATATAAGCCGACGCGATAATCAAGGCTACAGATAACAAGGTACTTGACAGGCGAGTCGAATAAGCTGGGTTGTTTGACATATCTATAAAATTAACAATTCCATAACATACAACTTTCTATATTTGTGTGGTAATCCGTTCAACATCTATGGCAACAGCCCCTAAAGCATATAAGATTCTACTTGTAGATGATGATGCAGACATATTGGAGTTATTGGAATACAATTTACTAAAAGAAAACTTTCTTTTAGCAAAAGCAGTGAATGGAAAAGAGGCGATCTCTGTCGCCAAGTCCTTTCAACCGCATTTAATCATCATGGATGTGATGATGCCCGAGATGGACGGAATCGAAGCAGCCCGCCAAATCAAATCCAACCCCGAGTTCAAAAACACCCTCATTCTGTTCCTAACTGCACGAGGCGAAGAATATACAGAAATCGCAGCTTTCGAAAGCGGAGCCACGGATTATGTGGTAAAGCCCATCAAGTTGCGTGCACTTATCAGCCGAATTAACGCGTTGCTTACACGCGAAACAGCTGTTCCAGAATCGAAAAATGATGTTATTTCCATCGGCGATTTAGTGATTGATCGAGTTCAATACGCCGCCACTTTCCAAGGCCGTGCTTTAATTTTACCTAAGAAAGAATTTGAATTACTTTCTTTCTTAGCTAAAAACCCTAACAAGGTATTTAACCGCGACGAGTTATTAGAGAAGGTTTGGGGAACCGATGTATTCGTGGTAGAGCGCACAGTGGATGTACATATCCGTAAATTGCGGGAGAAAATTCCTGAATATTACATCAAAACATTAAAAGGAGTAGGCTATTTATTTTCAATCGACAAAGCCTAATTGCCCATTTTTAGGTAAATTGCATCCCGAATGATGCGCCTAATTTTTACCCTTATTTTTTGTCTTTTTTCGGCCTGCTTAGCAGCAGATGGACCTAAACGCGAGTTAAGGGGAGTTTGGGTTGCTACCGTTCAAAACATCGACTGGCCTAGCGCGCGCAATTACGACGGAGCGAAACAAAAAACCGAATTTATTGACCTATTGAATTCCCACCAAAAAACCGGAATCAATGCCCTTTTTGTCCAAATCAGAACTGCCTCTGACGCCCTCTATGCAAAAAGCACGGAACCATGGACAACCTACCTTTCAGGAAAACAAGGACAGGCTCCGTCTCCCTATTACGACCCATTGGAGTTCATGATAGATCAGACGCACGCTAGAGGAATGGAATTTCACGCGTGGTTAAACTTAAATCGGGCGTCCATATCGTCACGATCTCTTTTAAGCTCAGAACACGTGGCCAGAAAGCACCCAGAATGGCTATTAAGCTATAACGGGCAATTATTATTTGATTTTGGTATTCCGGCTGTGCGCCATTACATCGCCGGTTTAGTGCGGAACATTATTGTAAATTACGATGTGGATGGCATTCACTTTGACGATTATTTCTACCCGTATCCAGACCCGAAATCAACCTTACAAGATGAAGATACGTACCTAAAATACCGCCATGCTGGGGAGTCAAAAGCAGACTGGAGACGACGCAATACGAGTGCGCTAATTCAAGAAATAGCGGAGACTATTCGCAAGACAAATCCGAAGATAAAGTTTGGGATTAGCCCCTTTGGGATTTGGCGACATAAAACAGCGGATCCTGTGAATGGATCCCCTACCACTCGGGGCTTGCAATCCTACGACGATTTGTATGCAGATACAGATGAGTGGCTTAGAAAAGGGTGGTTAGATTATATCGCCCCACAGCTTTATTGGGATACGTCACATCGGGTGGCCCCCTTTAAACCATTAGCAGATTGGTGGAATGCGCATTCGCACGGAAAGCCGGTCTATTTTGGGATGGCATCTTATCATTTAGGGGATGTTTGGTCCAACAAGGAGATGAAAAAGCAGGTGGAGATTAGCCGTAGCATGTCAAAAGGCGAAGGATTGATTTTCTATAGCTCTAGCTCCTTGACTAAAAACCTAAAGTCCTTCCGAGATACCTTGCGAACGAATTATTTTGCGCATCAAGCCTTGTTGCCTACCACACCTTGGCTCGATAGTATTCCTCCACATGCGCCATCAGACGTGTTTTTAGCAAATAAAAAACTTCATTGGAAAGCTGGAGAAAAATCAGATGATGGAGACCCGGTAGCCTATTATGTGGTCTACCGCATTCCCAAGCAAGACAAAAAGTATTTAGACGACCCTGGCAACATCATCTACAAGGGAAAAGCAAATGAAGTAATTTTAGAACAAGATCACCTTAAACCGGGTTATGGATTTACAGTAACAGCCTTCGATCGCTTGCACAATGAAAGCAGACCGAGTCCTGTTACCTGGATTAAACCCGTTAGCAGCGATTAATATGCATTTAAAAATTAAAGAAATTACGAACGAGACGATCGACACGAAGACGATCCATTTTTGGCAACCGATTCATAATGCGGTACATTATTTATCTGGTCAGTTTTTAACCGTCATCCCCGAAATCGAGGGTAAAAAAGTCCGCAGAAGCTATAGTTTATCCTCTTCTCCGAAGACCGATATGTCCCCTGCAATCACCGTAAAACGGATCAAAGGTGGTTTAGTATCTAACTTTATATGCGATAACTTGAAAGAAGGGGATAGCCTGGAGGTCTTGGAACCAATGGGTAATTTCTCCGTGGAAGCTGATTCCACTGCATCCAAAACCTACGTATTTGTGGGCGCCGGATCAGGAATAACTCCCTTATTGTCGATGATCAAAACGCTCCTTCACGGTGAGCCTTTAGCTAAGATTCACTTAATTTACGGTTCACGACACGAAGATCAGATCATCTTTAAAAAGGTCTTGGATTCTTTAGAGTCCTTGCACGCCAACCGCTTCAAAGTATTGCATGTTATATCTCGACCGGCGGCGAATTGGCCAGGATTGAAAGGTCGAATTAACCAGGCCTCTATTGTGTATTATTTAAAGCAGGAACTAGGCTTAGACATCGCATCTGCCCATTATTATTTATGTGGACCACAAGGAATGATGAGTGATGTGCAATCGTCTTTAGGGATGTTTGATGTGCTGGCGGGACAGATTCACCAGGAGTCCTTCGGGGTTGTAGCTAGTGAGGCGATGGAGCAGGCAGAGGAAGATGGCTCGTTGCAAACGCAGGAAGTAACCCTAATTTACGAAGGGAAAGAACATAAAATTACCGTTCAGCCGAGCGAAACGATTCTAGAGGCGGCATTAGAAGCGGATTTAGACATCCCCTATTCTTGTCAAGCAGGCATGTGTACAGCTTGTATGGGACTATGCCAAAGCGGAAAAGTGGGCATGGATGAGGAAGACGGCTTAACCCCAGGCGAGATCGCGAAGGGCTATATTTTAACTTGCGTGGCGCATCCATTGAGCGCGGGCGTGGTGATTGACTTAGATTAATATGAAAAATAGAACATTTTTGCCGGCAGATTTTCAATTGAGTACTTGGGAGTCAGTATTGCCTTATTTTGAAAAACTGAGTGCAACAAAAATCTCCAATATTACAGATTTGCGCGCATTTTGTACGAATAGATCTGAATTAGAATCCTATCTGTCGGAAAACTTCGCGTGGCGCTACATTAAAATGTCTTGCGATAACCAAAACGAGACTTTGCAAACCAGCTACGCTCAGTTTGTGAACGAGATCATGCCCAATGCCTCTGTTTTTGACGATGCATGGAACAAGAAGGTGATTGAAAGTCCTTACGTGAACGAACTAACAGAAACGGGATTTCCGGTGATGTTACGCGGCATTAAAAAGGCCATCGAAATCTTCCGTGAGGAAAATATTCCCTTGTTTACGGAATTACAAAATCTAGAAACCAATTACGGGGCCTTAACCGGTGCTTTAATGGTAACAATAAAAGGCGAAGAAAAAACCTTGCAACAAGCGGGAGCTCTTTTAGAATCTACGGATCGCGCCGAACGGGAAGAGGTTTACCAAACGATGGTTCAAAAGCGCTTAACGATTAAAAATGAATTGAATGATTTATATACGTCCTTGATCGAGAAACGTCATCAGGTGGCCCAAAACGCAGGTTTTGAAAACTACCGCGATTACGCTTTCGCGAGTTTGGGGCGTTTTGATTATGGTCCGGCGGAATGTTTTGAATTCCATGAGGCAGTCGCAGAAACGGTCGTTCCTTTATTGAACGAGGCGGCGGCGAAGCGCAAAGAAGAGATGGGGCTAGATGCTTTAAGGCCATTTGATAAAGCGGTGGATCCGTTAGGTCGTGGACCGTTGAAACCTTTCGAGACGGGAGAAGAATTATTGACTAAAACCATCGGAGTTTTTGATGAAATGGATCCCTTCTTAGGTAATTGCCTAAAGGAAATGGTGAGTCTTGATCGCTTCGATTTAGACTCCCGCAAGGGAAAGAACCCGGGCGGCTACAACTATCCATTAGAGGAGACGGGCTATCCGTTCATCTTTATGAACGCGGCGGGAACGGTGCGCGATGTGGTGACTTTGTTACACGAAGGAGGGCACGCGGTACACAGTATTTTGACCAAAGACCTAGCCTTAAATTCCTTCCGTAATTTCCCCTCTGAGGTGGCTGAGCTAGCTTCCATGAGCATGGAATTGATGACGATGGACCTGTGGGGACATTATTTTACCAACCCAGAGGAAGCAAAAAGAGCAAAGATTAAACACTTGGAAGACATCTTGGAAACCTTACCTTGGGTGGCGACAATCGATGCTTTCCAGCACTGGGTGTACGAAAACCCGAATCATTCGGTGGCACAACGAGAAGAGAAGTGGAACGAAATCGTTTCTAAATTCTCGGATTCGGTAACGGATTGGACAGGATTAGCGGAGGTACGGTCGAATATTTGGCAAAAACAATTGCACTTGTTCGAAGTACCATTCTATTATATTGAGTATGCGATTGCGCAATTAGGGGCGCTGGCGGTTTGGCGTAATTATTGCCAAAACCCGAAAAAAGCCCTCGAGCAATACATCGCGGCACTTTCACTGGGATATACACAACCGATGAAAACGATTTATGCCACAGCCGGCATTGAATTCAATTTCAGCAAGCCGTATATTCAAGAATTAATGAACTTTTTAGCGGATCAAATTAAAAAAATTGAGGAAAGTTAGGCGAACGATGACCTATTCCTTATTTTTGCAAATAATTATTGACACAGCCTTATGAAATTATCAAATTTACTTTCTTTAGTAGCGGTTTTAGCGGTAGCGACTTCTTGTGATTACCAAAAAAACAACACCATCAAACAAAAAGACGTTCGCAAAGGCGATGAGTATGTGTACGGCGTTCACCCTGACAGCGCAGCAGTTCAATCAAAATTGAAATACGATGCGAAGCCAGAGCTTGAAGTGAAAGCGAATGCCATCCGCGAGAAATTATTCAAAGGAAAAGCGATTAATCAAGGAAACTAATTCCTGTTTACATAGATTTTAAAGAAGCCGGTTTATCCGGCTTTTTTTGTGGCCTGAAATTTAATGCACAAGCATTTCCCGTAAAAAAGTCAATTGGTAAATACCGGCCACGTAGATCAGTGACCAGATGAGCGAGGAGATCGCCATAAAAAACAGAATGCGTGCTGTGGGAACTTTAAAGGAAAGCGCGAGCAAACTTCCCCCTATCGGGGTAAATATAAGAGGAGTTAAAGCGGCGATACCCTTAATCCCGAATCGCTGCCAAATATCCACCGCATAGCGAATTCGTTTAGAAAATAATTTAGGTTTCGTACTTCGGTACTTGGCAACCACTCCTAGCATTGCTTTGCCTGCGGTGATGATAATCGTTACCGTAGCCATCGCTCCTAACCAAGTAAATAGCACGGTCTCATACCAAGTCAAGCCAAGGCTAAATCCCGTGATGGGTCCCGCAATAAACTTTAGCCCCGTGGCAATCATCACTCCAGAATAGGCTGCCCAGGACATTATTTAGCAGATTGATAGATGGATTTACCTTCGTCTAAGAAGCTAACAAAGTGTGACACATTCGCATCAAAAGCCACCGGCTTTACCATCGGCTTTGCGTCATTGCGTGGATCTAATAAAACATAATGCGGTTGTGCGTTCGAGTTGAAGCGGGAGATTTGGAAGTCGAGGTTTTGGTCCCCTAAAGTCTTCTTCTCTTGTCCATCTACTTTCGAGGTATACCACTTGTCTGCTGGCAATTCGGTCTTATCATCACAATACAAAGCTACCACGATATAATCCTCCTTTAAACGTTGTAAAACCGCTGGATCTGACCAAACATATTCCTCCATCTTACGGCAATTCACACAACCATGGCCCGTGAAGTCGATAAACAAAGGTTTGTTTGCTTTTAAGGCAGCTGCTTTAGCCTGTTCAAAATCAAAATACCCAGTTAAGCCCAAAGGCAACTCTAAGAAATCGCTATATAATGCATCACTATTTTGCGTGGAAGACTCTGTTGCTTGCGATCCTTTGAAATCCTGCGAATTCATTGGTGGCAACCAGCCCGAAAGCCCTTTTAACGGTGCTCCAAACATCCCCGGAACCAAGTAAACAACAAAAGCTAAAACTGCCGTCGCAAACAAAGTACGAGGAACAGATAGATTCTTCGCAGGCCCATCGTGTGGCAAAGAAATTTTGCCAAATAAATACAAAGTCAGTGCCGTAAAGATGGCAATCCAAATCGCTAAGAAGATCTCGCGATCTAATAAATGCCAGTGGTATACCTGATCCGCCACACTTAAGAATTTAAACGCTAAAGCGATCTCCAAGAAGCCTAACACCACTTTCACCTCATTCATCCAATTACCTGACTTAGGCAACTTCTGCATAAAGCCTGGGAAAATAGCGAACAACGTAAACGGAATAGCGAAGGCTAACGAGAATCCTAACATCCCGATTATTGGCTTCAAAAATGCGCCTTGGGAGGCTGCTATTAGGATGGATCCCGCAAGAGGACCTGTGCAAGAGAACGAAACCAACACTAGCGTGAAGGCCATAAAGAACACGCCAATAAAGCCGCCTTTGTCCGACTTCGCATCTACCGTGTTCACTAAATTCGATGGTAATACAATTTCAAATGCACCTAAAAACGAAATACCGAATAAGATAAATATGGTAAAGAAGAGCATATTCGGGATCCAATGTGTGCTTAAGAAGTTTGCGAAACTAGCCCCTGCGAAGAAGGCTAATAACGTTCCAAAAAACACATAGATCAACACGATAAATCCACCATACAAGAACGCTAGGCCTTTACCACCCTTTTGTTTCGTGAAGAAACTCACGGTCATCGGGATTAACGGATAAACACAGGGTGTTAATAACGCTAGGAATCCAGCGCCTAAGGCAATCCAGAAGAAGGCAAATAGGGATTCCGCTTGTGGCGCTTGAACGGAAGGAACCGTAGGAGCAACAGGAGCTACTTTTACTGCTGGTGCTTCCACCACCGAATCCACTGAAACTGGAGGGACGACCGCCGTGTCTTTTATCGCGATAACTTCCGCTTTCCCTGCTAAACTAAATACCCCTTTTACCGGAACGCAAAGTCCAGAAACATTCGAGCAGGATTGTGAATCATAAGAACCCTCGATCTTGTACTCTGGGGCTGTGATTTTAATCTTTTGGCGGAATTCCCCCTGACCTGTGAAATAGGTATAGGTTCCATTCCAAATCTCCGTATCATTTTTCGAATGTGGGTTAATGGCTTTTAAGCCCCCAATGGTTTGATATCCAGCACCCGGCTTGAAAGTTACGGTGGTTACCGTAGGCCCTAAATCTTTATCGAAGTCAGATGAATATAAATACCAATCTTTCTCGATCGCGACTTTGAAAATGACCTCTGCTTGCTCCCCTACTTTCGGATTTGTTGGCTTAATCGACCAAGACCATTTAGCGGGAGTTATCTTTTGAGCGATGGCTGGGATGGCCAGGAAGGCGAACAAAAGAAAGGCGATATATTTTAATTTCATGTTTGTCTCAAAATGCAAAACCAAAATTAAGAAAAAAGCGCGGAAACGCGCGTGATATTTGTCTTATTATAGCGGCATTACGTTTTTCAATTTGGAGAAAAAAACGTACTTTTGACCTTTCAAAAACGTAATCCAGAACCCATTCTTTTTTATGGCATCCACTTTCCCTACTCAACGAGACAAAGAGATTTTTGACCTGATTAACCAGGAGGCACATCGCCAAGAATTTGGCATTGAATTAATCGCCTCTGAAAACTTCACATCACCACAAGTGATGGAAGCACAAGGAAGTGTTTTAACCAATAAATACGCCGAAGGTCTTCCGGGAAAGCGTTATTACGGAGGCTGTGAAGTAGTGGATGAAGTGGAGACTTTAGCTATCGAGCGCGCAAAACAATTGTTTGGAGCGGCTTGGGCAAACGTACAACCTCACTCTGGAGCACAAGCTAATGCGGCAGTATTCTTATCCTTCTTAAACCCAGGTGATAAAATCTTAGGATTTGATTTATCACACGGGGGGCACCTTTCACATGGATCTCCGGTGAATTTCTCAGGAAAATATTTCCAAGCTTTCTTCTACGGCGTAGAAAAAGAAACGGGATTAATCGATTGGGACAAAGTAGAGGCGACTGCATTAAAGGAAAAACCAAGATTGATTATTTGTGGCGCATCAGCTTATTCTCGTGATTGGGATTATGCTCGTCTTCGCGCGATCGCTGACCAAGTGGGAGCGATCTTATTAGCTGATATTTCACACCCCTCTGCATTAATCGCGAAGGGTTTGTTGAATAACCCGGTTCAACATTGCCACATTATTACGACTACTACGCACAAAACACTTCGTGGACCTCGTGGTGGTTTGATTATGATGGGCAATGATTTTGAGAATCCTTTTGGCTTCAAAACTTTAAAAGGAGAATTGAAAATGATGTCTGCCTGCTTAGATGGCGCCGTGTTCCCAGGAACGCAGGGTGGTCCATTGGAGCACGTGATTGCGGCGAAAGCAATTGCTTTTGGCGAGGCGTTAACTCCTACCTTTGAGGCATATGCGAAGCAAGTGCAGTCGAATGCGCAAGCGATGGCGAAGGCCTTTTTAGCGAAAGGCTACGATATCATCTCTGGTGGTACAGATAATCACTTGATGTTAATTGACCTTCGTCCGAAAGGATTGAGTGGTAAATTAGCGGAGAATACGTTGATCCAAGCCGATATAACGATCAATAAAAACATGGTTCCATTTGATGACAAGTCTCCGTTCGTTACTTCAGGTATGCGTGTGGGAACGGCGGCGATGACGACTCGTGGTTTGAAAGAAAACGATATGGCACAAATCGTGGAGATGGTCGATAAGGCTTTGATGAACCACGATAATGAGGCGGTATTGAAATCAATCAAAGGGGATGTAAATGAGTGGGTGAAGCAATTCCCATTATACTTATAATTTTTTATGGCAGCAGATCAAGATTTTGACGATTTCGACGACGATGAAGTATCGGATGGCACAGAGATGTCTTTCCTAGGTCATCTAGAAGAATTAAGATGGCATATTCTGCGATCCGTTGCCTCCTTCTTTATCTTTGCTCTAGCGGCTTGGTTCTTCCGTGAATTCATTTTCAGCTCGATCATTTTAGGGCCGACAAAAACAGATTTTTATACGAACCAAGTCCTTTGCAAAGCCGCTGAAGTCTTCAATATGCCTAGTTTGTGCATGCAGAAGGCCGATTTTATTCTCCAAAGTAGGGAAGTTTCTGGCCAATTTATGATGGCGCTGACACAGTCTATTATCGTAGGTCTTCTATTTGCTTTCCCGTACATGTTCCATGAATTATGGCGCTTCATCAAACCAGGATTGAAGAGTAAGGAATTGAAAGCAGCGCGTGGAGCGGTTTTTTGGGTATCCCTATTGTTTTTTAGTGGGGTTGCCTTTGGTTATTATGTGGTTGCCCCAATGGCAATTAACTTTCTAGCTAACTTTAAATTAGATCCCACAATACAAAATCAGTTCGATATTAACGATTACATTTCGTTGTTATCCATGTTGACATTGGCTTGTGGAATTACATTTCAATTACCCATGGTAGCCTATGTGCTATCGCAAGTAGGCATTTTAACCCCGTCCTTCATGCGGGAATATCGCAGACATGCCCTTATTGTCATTTTTATCGTGGCGGCGATCATCACCCCTTCTCCTGATGTGATTTCACAACTTTTAGTGGCATTCCCACTCCTAGGCTTGTATGAAATCAGTATCGGCGTTTCAGGCCGCGTCTTGAAGCGTAAAATGAGAGAAGAAGAGATGGAATCGAATTCTTAATCGAATTCTCAACAACAAACGAATGAATTATTTATCGGCGGAAAACATATCACGCAACCTAGGCGAAAGATGGGTGTTTAAAGGACTATTTTTTGGCCTCCAAAAAGGTGAAAAAGTAGCACTCATCGGAAAAAATGGCACGGGTAAAACCACCTTGATGGAATCCCTTATGGGGATGCAAACGCCTGACGAGGGAACTATTTCCATCCGCAAAGGAATTCGCGTAGGTTATCTACCGCAAAATCCCATTTTCGCCGAAAACGAACAAGTACTTAACTACCTTTTCTCGGACGATTTACCGAGTGCCGTAGCCATCAAAACCTACGAAAAAGCCATGCTTTCCGGTGATTCAAAAGAACTGGAAGACGCCTTTGCTTTAATGGAGGCCCATAACGCCTGGGATTACGAGGCACGCGCAAAACAAATCATTAGCCGCTTAGGCATTCCGGATGGAGATCAAAAAGTATCGACTTTATCTGGAGGCCAAAAGAAACGCCTCTCCCTCGCTAAACTTTTAATCGAGAGTCCAGACATTATGATTCTGGATGAGCCGACTAACCATTTGGACATCGAAACCATCGAATGGCTCGAAGGAATTATGTCGGGCCCGAACGTGACCGTTTTAGTCGTCTCCCACGATCGCTATTTCCTTGACAAAGTCTGCAACAAAATGATGGAATTAGCCGATGGTTCCATCTATACCTACGAAGGGAATTACGCCTATTTCTTAGAGAAAAAAGCAGAACGCGAAGCATCTGATGCCAGCAGCATTTCGAAGGCAAAAAACCTCTACCGTAAAGAACTTGAGTGGATGCGCAAGCAACCGAAAGCGCGTGGAACCAAGTCCCAGTCCCGTATTGATGCATTCTACGAAACGGAAGAAAAAGCAAATAAAAAACTAGACGACAGTAAACTGGAACTCAACATCCAAATGTCCCGTCTCGGCAATAAGATCATCGAAATCAACCACCTAAAAAAGGCCTGGGGAGACAAGAAGATCATTAACGACTTTACCTACACCTTTAAGAAAAAAGACCGCATCGGAATCGTAGGTAAGAACGGCGCCGGAAAAACGACCTTCTTACAGCTCCTAACCGGATTAGAACAACCTGATTCAGGAACCATCGATCCAGGCGAAACGCTTGTGGTGGGTTATTATACCCAAATTCCCTTCGATTTCCGCCCAGAACAACGCGTCATCGATACGATCACTGAGATCGCCGAAGTCATTCCCTACGGAAAGAACGAATCGCTTAGCCCAAGCCAGTTTTTGAGCAAATTCCTCTTCACTACCGCGCAGCAATATACTCCAGTGGAGAAGCTAAGTGGTGGCGAAAAGAAGCGCCTACAGCTCATGCGTGTGCTCGTAAAGAATCCTAACTTCTTGATTTTGGATGAGCCTACAAATGATTTAGACTTAGATACCTTACAACTCTTAGAAGACTTCTTAACTGAATTCCAAGGTTGTCTTTTACTGGTTTCCCATGACCGTTATTTCATGGATAATCTAGTAGATCAATTAATCCTGGTGGAAGGCGAAGGAGACGTTAAATTCTTTAACGGAAACTATACGGATTACCGCATTGCCTTAGAGAATAAAGAGGATGAACCAGCTGCCAAGCAAAGTCCGGTTAAAGCGCCTTCAACTGCTGCTCCCGCAGCCCCGAAAGGTCCAAAGCTTAGCTTCAAGGAACAGAAGGAATTCGAGGAACTAGAAAAGGAGATGGCGGCTTTAGAAATCGAGAAAGATTCCTTCGTCGAAAAACTCAACCAAGGATCGGACGATTTTCAATTATTAACTGATTGGGCAAAAGCCATCGAAGACATTAAGAATAAACTGGAAGAAAAAGAGCTAAGGTGGCTCGAATTATCTGAAAGAGCATAAAAAAAGCCCCGAATAATCGGGGCTTTTTTCGTTTAAGACTTCCAGCTTAATTCTGGAAGTTCAAATTCATCAGAGCATACAAGGCGCCTTCTTTCACCTTGTCATTCACAAACACCAAGTAGATATCATGAACACCTGACATATTTAGAGGGAAATTATAAGCCTTCGATGCATTAACTTCCACAGAACCCACTAATGGACCTGTTACGCTACCTGTTCTAAGCTCTAGCTGACCACCTACGGTTTGACCCGCCATATAGCTAGCCATTACTGATAAGTTCTTGATTCCAGTTAAGTCGATTGCATCGTAACGCGCATAACCACCAGGACCTGTAGAAACTAAGATTTCACCGATTCCGTCTACTTTGAACTTCATCGTTTTCGCCGTTGCATCTGCACTGACAGCTGGGAACTTCGCATCACGTAAAGTCACTACTTTAGAGCCTGTTACTGGTGCAATTTTACCAGCTCCTTTGTCTGTGTACATCGCACGGAAGATAAACGTTCCTGGCTTTCCTTTGTCTTGAGGAATATATTGTCCAGCTACTGGCTTAGAGGCCGTCTTCTTATCTGATAAACCTAAGATGTATTTCACCATCTCGCGTGCATCAGCTACCGAAATTTGTGGATGAGCTGCCATGGCATTTTCTCCCCAAACTCCACCACCGCCGGCGATAATCTTCTTCGATAATTCATCGATGTTCTGAGAACTCGCTTTGTATTTCTTACTGATATCTGTATAAGATGGTCCAATAGATTTCTTTTCGACCGCGTGACAAGTCTTGCAATCTGATAAATCAATCAAACGCTTGCCTGCAGAGAATGAGGTATTCGCTTGGTGTCCTTGCGCGATCAAAGTCTTATCAAAGCCTTCTAGATAATCGATTTGCATCACAACTTCGTCTTCTGCAATCTTCTTATTTGCTAAACTTCCATCCTCTTTATCTTGCACCGATACTTTATAGGTAATCGGCTTGTCGTTCCAATAGAATGATTTGTTTCCTTCAATAGCTACATCTACGGTTGGCACTTCATTACCCGCCGTGATTTTAACCATTTCCGTATTCGAATTTCCAGCCGCATCTTTCACAGTTAACTTCACGTTGTAAATACCCGGTTTTGTAAATACGTGTGTTGGATTAGCTGCGGAGCTTGTTCCTCCATCGCCAAAATTCCACGCATATTTAATCGCATCACCATCAAAGTCAATCGTTCCTTTAGAAGAGAATTTAACACTCAAAGGCAAAGCACCCACCGGCTTGTCTACTGAAACCATCACCTTAGGAGTTCTATTTCCCGCATTGTACTCAATCTTATACAGCGCTGCATCCTCACTAGCCGCAAACCAGTTAGGGCCATATTCTAAACCGTACATCGTACCGTTTTTATCGAACTCTAAATCAATTGGATGAGAGAAGGTTGTATTAGGAAGGAAACGCTCCATTTGAACGAAATCTCCTTTTGAATTCATCGTCACTGTGTAGATTAAATCGCGGGACCAATCATACGCAAAGAACTTCCCATCATAATAGGCTGGGAATTTAGTCTTCGAAGTAGCCGGAAAATCATCACGGTAATAAATCGGACCAGCCATCGCGTTACGAGAACCCTTAGTTATCACAGGGCCAAATTCCGGAGAATCTGCATAAGGGTAATAAATGAATGCTTTCTGAGCCGCAGGCAAATGAGCAAATCCCGTATTGTGAGGGGAAGTATTAATAGGAGCTTTGGGATTAAAAGTAGCCCAAGTGCTATCTTTTGCAAAGTCACGCTGATTATAAGGACGGTTATCCGCCACAAATAATGGCCAACCGAAGTAACCTGCCTGACGCGCTTGATTCACTTCATCATGTCCACGTGGACCATATTTCTTAGAATCTTCACCCGCATCTGGACCTACTTCGCCCCAATACAAGAAGCCCGTACGCTTATCGACAGAGATACGGTATGGGTTACGATTACCCATCACATAAATCTCCGGTTTAGCATGGTAGATTCCCGCTGGAAACAAATTGCCTTCCGGAATCGTGTAACCACCCTCTGGTGTAGGCTTGATACGTAAAATCTTTCCTCTTAAATCATTCGTATTAGAAGATGTAGCACGTGCATCCCAACCCGAACGACCTGGACGGTTGTCCATAGGTCCATAACCATTAGAATCAAATGGATTTGTGTCATCACCAGTAGATAAGAATAAGTTTCCTGATTTATCCCAAGCGATCGAACCACCCGTATGGCAACATCCGTCACGCTTTACAGGCACACGTAATAATACCTTTTCGGTATCCATTAGTAAGGTATCCTTTACGTCGTCGTAGGTAAATCGAGATAGGTGTTGAGCCGTATCTGCTTTGCCTGTTTGAGGGGAATAAAACAAATATAACCAGTGGTTATTGTTGTAATCAGGATCAATATTAACCCCCATTAGACCATATTCGAATTTCGAGAATACGTCCAAATCAGCAACGACCTTTGTCTTCCCCTTTTTCGGATCGTACATCTTTAATTTACCCTTGCGCTCTCCATAGAAGATCTTTCCTCCATCAGTCACTGCAAGTTCTGTAGGCTCATCTAAATTGCGATCCAAAATAACTTTCGTAAAACGATTTTCCTCTGGTGGCAATTCTGAACGCAATTTTTTCGTGTAATCTTGAGGACGACCAGACGCTAACCATTGCAAAGCACCCCAAATATGTTGTACCACAATCGGCTCCTCAAAAGATTCATGCGTATGTCCCCAATTCGTATAGAATGCACGGCCACCATCGTATTCATGGTACCAAGCCATTGGGTGAAAATCGCCCATTTTACCATCCTTGTATGACTTTTCGTCTAAGGTAATTAAGACTTTAACATCTTTATTAAAGTTCTTCGTATCATAAAACTCATCCGTACGATCGAACGTTTCCGGCATGTGAGCCGTCGAAATGTGCGTGCGGTCTACAGCCGTAAATGTTCCTTTTTGAACATTAGGACGACCTGGGTGAGATGCGAATTGACCCCCCGCTAACTTTGTATACCAAGGCCAATCGTATTCTGTATCGGTAGCTGCGTGAATACCAAAATAGGCTCCTCCCGCTTGAATATAGCGTTCAAAAGCAATTTGTTGCACATCATTTAACACATTAGACGTAGTGTTTAAAAACACCACAATGCGGTATTGCTTCAAGTTTTTCTCAGTAAAATTGGCTGCATTCTCTGTGGTATCCACAGAAAATCCTTTTTCTGACGCCATTTTGAATAAGGCAATTTGTCCAGGTTTAATGGACGAGTGGCGGAATCCCTTCGTAGAAGAGAAAACTAAAATTTTCTTGCCTGCTAAAGGGTTAGCCGCTTGTGCAAAGACAGAAAGCGTAGAAACCAATAAGGCAAAAATGAGAGTAATTCGGAAGATTCCGAACGAGGAATTTTTCATGTTTAAAAATAATAGGTTTGAGACAAAGTTAGCGCAAAACAGAAATTTTCGGCTACATTTAAGAAAAAATTTCTCAAATCAAGCTATGAAAAAATATATCGCAACCTTGGCGCTCGTTTTCGCCTCGTTTTTTGCCTTTTCTCAGGCCTCCTGCTGTTTCGTGAAGAAAGATGGAATGCAGCTTTTGGCCTCTAATAAGACCTTTATTAAATCCCACGCACTTCCAAAACCTTACCACCACGTCAGCAAAGCAGGCGGTGTGATGGTCGAATTTAAGACACCAGACGATCAGATGGCGAAAGGTTTCTATATACCTGCAGATAAACCATCTGAATATACCCTATTTGTATTCCAAGAGTGGTGGGGATTAAATGACCATATAAAAAGAGAAGCAGAACATTTCTACAGCACTTTAGGTAATGTGAATGTCCTAGCCATTGACATGTACGATGGAAAAGTAGCGACTACCCGTGAGGACGCTGCTAAGTACATGGGAGGCGCTAATCCTGCTAGATTAGAAGCCATCATCAAAGGAGCCATTGCCTATGTGGGGCCTAAAGCGAAGATTGCGACGGTGGGTTGGTGTTTTGGTGGATCATTATCCTTGAAGGCATCTATTTTAGCGGGCAAACAAGCAGCGGCTTGTGTGATGTATTACGGTATGCCGGTGAAGGAAGTAGAGCAATTGAAATTACTGCAAACAGATGTTTTGGGCCTTTTTGCAGGTAAAGAGCAGTTTATCAACCCGACGGTCGTGAAGGAATTTGAAGCTAATATGAAGACGGCTGGAAAAGGAATTCAAACGAAAATCTTCGATGCGCAACACGCTTTCGCAAATCCATCGAACCCCGCGTACGACAAAGCCGCTACCGAAGAGGCTTGGAACATGGCTATCAATTACTTCAAAAATCGATTAAAATAATGCGGTATATCGTACTACTATTATGTGTAGCGATGCTAGCCGGTTCCTGTGCGAGTCGACGCTACAAAGCGAAGCCTTACAAGAAGAAATGGTCCTTATTTAAGAAAAATGCCTGCGACTGCCCTAACCTCCGATAAGAGGATTTAGGGCAGAGGCAGCGGGCGATCCCGGGGCTAAGCCTTGTAACCAACGCTGGCGATCTGCCTCTTGGTTCGGATTTAAGGGCTCGATGACCTTTGCCTCCGCGTCCATATAAATAACAGTCATCACCTCCCGCATTTTAGCTGAATTATTCCCTGGTGCATTGTGCAAGGTCCAGCCTAAATGAAACGTGGCATCGCCTGCTTTCATGGATTTTTGCGCCACAATTTCATAGCCTTGTTTAGCGACGTAATCGCCAATCAATGATTCAGATTCATCTGAAATCTCCAGCTTAGGCAAATCAGCTCCTGAGGATTTAGAGGCGAATGTCAACATACCCATTCCCTCTTCAATATCCACTAAAGGCATCCACATCGTGACCGTTTTAGGGGTATCCAAGGGCCAATAGTATTGATCTTGGTGCCACGGGGTGTGGCCGCCGCCCGGTTCTTTGAATAAGGCTTGATCATGGTATAATCGGACATTTTTGACTCCTAATAATTGCGCTGCCACAGAGGCAAAGCGCTTTGCCATGGTAAATTCCTTTACCGTTTCCGAACTTTCCCATAGATTCATCATCTGCAAAAATGCCTTACCATAAGTGTCTCGCTCCTCCATCGGTTTTTGCTGAGCCCGAAAGTCCGCCGCCCAGTCCAAAATTGCCTGACGGTAAGGTTGTAATTCAGCAGCTGAAATTATGCCTGGAATGTAGGCGTGGCCGTTTAAGTTAAAATAAGCGACTTGCTCTTGCGAAACGGAGAAGGACTGATGTAGCATTTGTTTTTTCTTGCAAAGGTTTCGGAAATTAATTGGGTTAGCTACCATTATTTTGACCAAAAAAGATGCAATTTTACCATTTCAAGTACACCAATACCCCAATAGGCTAAAATTAAATGAAAGCACAGCGCGAACACCTACATTCCGGATTTCAAATCAAACACGTGAAACAGGCTCGTTTCGACGCGCCATATCATTTTCATCCGGAGTTAGAATTAACCTTGATTATCGCGGGGGAAGGCAAACGATTTATTGGAAACCAAATTACTGATTTCAGGCCGGGAGATCTCGTTTTATTAGGCGAAAACCTGCCGCACTGCTGGCAAAATCACCGGAAGGATTGGTTACTAGAGGATCCTAACCCTGAAGAGGCGCAGGCCTTAGTCATTCATTTTAGAAAGGATTTTTTAGGGGAGGAGTTTCTATCGAACGAAGCGTGCTTAGGTCTAAAAACCTTGTTTGAGAAAGCAAAAACAGGTTTCTCTATTGTAGGACCCACACAAGATAAAATTGCACGGGAAATGTTAGCGCTGGGAGAAATGGCGCCATTCCCACGGCTTTTGGCCTTCTTACAGATCCTGCATACGATCGGTGTTTCGACCGCAGATGTGCAAGCCATCGACACGACCGAAGGTAATTATGCGATAGCAGAAGGGGATCTAGAACGAATCAACCGGGTCTATGCCTACGTCATTGCAAATTATACGCAGGACGTGCATTTAGACGAGGTGGCTCATCTAGCTAATATGACCGAAACGGCATTCTGTCGTTATTTTAAGAAGGTGACAAACAAGACCTTTGTGGAATTAGTGACGGAGTTTCGGGTAAAGCACGCCTGCACTTTATTGCGCACAACGAATAAACCGATGATTGAGGTGTGTTTTGAGAGCGGTTTTGGCAACCTTTCGCATTTTAATAAACAGTTCAAAGTGTGGATGAAAACTCCACCTTTACAATACCGCAAAATGGTTAACGAATGGCATTAAGCCTTTTTCTTCTCTGGAAAAATCACGCTTAACAAAATGCTAATCGTCAAAATTCCAATAATGACGCTTAAAGAAGCGAGGGTGCTAAAGCCCCATTCCTCTAGCTTCGAATGCGCTAACATCTTACCTCCTACAAAACTCAACAAAACGCCTAAACCCATCGGTAAGAAGCGGAATAAGCCCATTAAACTAGATAAAAAGAAAAATAGCGAACGTAAGCCCATCACGGCAAAAACGTTAGAAAAGAAGACAATATAAGGGTCTTTCGAAATAGAAAAAATCGCTGGTATCGAATCCACTGCGAAGATAATATCGGTGAAAGCAATCACCACAACCACGACGAAAATGGGTGTTATAAACAACTTGCCGGTATTCTTCATCCGTACGAAAAAATGCCCAATCACATTTCTTTTATAGACATTAAAGAACCGCGATAATAAGCGAACCACTGGATGATTAGCAGTATCTATTTCGTCCTCTTCGTGCTTAGAGAACAATATTTTTATCCCCGTATATACTAAGAAAGCACCAAAAACGTAGATAATCCAATCGAATTTCTGCAGCAAGGCCGCGCCCAAAAAGATAAAGACCAAACGTAAAATAATAGCCCCCAGGATACCCCAAACTAGTATTTTCTTGTAGTAGCGTTTTTGGACCCCAAATGAATTAAAGATCAAAATAAAGACGAATACGTTATCTGCAGACAAGGAATATTCGACTAAGTAGCCCGTGATAAACTCTAAAGAAAGATTATTCTGAAATATAGCTAGGGCTTCAAGGTAAGATCCAGTCCCTAAATCAATGTGCGAGGCATAGGCTTGCTGTACCGCCTTCAAACTTGCCATATCTTTAATCCCGTGAACCATCGCACCATTGTAACCTAAGAAAATATAGAACACAATCGCTAATAATACCCACATTCCAGTCCAGAATCCAGCTTCTCGAAAACTCACCTCCACCGAATTATCCTTTTTAAAAATGCCCAAGTCAATCAACATGACTGCCATGACACCCACTGAAAAAAGAAGAAAAAATAGCGATTCGCTCATAAATATTTAATTTTACACTTTGGCCGCACAAAGGTCGCAAAAATAGCTCAGAAAATTTATGTACGAAGGTAAAAAGGTCATCGTAGTTATGCCCGCTTACAAGGCCGCGCTTACTCTGGAAAAAACATACCACGAAATCCCTCATGATTGGGTGGATGAGGTGATTTTAGTCGATGACCACAGTCCCGACAACACCGTTGAAGTGGCAAAAGCCGTGGGCATCAAGCATGTGATCAGACACGATAAAAACCTGGGGTATGGAGGAAATCAGAAGACCTGCTATTCGAAGGCATTAGAACTAGGAGGGGACATCGTAATCATGTTGCACCCGGATTACCAGTATACGCCCATGTTATTGAAAGCCATGATTTCCATCATCGGGAATGGTTTATATCCTGTCGTTTTTGCTTCACGCATCTTAGGAAAAGGGGCCTTGAAAGGTGGCATGCCTATTTACAAATACATCGCGAATCGCTTGCTGACCTTATTTCAAAATATTCTAATTGACCAAAAGCTGTCTGAATACCACACGGGATACCGTGCGTTTTCGAAAGAAGCTTTAGAGGCTGTGAAATTCACAAAATGCGACGATGATTTCATCTTCGATAACCAAATGGTCTTGCAATTATTCTGGAAAGGATTCGAAGTGGGCGAGGTGACTTGTCCGACTAAATATTTTGACGAAGCTTCTTCCATCAACTTCAAACGCAGTTCCATTTATGGACTAGGCGTACTTTGGTATTCTGTCCGCTACCGCCTCGCGAAATGGGGTTGGAAATGGGATTTAATGAACTAAAAAAAGCCTCAGACTTTCGATAGATCTGAGGCTTTTTTAGCGGCGAAAACGCTATTAGAAGCGGATACTCGCTCCGAGCAAGAAATTAAATCCGGCTTGCGGATAGTAGAAGTTTTCTGTTGTCATAGCACCTGCGAAACGATATGAATAGGTGTAGCCATTAGATGAATACTGCTCATTTAATACATTGTTTAACAATAGCGTGAAAACTGTCCCTTTCTTCAGCGTGTATTTCAATCGAATATCATGTGTGTTATAAGCAGCGAGCGATCGAGCATCATCTGATGTATTATCTAAATACTGCTTCCCTACATATTTACGTAACAGACTTGCTTCAAAAGCACCTGCCGTATAGGTTAACGTACTTCCATAAATGACCGAAGGAGAAAAGGCAATATCTGTGTTTTCATGATCAATAAAAGCCATATCATAGGTATCATAATCAACAATTTCCTCCTTGAATTGACGGATCCGGTTTTGGCTTAATGTCACATTTCCACTCCAAACTAGGCGCTTAGAAATTTGGATGTTAAGCATGGTCTCTAAACCTAAACGGTAACTCGATTCCACATTTGTCCGAATGGCATCGCCAGTTGAATTGACCGCCCCTGTCAACACTAATTGATCCTGGTAATTCATGAAATAACCATTCAATTGTAATCCATATTTTTGGCCTGAAAATTCATAACCTAACTCGTAATCTTGCAGATATTCCGGACGAGGCGCCCCAGCTGCATTATCCACAAAATCCTGGCGACTCGGCTCTTTACTTCCTGCTGAAACAGAACCATAGACTTTCGATTTTTCCGAAAGTTGATGAGTCAGACCAAATTTAGGATTGAAAAAGGAGTACGTATTATCAGAATCTATCGATAAAAATTTATCTGCCGTTCCTAACATGCGGTAACCTACCGTCCGGTATTGCATGTCCACATAGGCATTCCAAACCGAAGACAAAATGATATTCCCTTTAGCATACAAGTTTAAATCCGTTTTTTGAGACCGGCTACGGTACCACTCTCTTCCCGGGAATGGATCCTGTAATACCCCAAAATGCCGACCCACATAACGATTCCAAGCTCCGCCAAAAGTGAATTTAATTTTTTGAGATCCGGTATAATTCAAAGCAAAAGTCGATCCATAAAAATCATTATCTAACCATTTGCGGCGAATCACATCCACACTTTTAAGCGAATTTGTTATCCCATAATTAACCAAATCAGCAGCAGGCCGAAACTCCTCGAAATACCCTCTTCCGTAGGTATAGTGTGCATTTAAATCCAAGTTCCAAACCTCCGTCAAACGGTGGTTCGTAATTAACTGAAAGTGATCTTGTGCGTAATTATCCGTTTGGTTATCGTAGGTATAATAGTTGTAGGTACGACCGCTATTCAACAAATTATTGGCATCAGCTGCAGACAAAAAATTGCGATCGATAAAGGCTTTCATCTCAGCTTCCGATCCATTAACCCTACTTTCGGGCGTACCATACCAAGACTGATAGGTCTTTTCGTTCCCTGTGAAATAATTAAAACGGGCGAAACTCTTCTTTCCAAAATAGCCCGCAGAGAAATAGGCAGAAATCAAATTAGAAGAGGCACGATCGATAAAACCATCCGAAACAATTCGAGACAGACGCCCATCTAAGGTAAACTTCCCACCTAATAGACCAGATCCGAATTTCAACGTAGTTTTTAGCGTTCCAAAAGAACCCCCTGAAGCATGTGCCTCTCCGTAGGCTTTCGACTCAAAGGTATTCGTCTGCATATTAACCGAACCTCCAAAAGCACCCGCACCATTCGTAGACGTTCCTACTCCACGCTGAATTTGAACCGAATTGACTGAACTTGCAAAGTCCGGCATATTCACCCAGAAAGTACCTTGTGATTCCGAATCATTGATCGGAATACCATTCACCGTTACATTCACACGCGTCGCATCTGATCCACGAATACGAATTCCGGTATATCCAATACCCGCACCCGCATCAGAAGTGGTGACCACCGAAGGAGTGAAATTAAGTAAGATAGGCATATCTTGACCTAAATTACTTTTACCTAATTCCGCTGCTGACATATTCGAATAGGCCATTGCAGAATTTTCATCCGCACGTGTCGCACGAACGACAACCTCATCCTGCAAGAAATTAGATTTTTTCAGCCCGATTTTGTTCGCTTCATCTGCCGAAACCTCTACAGGCTCATAGCCCACAAAGCTCACGGCAATAGTCGAATTAGGCGAAATTGTGAGTTGAAACCGTCCTTTCGAATCAGTTACATTTCCTTTTTGGCTTCCTTTCACAGAAACAGAGGCCCCCCACAGCGGCGCTTTAGTTTCTTGATCGAAAACGATTCCTTGGATTTTTTGTGATTGTTGCGCAAAAAGACTTTGCACACATACAATTAGCGTAATAATAAGCGTTGTTGCCTTTTTCATTTTTTTTGAAATTTTAGCAACAGGTAAAGGAGCCAAATCCTGTTATGATTTAACTTTTTAACCCTTACATTGACGATTTTTTCTGAGTTTTCAGCGCTAAAAACTCGACAAAATCCCTTCGACGGCACTACCCGCATCAGGTTCAATGGGTATAATCTCAGCCTTTTTTAGGGGCACCCCTTTTTGTAGATGCACAAAGATACAAAATTTCCTACCTTTGCAAGCCCTACGTAAATTTTTGTAGGGAATTTTTGCACGTATGATCGTCAAAGAATTTCTCAGTATTTACCAGAGCGACGGAATTGTCCAAAGCATTTCTGATAAAATAACTACGTCCAAACCGGGCGAATCCCTCCACTTAAAAGGCCTTTGCGGCTCCCTTGACACCGTTTTAATGTCTGCCCTCTTGAAGGAGGCGGAGCCCTTTCTGATTATTTGTGAGGAAAAAGAGGAGGCTCAATACATTTACAACGATCTTCAAGCACTCGTAGGCGACACGGCTGTAATCCTGTTTCCGATGTCGCACAAGAAACCCTATGAATGGGAAGAGGTGGACAACGCGAACGTATTATTGCGGGCTGAAGTCCTTAATATTTTAAGTAATTATTCGGGCCAAAGCCTCAGCATCGTCACCTACCCCGCAGCCATGACGGAGAAAGTGATTAACCGCAAGTCTTTAGTCAAAAATACCCTTTCCATCCGAGTAGGTGATAAAATCGATCGCAATTTCATCGCTGAAACGCTCAACGAATATGATTTCGAACGAACCGATTTTGTCTACGAAGCTGGCCAATATTCGGTGCGTGGAGGAATTTTAGATGTTTTCTCGTATGCCGCGGAATACCCGTATCGACTTGATTTCTTCGGTGATGAGGTCGATAGCATTCGAACCTTCCACCCAGAAACCCAGCTTTCCATCCAATCCGTTTCGGCGATGCACCTCATTCCCGATGTGCAAACGAAACTGATCCAAGAAACACTGGAATCTTTCTTCACCTTCCTGCCTGAAAATACGAAGATCTGGATAAAGGATCTAAGCATCCTAAGTGATGTCTTAACGGAGAATTTCGAAAAAGGGACCATGGTCTATGAGGTCAATTCGTCCTCTGATATCAATCTGTTAACTAAACCCGAGGAACGTTGGGAAACAGCTAAAACCATTAAAAAATCACTGCAGGGATTTGCCTGTGTGGAATTTGGCAAGCGATCCCACCTGAAAAATTCGGAAACCATCGTATTTCCTTCGAAAAATCCGGGTGCATTTCAGAAGGATTTCGAACGTCTTGCCACCACGTTGCTAGATAACCAAACCCACGGTTTTCACAACATCATTAGTTCCGAATCCCCGCGTCAATTAGAGCGCCTCGAGGTGATTTTTAACGAAATTAATACGAGTATTCAATTCAAACCTTTGCAGATCTCTTTACGCGAAGGATTTGTGGACGAACAAACGAAAGTGGCCTTTTATCCGGATCACCAACTGTTTGATCGCTACCACCGCTACAAGGAAAAGAACAAATTCTCGAAGAACAAGGCCTTAACTTTAAAGGAACTTAGGTCTTTGCAAGTAGGTGATTTTGTCACGCACATCGATTATGGGATTGGCCGTTTTGCCGGTTTAAATCTAGTCGAAACAGCCAATGGAGAGCAAGAAGTGATACGTTTGATTTACCGCGATGACGATGTCTTATCGGTTTCAATTCACTCTTTGCACAAGATTTCCAAATACTCTGGCAAGGAAGGAGCCCCTCCTTCGATGTCGAAACTAGGCTCCCCTGACTGGGACAATAAGAAATCTCGGGTAAAGAAACAGGTAAAGGATATCGCCAAAGAGCTCATATCTCTCTACGCCAAGCGTAAGAATGCACCTGGTTTTTCCTTCTCGCCTGACACCTATTTACAAGCAGAACTTGAATCGTCCTTCCTATATGAAGACACTCCAGATCAGGCGAAAGCAACCATCGACGTGAAAGCCGATATGGAGAAACCGCACCCGATGGATCGGTTAGTGTGTGGAGATGTGGGTTTTGGGAAGACTGAAATCGCGATTCGTGCTGCCTTCAAGGCCGTAGCGGATTCGAAACAAGTCGCTGTCCTTGTGCCCACAACCGTGCTAGCGATGCAGCATTACCGCACCTTCCACGATCGATTAGCGGCATTCCCTTGCAAAGTGGAATACATCAACCGCTTCAAATCAACGAAGCAAATTAACGAAACCCTAGCCCGCGTGGCTAGCGGCCAAACCGATATTTTGATCGGAACGCATCGTTTAGTCAACAAGGATGTTCTTTTTAAAAATTTAGGCTTGATGATCATTGACGAGGAACAAAAGTTCGGAGTTAAGGTCAAAGATCGCCTCAAAGAAATGCGTGTGGATGTGGATGTGTTGACTTTAACGGCCACTCCTATTCCGAGAACACTTCACTTCTCACTAATGGGGGCCCGCGATTTAAGTATTATTGCAACGCCACCTCCAAACCGCCAGCCGGTTGAAACCAAATTGATTGTCTTATCAGATGAAGTCTTGCGGGATGGAGTCAGAGAGGAAATAAGTCGTGGAGGGCAAGTCTTCGTGGTATATAATCGAATAGGAGAACTAGAAAGCATTGCAAACCGCATCTTGCGTTTAGTGCCCGATGCAAAAATTGCGGTCGCCCATGGCCAAATGGAAGGTGACCAGCTCGAAAAAATCATGATGGGCTTCATCGAAGGACATTACGACGTACTGGTAGCCACAAACATCATCGAATCTGGACTCGACATCCCGAATGCAAATACGATTTTCATTTTAAATGCGAATAATTTCGGTCTTTCGGATTTACACCAAATGAGAGGTCGCGTAGGCCGTTCGAACAAAAAGGCCTATTGCTATTTAGCCACGCCATCATTAGCGAATTTAACGAGCGATGCGCGCAAGCGTTTGAGTGCGTTAGAGGAGTTCTCCGATTTAGGCGATGGGATCAAAGTGGCGATGCGCGATTTGGATATTCGGGGTGCTGGAAACCTGTTAGGTGCGGAGCAAAGCGGCTTTATCAATGATTTGGGATACGATATGTACCATAAAATACTTGATGAGGCAGTTCAAGAATTGAAGGAAAATGAGTTTAGAAAACTATTCGAAGTAGATCTGGAACAAGTAGCTGAAATGCTAAAAGTGGATTGTACTATTGAGACAGATTTGCGCGTGTTAATTCCAGAGGATTATGTCCAAAGCATCTCCGAGCGTCTCGTCCTCTACACCCGTTTAGACGAAATAGAAGACGAGGAAACGCTGGCCACCTTCATGAAAGAGATTAAGGACCGTTTCGGCGATTTGCCTAATGAAGTCAACGATATGATTGAATTAGTGAAATGTCGTTGGAAGGCACAGGTTTTGGGGATTGAAAAAATCCTATTGAAAAACAATAATCTCAAGTTTCATTTCGTTTCATCGGAGTCTGCTAGACCTTTGGACCAAAACCTCATCATAAAGGTTATTTCCTTCGTGAACAACAAAAAGGGATTGTGTCAATTGCGGGAAAAAGCAGGAAAAATGATCTTGCAGATAGATAAGGTTAGTAGTATTAAAGAATTAAATACTATTTTAGTGGATATTTTGGGGTAATTAATACCTTTGTTAATTGATTCTGTTTTATAAAGAATTATTAAAGGAAGATAAATGAGTACGAAATTAAGATTAATCCTAGGCGCTTTAAGTTGTGTGTTTTTACTCACATCCTGCCCTAGTGGACTTAAAAATGGCAATCCAAACAGCCTAAAGGTGGGCAAGAAATCCACGGTAACGGGGCTAGCTTACAATAGTAAAAAAGGCGGATTCCAAGTCAATAAATCCTACAAAGGACCTATCGTAGGACCTAATTTAGTCTTCATTGAAGGAGGTCGTGTAACCCTAGGTGGTGGCGAAGAGGATGTTATGAAACGCAACGACAATCGCCAGCGTACCGTAACGATTCAATCCTTTTACATGGATGAAACGGAGATCTCTAATTTGCATTATTTAGAATATTTAGATGCACTCAAGCGTGATTCAACGCTAAATGCCTACACGGCTGCCTTGCCTGATACCACAGTTTGGTTAGATGAATTAGCCTATAATGACCCCTATGTATCGCATTATTTCCGTCACCCAGGTTTCCGTATGTACCCTGTAGTAGGTGTAACTTGGAAGCAATCAAATGATTATGCTGTTTGGAGAACGGCCGTGGTGAACAAAAATATCGCCTTCCCGAAAGGAAAACCAAGAGACCGTAAGAATCCAGTAGCCAATATGGAATCTGGATTAATCTTACCTGAATACCGTTTACCTACTGAAGCAGAATGGGAATATGCTGCGAAGGCGATGATCGGAACTCAACAAGAAGACGAAAACCAAGAAAATCAGCGTATTTATCCATGGGATGGGCCTTCGATGCGCCAGCCGTTTGGTAGAACACGTGGCCAAATGTTAGCCAATTATAAGCGTGGTCGAGGTGATTATTCTGGTTTAGCAGGTCGATCTAACGATGGTGCTATGATTACAGCGGAAGTGTATTCATATCCCCCGAATGATTTCGGTCTGTATAACATGGCTGGGAATGTGAACGAATGGACAATGGATACCTACCGTCCATTAACGTTAGATGATGTGAATGATTTAAATCCAGCACGTCGTTCTGAAGCGCAAGACCCTGCAAAATTATACGATAAAGGAAATTCCTTAATTAATGATAATGCCAAAGTCTACAAAGGTGGCTCATGGGCAGATGGACCTTATTGGTTATCCCCAGGTACACGTCGTTATTTAGATAAAGGAGAATCATCGTCTACTATTGGCTTCCGTTGTGCAATGTTCGCCCCTGGAAAACCTACGAAGCGATAATCTACTACTCATTTTAAAGCAGCCAGCGCCAGGAAAGACAATTTCCCCGTGCTGGCTGCTTTTATTTTAGCCCCCGCCGCTAAAAAAGTCGCGCCTGTAGTCAAGGTATCATCAACCAGTAATATTCGCTTCCCATCTAGCTCCTCTGGACTCTTAACCTCAAAGACGTCCTCTAAACTCGCGTAACGCTCCGATCTATTCAATCCAATTAAAGATGCCACTTGTTTTGTTCGCAATAAATTTGATTCTGAAAAAGGAATCCCAGACTGGTTAGCTATCCCTTTCGCAATGCAAGCCGCCTGGTTATAGCCCCGCTCTTTTAGACGCGATGTATGCAAAGGCATAGGAATAATAACATCATAATCTGCCAGTGAAAAAGACCGCCCCACGCAACCGCCTAAATATTCCCCTAATTGCTGTTGCCCCTTATATTTTATCTGGTGGAGTAAATGTTGCACCTTCCCTCCCTCTGCAAACAAAAAATAAGCATGCACGCGATCGTATTCAATCAAACCGTCGAGCTTGTGCGAGATCCAATTAGGCTGTTCTAGGAATAATCCGGGGCTAGGCAGTTCGAATCGACAGCGGGTGCAGATCCAATTTTCAGACCGAATTAGCACCTGATCGCAGGCAAAACAACATTTGGGGTAAAGTAATTGTAAAAAGCGGTGAATCATTTCGAAAAAACTTTTGTATTTAACTAAGTTTCAGTAATTTTGCACCCCTAAACAAGTACTCGAACGAGAATGTTGTCCAAGTACTTGGTAATTACCAAACAATTCAAAAACGGATTAAAAAAATCATTTCATAATTAACCTTTTAAAATGGCACGCGATTTAAAATTCACTAGAAACATCGGTATTGCTGCGCACATTGATGCGGGTAAAACCACCACAACGGAACGTATCCTGTATTATGCAGGGGTTTCCCACAAAATTGGTGAGGTACACGATGGTGCGGCAACAATGGACTGGATGGAGCAAGAGCAAGAGCGTGGTATCACGATCACTTCGGCTGCAACGACAGTAGGTTGGAAATACCGCGATCAAGATTACCACATCAACATTATCGATACTCCAGGTCACGTTGACTTTACAGTAGAGGTAAACCGTTCATTACGTGTATTAGATGGTCTAGTATTTTTATTCTCTGCAGTAGACGGTGTTGAGCCTCAATCAGAGACTAACTGGCGTTTAGCAAATAACTACAACGTAGCACGTATCGGTTTCGTTAACAAAATGGACCGTTCAGGTGCTGATTTCTTAAACGTGTGTAAGCAAGTGAAAGAAATGTTAGGTAGCTACGCAGTACCTCTTCAATTACCTATCGGTGCTGAAGAAGGATTCGAAGGTGTAGTTGACTTAGTTAACTTCCGTGGTATCAAATGGAACGAAGCAGATAAAGGAATGACATTCACTGAGGTACCTATCCCAGATGATATGTTAGAAGAGGCGACTGAATACCGTGAGAAATTATTAGAAGCGGTGGCTGAGTTCGATGAGACTTTGATGGAGAAATACTTCGAAGATCCTGCATCTATCACAGAAGACGAAATCTTAGCTGCCTTACGTGCTGCTACGATCTCCATGAAAATCGTTCCTATGCTTTGTGGTTCATCTTTCAAAAACAAAGGTGTTCAAACAATGTTGGATTATGTGATGGCTATCTTGCCATCTCCAATGGACAAAGAAGGTGTTCGTGGAACTCACCCAGATACAGGTGCTGAGATCTTGCGTAAGCCAAGTGAGTCTGAGCCTTTTGCGGCTTTGGCCTTTAAAATTGCAACTGACCCTTACGTAGGTCGTTTATGTTTCATCCGTGCCTATTCAGGTGGATTAGATTCAGGTTCTTATGTATTGAACAACCGTTCAGGAAATAAGGAGCGTATCTCTCGTATCTTCCAAATGCACGCGAACAAGCAAAATGCCATCGAGCGTTTAGGTGCTGGTGATATTGGTGCGGTAGTAGGTTTCAAAGACATCAAGACAGGGGATACACTATCTGATGAGAAACACCCAATCGTATTAGAAGCAATGGACTTCCCAGAGCCAGTTATCGGATACGCTATCGAGCCTAAGAAAACGGCTGATGCAGATAACTTCTCGAAAGCGATCACGAAGTTGATCGAAGAAGATCCTACGTTACAAGTAGAATCTAACGAAGAGACTGGTCAAACGATCATCAAGGGTATGGGTGAGCTTCACTTAGAGATCATCATCGACCGTATGCGTCGTGAGTTCAAAGTAGAAGTTAACCAAGGTGCTCCTCAAGTAGCTTACAAAGAGTCTCTAACTAAGACAACTGAACACCGTGAGGTTTACAAGAAACAATCAGGTGGTCGTGGTAAGTTTGCTGATATCGTATTTGAAATCGGACCAAGAGAAGATGACAAACCAGGTTTAGAATTCGTTAACAATATCGTGGGTGGTGTGATTCCTCGTGAATTCATCCCAGCGATCCAAAAAGGTTTCGAAGAAGCAATGAAAAATGGTGCTTTAGCTGGATACCCAATGGATTCAATGAAAGTTCGTTTATTCCACGGATCTTTCCACGATGTCGATTCAGATTCATTATCATTTGAATTAGCAGCTCGTATGGGTTACAAAGAATCAGCTAAACAAGCTGGTGCGAAGTTAATGGAGCCTATCATGGCTGTTGACGTGGTTACTCCTGACGAATATACTGGACCTATCACAGGTGACTTAAACCGTCGTCGTGGTATCATGAAAGGTATGGATTCTCGTCAAGGCGCTGTAATCTTGAAGGCAGATGTGCCTCTTTCTGAGTTATTCGGTTACGTAACAGATTTACGTACGATGTCTTCAGGACGTGCAACTGCATCGTTAACGTTCTCTCACTACGAATTCGTTCCGCAAAACATCGCTGACGAAGTAGTTAAGAAAGCGAAAGGATTATAATATTCTTTGCAGATAATAGAAAAGCCCGAGCGATTTGTTCGGGCTTTTTTTATGCCAAAACCTCTCATCCGTCCCACGCTCAATTCATCCTTGTTCGCTATCTTTTGTCTAAAAAGAAGAATTCTTTCCTAGAATGGGTGTATTTTTGAATTTATTAATTTGATTGCTATGACTAAAATTATCGAGACCTATTCTATTTCTAAGCGCTATGTAATGGGCGAAGAAGTGATCGACGCTTTAAAAGACGTAACCATCTCTGTTAACAAGGGAGAATATGTCGCTTTCATGGGTCCGTCAGGTTCAGGTAAATCAACTTTAATGAATATCGTGGGCTGCTTGGATACGCCTTCTACGGGAAAATATATCTTGAATGGACAAGATGTATCGGAGATGTCAGAAAATGAGCTAGCGGCCGTAAGAAACAAGGAAATTGGCTTCGTTTTCCAAACCTTCAACCTACTTCCACGACAATCAGCACTCGAAAATGTAGCCTTGCCTTTAATCTATGCAGGGTATTCCAAAAAAGAACGTACAGAAATCGCGATGAACACCTTGAAAGGGGTGGGACTAGATAACCGCGCCTTACACAAGCCGAACGAGCTTTCAGGGGGTCAAAGACAGCGTGTAGCCGTGGCACGGGCTCTTGTTAATGATCCATCGATACTTCTTGCCGATGAGCCTACAGGTAACTTAGATACCAAAACCTCCTACGAGATCATGGATCTTTTCGATCAATTGCACAAAAAAGGCAACACCATCGTCATGGTTACCCACGAAGATGATATTGCCCAGTATGCCCACCGTATCATTCGTTTGCGCGATGGTGTCGTAGAATCTGACATCATCAACAAGAACGTTCGAAAGGTAGAAAAAATCTAAAACTTAATTCGATCCGTTCCGTACGGTGCACGTTGTGCTCTACGCAACCAGGTATTTGCTTCCGCATCATTCACAAATTGTTCCTTTTTAGGATCCCATTGCAATTTGCGCGGTATTTTCATCGCCACATGTGTAATCAAGCAAACCGTGCAAGCGCGGTGCCCTATTTCGATAGGGGAAATCGGCTCTTTTCGCGTTTCGATACATTCTAGCCAGTTTCCGTGTTGGTCTGGAGAATTGTATAGATGGATCTCATTTTCTCCTATTACTGATTCCAAAATCTTAGGATTAGACGCGTCTAGTGCTTTCGATCTCACTTTCGCCGTAGGATCACTTGGTGTCGCTGCGTAATCACCCCGAGAAACAAAAATCCAGCCCTCAGATCCTTCGTACCGGATACCGTTTTGGTAGCCTCCTGACGTATACATCGTGATGCCATTTGCGTACTCCGCTTTGGACATAAAATCCCCGTGCACATTCCATAATCCTGATTTAGGAAACTCCGCTACCGCCTCTACCGAGATCGGACCTGTATATTCTGTATCCATACCCCAGGCAGCCGAATCGTAATGGTGCTGACCCCAGCCTGTGATCATACCCGCGCCAAATTGCTCCATACGCAACCAACCCGGACGATCGTATCCTTTTTGTGGATGCACCGCAATCTCCGTATAAGCCATTTCTGGTGTAGAACCTAACCACATATCGAAATTGAATCCTTTTGGCACCGGCATCGCTGGCGCAGGAGGTCCGGATGGATCGCCTGGCAATCCGATTTTCACCGTGTGTAATTTACCGATGCGGCCATTGCGTACTAATTCTGCCGCAATTCTGAACTGCGACGTGGAGCGTTGTTGCGTTCCTACTTGCAGAATGCGGCCCGTTTTCTTAATCACATTTGCCAGCTGGCGACCTTCGTGTATAGTTAATGAGGTAGGTTTTTGCAAGTAAATATCTTTGCCGGCTAAGGCCGCCTCCATCGCTGGTTGAGCATGCCAAAAATCCGGTGTACTAATCATCACCGCATCGATATCCTTATTCAAAAGCATTTCACGGTAATCATCGTACATCTTCACATCGATATAATTCGATTGCCCCGTTTTCTTTGTGTAATATTCTTCGACTAATTGCTTCGTCTCCTCGGTACGGTGGCGATCTAAATCGCAAACGGCCATGATGCGCGCTTTTTCGTGCTTCCAGGTGCCGGGTAAATCGTGGGTGCGCGCGATGCGACCGCAGCCGATTTGGGCGATGTTGATTTTATTGCTAGGGGCATCTTTCCCGCCTAAAACGTTCGCTGGAACGATGGTGGGGAAACCGAATGTGCCCACGGCACCTAAGGCAATTTTTTGGACAAAATTTCTTCTTTTCATTAGGTCAATGCTATTTTAGTGGCTTTCGCCTGTGCTTGTAAAGCTAATTCCGTGGCTAAAAAACAGTGTTCTTGCGTCATGGCCGTTTCCGTGCGATTCACGACATCATCAACCAGCTTAGCGCCATGGGTTAATTCCACATTTTTGCAATCTACATATAAGGTCTCTTTGTTATTCACAACATACAAATGGCTTCCTACGCCGTGTGGCGATGCAATATCCGTATTCTTGCGGATTTCCATAAAGCCTTCTGTTCCTAGGATAGTCAATCGGCCATCACCCCAGGTATTCAATCCATTGGGGGTAAACCAATCCACGCGGATATAGCCAGAACCCCCGTTTCCTTGTAGCATTAAATCACCAAAATCTTCGAATTGGGGATGTTGCGGGTAGGTATAGTTAGCGATTTGAGAGGCTACTACTTTGGCATTTTTAGAGCCCGTGAAATGCAAGAATTGATCCACTTGATGCGAACCGATGTCGCAGATGATCCCTCCGTAGTATTTTTTATCGAAGAACCAGGCTGGACGCGCATTCAAACTAATACGGTGTGGGCCTGTGCCTATCGTTTGGATAACTTTCCCTATCATTCCGGTCGCAACTAATTCACTCGCTTTCTCCGTCGCCTTGTTCTCAAAACGCTCGCTATAGGAGATGGAATAGATGCGCTTGGTGGCTTTTTGGACCTTACGTACCTCCGCTAATTGCGCTAAACTCGTAATGCCTGGCTTATCTACCATATAATCCTTTCCGTGTTGCATTACACGTATGCCTAAGGGCGCGCGCTCTACCGGAATAATTGAACTTAATATCAATTGAATGGAGGAATCCTCTAAAATTTCGTTTTCAGATGCGGCTTGCTTTACGCCTGGAAATCTGGTGGCAAAGTCTTTGGCTAAATCAGCCTCCTTCGCATAGAAAGAGACCATTTCTCCCCCACCTTTGATGATGGAAGCGGCCATACCGTAAATATGACTATGATTAATTCCGATGACCCCAAATTTTATACGCGGCGCAATGATGCGTTCTGGCACAGCGGGAGCAATAGTTTTCGTGACGTCCTTAAATGAAGTAGGCAAAAAGGCCATACCGCCTAGCATACTTGCATGGTGCAAGAATTCGCGGCGATTCGAAGCATTGGTTTTCATTTCAATAAGTTTAATTTCCTACAAAAGTAAAATTCTAGCTGAGATTACTGATATGTAGACATAAAAAAAGCTGCTCATTTCTGAACAGCTTTCTTATTATATAAAAAATCTCAAACCTATTTTTTCTTTTCTTTAACACGAGCCGCTTTTCCTTGCTTGCCACGCATGTAGTATAAACGTGCACGACGTACTTTACCACGACGTAATACTTCAATTTTGTCAATGTTTGGTGACAAGATTGGGAAAATACGCTCAACACCGATACCGTTAGAGATCTTACGAACTGTGAAAGACTCACCAGCACCAGAATTTTTACGTTGAATAACTAAACCTTGGAAAACCTGGATACGCTCCTTGTTACCTTCACGAATTTTCACGTGTACGTTAACTGTGTCTCCTGCAGCGAATTCAGGGTGTTCACCTCTGCGTGCTGCGTTTTCTTGCTCTACGAATTTAATTAAATCGCTCATCTGTACTAATTTTTTTTGATGATAATCAGCGCTTAGCGGCCCACTTGTGCATAAGAACGTCT
>JBIIGE010000128.1:0-3064 GCA_044236555.1 Aquirufa sp.
ACCGTGCCGGACGTTTCCGCTCTTTAGGCGACGGACAAGTCGATTTCAAAAGCATCTTCTCTAAATTAACCCAATACGGATACGACGGATGGGCGGTATTAGAATGGGAATGCTGCATCAAAGATCCAGTTCAAGGAGCTACGGAGGGTGCGCCGTTTATTGCGAGCCACATCATCAAAGCAACCGAAAAGGTATTCGATGATTTCGCTGGAACCGGAGCCGACGAAGAATTCAATAAAAAGATCTTAGGATTATAATTAAAAAGCCCCTTATCCGCGAGAATAAGGGGCTTTTTACTAATTTACACTTTAACTTACTGCGCGCCATCTGCATTAGCTCGCTGAACAGCGTATGTTCCAATAGTCTTTCCATGTTTTCCACCCACGGTACAATCAATCCGAAAATGGATTATTCCAAAAACGCGAGATTCAGATGCCTGCTGAGCATTCGCCAAAAAGGTATTTGCTCTATCCGGAAACAAGGAGGCTAATACGGTAGCTGCCGCAAAGGAAAAAGTGGAATGACCAGAAGTATAACCCGGGAAATTAGGTAAACCTACTGAAGTTTTTAAGCCAAATTGCTGAGGACGTGGGCTATAATAGAAATACTTCGTTTCCCAACAAGCTATGCCTGCATCCATCAATGCCGTTCCCACATAGGCTAACATACGGGCCATACGCACTTCCGAATATTTTGCACTTACCCCTGCTTGACAAGCGTAACGATGCCAATGACCTGGAGGAGTATAAGAACCTGGCCCATCAGCCCAGTAATTCGCAATGGCTGCTTGCTCTCGAGTTTGACTAACATTCATCCGCTGTAATTCAGCTAAATCAGCCGTAAATTCCGGTGATCCAGGTAAATAAGGCATTCCTGGACGAATAGACTCTAAAGTTGCTCGATCAAAATTCCACGTCTTAAGTGCACCATAATTTGGCAACATAGGCGGACGTGCCGGTAATTCTTGACTAGCCCAAAGCGTCGTAATCCCTCTTTTCTTCGCATTTTCAATTAAGCTAGGAACAATTGCCTGATTGTTAGAGGCACTCATACCATCTGTTTTGGCTCTATCCATCACCTTGGCCGCCACCGCTGCACCTAAATTAGCACCTGCTCTTACATCTGAAGTGACATTAACTTTCGCCCAAAGGGGTACATTTTTTGCTTCGGCTAATTTGGCATTTAAAAACGGGCCTTCACCTGGAAACATCGCTAATAAAATCACGAAACTCGCTTGTGCAACAACAGCATCTTCTGAAGGATAGGCTGGTAAAGCAGAAACGGGCAATAAGGGTTTAATTGAGGCATCTAATACCGATGGTGCAGGACGATTGTATTGGTATTTATACTTCCAAGCACTGACTAAAGCATCGTATTGCGCCACACTTAAATAGGCTAATGCCCTAGCCGTGTAAGGAGGATTTGCAAAAGGAAATTTAGGATCAGCTAATGGATCCGCTGGATTAGGCACCGGGTAAACACCTGCTGCATTAGCTGCAGGAGGAAGGTTATACCTTGCCGCTAATTCTCTCGCAATTTCATTCCAACGCAAGACAGCGCCTGCTCCCCAATACTGAACAGCCGCTTTTTGCTCGGCCGTTAGCACAATTGATTTCAATGAATCTACTTCCTTTTTATAGGCTGCATCCGAATTTAATGCTGGCACAGCTACTTCCGTAGGACTAGCTAAAACAAAGGTCTTCCAATTTCCTGCCGTCTCATCTAGTTTGGATGGCGCATATGGCTCCACCACTGTTTCTAAAACAGATTTGTCGCAAGACCACAACGTGATCAAGACGAATAAACTTACTATATATTTCATGTTACTTGATTTTAAATAGATATAATACCCCTACATTGAATGAAGTACTTTGGCCTACATTCTGTCCCGCTACCACATACGCAACACGTGCATTGATTCCAAGCGCCTTAGGTTGGTATTTTGCATACACTCCTACCGATGTCATCGTCATGTCATTCGTCAAGAATGGCATATCATTACGGCGAATACCATCCCCTTTTATACATGAAAAATGCTCTGCAAAAAGTTCCAATTGATTATCTTTTTTCAAATAGCCAAAACGAATAGCCGCATCAAATGCATCTGGAACTGCCACTTGATTCGTCTGAACTAGTTTAGAGCCCACTAAATATGAGTCACGATCGACGATCACTTTACTTCTACCCTGGTAAGCTATTGAACTAGTAAGGTATAAGTGTGCAGGTAAATTATAGGATAGCATTCCACGGGCCACTACTGTTTTAGCCCCTAAACCAATGGACATGGGCATAAAGTCAGGTACATAATTGGATACAGGAGTACTAGCTCCTACAACTAGATGAGGGGTTATTCCCTGCCAAACTTTTCCTTTCACTTTCACGAAAACGGAGGCATCCTGAAAGCCCTGTTGACCCATTAAATTACCCTGACTCGCCTCGGTCTTCACATAAGGAATCATGGCTATCACGTTTAAATCACGTGTAACTCCATAAGCTAACATGGCCACAGCTGATTGAGTAGACAGTCTACCTAGGTTAGGATTATCCCGTTTAAGGTTACTTTCCCAATAATTTGTCCAGGAATTATTTCCATAGACCAAGGCCCCGCAGGCCAATTTTTTGTTCATGTAGATTGCATCATGAGGCATTTGAGCCTTCAATTCGACGAAACCCAGTAAACAAAATAAAAGAGTAATGCACTTTTTCATTTGCTTAATTTTAAAAATTACACGATGTCCTGGGACGGATTTGTCCTAGGCTACAAGGGAATTAAAAATTAAGCTTGCCGTGGCGGCGAGAAAAATTCTGACGAAATGTCTTTAGTAGATAAAAAAGGATGAATGGGCGTCTGTATTGAATTAGGCCACTCGATGATATAAAATACCCAGCCACGCGACTGAGCACAATATTCTTTCACTAGGGTGTTAATCAATTTAGTCTTCGCTGGAGTAGAACCTGGCTCATCCGAAAGATGCTCGTTTACCTGCTGCGCTAAATCAAAGAAGTTTTCACGCGCGTTTCGGTCTTTCACCATGACAGTGACTAAGGTATCATTTTCCACCTT
>JBIIGE010000049.1:0-11257 GCA_044236555.1 Aquirufa sp.
ATCGAGGACATCGATAAATCCTGGATGGTGAACTTTCATATGCCGATGGGGCCTTTTGGCATACTAGACAGCATCGGTTTAGATACGGCCTGGCACGTGACGCATAACCTAGAGGATGCAGGATCACAAGCCTTTGCGGCTTTATTGAAGACGTATATCGATGCTGGGAAGCTAGGAGAAAAAACAGGGGAAGGATTTTATAAATACCCTGCCCCTGCGTATAAAGATCCTAATTTTATCGTCTAACTATTCCGGATGATAGATTTTCTCGGCGTTCTTTAACACCTCGTCTTTATCGAGTGTCATCCGCTTTGTTTTCTGTGCCTGGTACAGTTCGCGTTGATCTGCATAGTGCTTTGACTCCGGATGAGAATTAGCGCCAAAGGTATTCACTGTCTCAATTAGCGGCAAGCCACCGTCTTTGGGAAACTTCACAAAACCGATGTAGGCATCGCCTGAATTCATTTTACGTTTTGATTCTCCAAAAGGCTCTGACATCACAGCCGCTAACACATCTGGCATACCCGCCTGAGGCCAATCTTGGTCTCCCCTTTTCAAACGCTGAAATTCTCCCAACGTCACATCCAAGCGGCCATAGTGCTTCATTAAGAAATCATGCACGTACTGTGTTAACTCTACCGCCTCGGATTCTGTTAAAGGATCTTTCGAAGCCGTGTGGCGAACTTTAGAGGCACCATAGTATGCGATGTTATAGTACAAAGCACCCACGCTCTCGATATTCGTCACATGATTCCACTCCTTTAATCCCTTAATGATGGTTGCCGTCGCCGGGTATTTAACGGGGTCTAGCGAAAATAGCACTGAGGCATCGTATCCATAAGGGTATAAAATCTTCGCCGGCAATTGGCGATCGAATTTAATGCGCTTCAAATCTTCTAGGCTAATCTTATCATAGGTGTCAATCAGTTCCTTAGCGCGCTGAGAACGGTTATTGTGGTAGGTCTCGTATCCGTCGTATTTGTCATAGTTCGCAGGATTCAAATTCTCATTCACCGCCGTTGCCATAAAGGGCGAGTGATTGGTATTAAATAAATATCCTGCCGCAGGATTTAGGTGTTGAGGTAATTCGCTTAGTGGTTTGAATTTTTCCCAAAGTGTCTCGCGCGTATTGCCTGGTAGCGTAGAGGCCCAATTGTATTTGGCATTACGATACGGCATCTTGCCATTCGAGATATAGAAGATATTATCCTCCTTGTCCGCATACATGATGTTGAACATAGGCAGGTGGTTCTGATTCAGCGCGGCTTTGAATTCCGTGAAGTTCGTAGAGCGGTTCATCGCATACCACTGTTGTAAGGCCCCCGCATCCAGTAAGGAAGGAAGACGAATAGCGAAATAGGTCCCCTTAGGCGATTTCACCGTAGGACCATAGATAGATTCGTATGCTGTCTTGTAGACTGGGATAGGAATGCCTTTTATACTCAGTTTGATCTTTCTTTTTACTAGAGGTAACCATTCGCCATCTACCTTGTATTGACCCGGATGTGCTTTGTCCGTCTGCAACTGATAGACATCGATTTTATCTTGGAAGTTCACCGTATGGGCCCAGGCTAGATTAGGCGTAGTACCGTGGAAGATCAAAGGGCCTCCTGGGAAAAGACCACCCAAGATATTCCAACCTTCCTCACTCTGTACATGGGCTTCGTAGAATGCTGTAGCTCCTTCGATGGGCTGATGCGCGTTAATGACTAACATCGGTTCGCCAGTGGCAGATTTCGAGCCTTTAATGGCAAAGGCATTACTACCTTCTCCGGTAAAGCCAGGTAGTGAGGGAATAGAACCATCTAAAATCTTAGGTAAGGTTTTATCCACACCACAGAAGATTGCCACAGAGAACATCGTAGTGGCGATGTAGTCCTCTAATGCGATTGGAAATACATGTTTGTTCAATATTTCAGCTGGATGCGCCTTTCCATAGGCTTCTAAACCCAATAGGTACCCCTGCACTAATTGCAAGAACTTAGGATCCATCGACTTAATCTGCTGATCGACTACTTTGCGCGTATTCAATAGACCAAATACAAAATCTACCGGCGCCCCTTTCTTGCCTAAATAAGTACCCAACTTACCCTTCCCAGTTAGAATCAGCGTTTGAATCGTTTTAAAGTCATCCTCTGAATGGGCATAGGCTAAGCCATAGGCAACTTCTGGATCCGTAGGCGCGAAAATATGGGGTACCCCATAGACATCGCGTGCGATGGTTATCTTATCCTTTCGAATCAGAGGTTGCTGTGCTTGAACTAGTAAGGGTAAAAGGCAAAGAGCGAGATGTTTGAATTTCATTAATTTGGTTTTGCAAGTAAGTTAGCTAATAAGCGGTAAGCGCCAGGAACACCGGCTGGTATTTCGCGGAAGAACACAAGTCCCGTATAGATGAATTGTCCTTTTCCGTATTTAGTCACAGCGATGTTACCCTTGTTCTCGGTTTCATTTGGATCAGAGAATCCTAGAGGAAACTCGAAATGGGTATCCGGGGTTTCGGCCGTGTAAATACTGCGTTCTTGAATCCAGTCTTCGAAATCTTTTTCTGTAATTTTGTTCGGGCTGTTTAGCAATGCGTGTGTCGGAAGTAGAAAATGTGGCTTTGCCTCTTCTTTTGTAATCCGGTTACGAGTTACTTGCAACGGATAAGGTGACATGCTCGACTTCATGGGTCCTAAGAAACTCGCTGTATTGTATTGCACCACGTAATTTCCCCCGTTCTCGATGTATTTCATGATTTCGGGATAGGCATTCGCCCAATAGTCATTCGTATTATAGGCTCTCACACCTGTCATGACCACATCGTACTTCTTTAAGTTCCCTGCCGTCAAGTCCTTTTCAGTTAAGAAGTCTACTTCATAGCCCATCTGTTTTAAACCTTCCGGTACTTTATCGCCAGCGCCCTTGATGTAGCCTAATCGATTGCCTTTCTTGACAAAGTCAATATGGAGTAAGCTCAAATTTACGGGAGAGAAGTAGCGTTGCGTAGGAATATGGGCATATTCGATGGTTTGTATTTCCAAAGAATCTACCCATTGCTCATTTCCAGAGCTGATATGCAATTGCAAATTAGCGCTTAGCTTTCCTTCTTTCAGGCTTGCTTCAGAGAACGAAATAGGCCATTCGCGCTTTTCCCCTTCTTTCATACCCTCTTTCAGTGGAATAAGTGCCAAAGAGGTTCCACTAGATTTTACGTCTATGCTGCCTGGCTTTAATGCGGCCATCGCTGTGATGGCTATTTGGATGGTTTTAGTAGCTTTGCTTCCCTTTGGAAATAGAACGACGTTAGAACTGAGGGTAAAGACCGTTTTAGGGCTGATGGTGATAGGTTGCAGGATTTCTCCCTTTACTGGATCTACGATCAATTCTTGTACCGGTCTTTCTACTTTAAATTCCTCCCCTGAAATAGTAAACGTAGCTTTCGCTGTGTAAGCTGGATCTACGCGCGCCTGCCCTATTTTTTGCTGGTCTGACACATTAAAGTGTCCGGTAGATTTTGCTTGTTGAATCCAATAGGGTTGTGTGATCGCCGCGGAGGCCGTGATACTGCGTTGTAAAGGGTATTTTTTGTAGGGCTGTAGTTTGCCTGCAAATGTGGTGTCTTGTCCGGCGAATGATACGGATACATTCTCTACTGAAATAGGTGCACGCACTATAAATTCAGTCTTAATGTTCAGTTTTTCACCTGTCGCAATAATTCCTTGAGTCGTTGTTGCGCCTAAGTAAATACCCGCCGCTTGTACTACCCAAGCATCGATTTCTGTTATTTTTTTCTGCGTCCAAGGGCTCGGAGGAAGCGCTTTGATGGATTTTTTAAGTCCAATTAAGGATGAAATACTTTCGTATGGTTTCGACGGATTATAAGCTGCGATAATGGGCGTGATTAACGCATCGATACTCGGATTCACTCGATTCCAAGACGCATCTATCCCATCCCACAAATTTTCTTTAGGAGCCTCTCCACCAAGTGTAGCGAAATATTCGGTGCTTCTTCCTCTATCTACTGCAAAACCAAAACCTTGTGACTTGTGCTGGCTTCTACTGAAAGCAGCTAATTCCCCCGTACTTTGGCCTAAAAAAGGTAAAAAATCACCTATATCAACTTTGAACTGCGAATCACTAATGGTCGAATTTCCTGGTGATCCTGGGAAACGGAAGGTATTCCATAACAAGCGTTTAGCCTGCCAAACGTCCACTCCCTGCTTCAATTGTTCCGGGAACATCTTCGGATCAGCTGCTGCTTTATAAGCTTCGATTGCTAATGCCGCGGAGGCCGAGTGGTGACCGTGGCCGGCTCTTGCATCCGGTGGGAAGCGGGTAAAAATGATATCAGGGCGCGTTTTACGGATCACCCACACTAAATCAGATAGAATTAAATTCTTGTCCCAAAATCCCAACGCCTCATCTGTTGATTTTGAAAAGCCAAAATCAAACGCACGTGAAAAGTATTGATTCGCCCCATCGATGCGTCTCGCTGCCAGTAATTCTTGGGTTCTAATTAATCCTAAAGGTACGCCTTGTTCGTCTCCAATGAGGTTTTGGCCACCATCTCCTCGTGTGCAAGCAAAATAGTTAGTCTCCCAATGTTGTTGCTGTGCAAACCACGTTAACATGTGCGTACTTTCATCGTCCGGATGCGCTGCTACGTGTAGTACGGAGCCTAACACCCGTAATTTTTTCAAGTCCTCGCCCAGCTGAGCGGCATTGCGTTGTTGTGCGAATGCAGGAATGGCCAATAAGGCAAGTAGAATAATCTTTTTCATTAGCTTAACATAGTTCGGTTCCAAGGTCCACGGTAATTTCTCGCGAGTAAAGCCGTCGCTTCGGGATCGTTTAAGACTGTTTTTGTTCCCGGATCATACGAAAGTGGACGACCTAATTTCATCGAGAGATTAGCTAAAATACAAGATGCCGTAGAGATATGTCCTTCTGAGATATCTGCAATGGGTTTAGACCCTTTATCGATCGCGGCTAAAAAATCCAACATGTGACCCCTAGTCGCTGGCGCTGCATTTAATTCGATCCGGTCTTCTTTTAAATCTTCCGGGTATTTCTCCTTTTCATAAACGACATCCATGTGCAATTTAGGTGCTTTAGAATCCGTAGGCGTGAAATCATATTTCATAGTACTCATCCGCAAGGTCCCTTTTTCCCCGTAAATGGTTAATCCCCACGGATATTCTGGGTCTGGAGGCGTGCCCCAGGTTCTATGTTGCCAAACACAATTCAAGCCATTATATTCAAATACGGCAGTTTGGGTGTCGGCAATGTTTGATTTTCCTTCTTTTTGGACATAAATACCTCCTTCAGAACTCACCCGATTAGGCCATCCTAGATCTAACATCCAACGTGCCGTATCAAACATGTGAATACACATGTCGCCCATAATTCCATTTCCATATTCCTCAAAAGTTCTCCACCAGCGCGTGTGTGGCAAGCCGTCATAAGGACGTAAAGGGGCTGGTCCTGTCCACATTTCATAATCAAAAAAGTCCGGCACCGCCTGCACAGGAGGATTTCCGTTATTTCGCATATGGTAGTAGCAATACATTTCTACATGGGCGATTTTACCCAAAAGACCTTTGTCAACAATCTCCTTTTTTGCCTGAATCAAGTGAGGCGTACTTTTTCGTTGCGTTCCTACTTGAACCGTTTTACCGTGTTTTCTGGCCATCGCGACCATCGCCTCTCCTTCTAAAACATCGACTGATATAGGTTTTTGCACATACACGTGCGCGCCGGCTTTCACCGCATCAATCATCTGTAAAGCATGCCAATGATCTGGGCTTCCCACAATGGCGATATCTAATTCGTTTTCCTTCAATAACTTTCGGTAATCGCCGTAAAGTTTAGGTGTTTTTCTAGACGTTTGACGTGCTGCTACCAGCTTTCCTGCTTCGGTTAACATGTTTCTATCTGGATCGCAAAGGGCCACCACTTCTACCGGCGCTACCTGCATCAATCGGAATAAATCACTTTTTCCGTACCAACCGGCACCGATAAGTGCAACGCGATAAGGTTTAGCTGGATTGACTAAATCTAATCCATAAGCTCCAAAGGTCGACAAAGCTAAGGCAGCCGAAGCCCCCTTCATAAAATGTCTGCGGTTAATGTTAAATGTGTTCATAGGATGATAGTTACAACCGATTCAGCCGGTATTTCTAGGTTTAGTTTTTCTACGCTAATATTTTTTTTGCGGCCCTCGTTTTGGATCAATAGCACTATTTTACCATCTGGACGCTTGAAAGCAGCTCCCTGGATACTTTCAGGAATCTCAAGGCCTAATCGTACCGATCCCGCTGGGACAAAACGTGCCGCTTGCATAACAATATAATAAGATTGATTTCGAATGATATCCTGACCTGAAATGGTTAAAGCCCCTATACATTCTGTGCAACCTCCTGGAGTGTGCGGGCCATACGTGGGATCATTAGCTAAATTCCATTCAATAGACGTTTTTGCGTGATTATTCATCGCCCCCAAAATGACATTCTTCACATGCCACATAAAGTCTCCCGTAAAATCCCCCTTGCTACCCGTCCACTGTTCTGTAAAATAGACATCCTTATCTGGGTGAGCCGCTTTTACTTTACTCAAGGCAGAAATATCCCCATTGTATAAATGAAAGGCAGATCCACTGACATATTTTCTAGTCTCGGGATCATTTAATAAATCGATGGCATATTCTGGATGATCACAATTATGATCATATACGATGATTTTTGTGGTGATATTTTGTTTTTGAAATACGGGTCCTAACGCTGTTTTGATAAATTTTGACTGCATTTCAGAACTCATGTACATGCTGGGGTTATTTCCCGGATGTAATGGTTCGTTTTGGGGTGTTAAGGCCCAGATAGCAATACCTTCCTTCGCCATAGCTTGGATGTATTTAGCTAAATAAGTGGCATAGGTCTGGTAGTATTTTTCCAAAAGAGATCCCCCTTTACTCTCTCCATTATCCTTCATCCAAGTAGGTGGAGACCAAGGGGTCGCCATGATTTTAATGGCTGGATTAATGGCTATAATCTGCTGCAAAACTGGGATTAAATCATTCTTAGAGGGATCTAAACTGAATTTTTTAGGTTTGTCTTCGTAGGAAAAAACCGACGCATCTAAATCAGTGGCCCCCACGCCTATTCTCAATACAGAGATTCCATTCTTACCAAATAATTCCTGTAGTATGGCCGCTCTTTTTGTCGGTTCAAGTTGTTGTAATAGCTGAGCGCTTCCTCCCGTTAGTGTGAAACCGAATCCATCGATACTTTGGAAAGTTTTTTCTGCGAATATACTGACTTTTGCGCCTTTGAAGTCGGATCCAAGTTCGTCCGTTTTTTGAAAAAATGATTTTTGCTTGGGTAAACTGATGAATACCTCTGCCTGTGAAAAACAGAATAAGGGCAAGCTTATTAGCAGTAATAGTTTTTTCATAGGTTTAAATTTCATTAAAGGTATCGAATATTTCCAAAAAAATAAACCGCCTTTTTTAGGGGCGGTTCATAGATAGTCAAAGAGTCCGAAGTCCGTAGTCAGTAGTAAAATAAGGTCCCGGAATAACTCCCTCCGGACTTCGGACTAATTCCCTCCGGACTTTGGACTAATTCCCTCCGGACTTTGGACTAATTCCCTCCGGACTTCGGACTAATTTCCTCCGGACTATTAATCCTTTTTCTTTTTCATGGATGCCCTATGACTCGAGTGAGATTCATGTGCATCTAATCCGATAAGTGTGACTGAGCCACCTTCATTTTCATAATTAAGTTTAAAGATCTCTAGATTTTCCATCACCGAGTGATCGACTAATCGTGTTTTGGAAAGATCTATTGTCACTTTAAATCCAGATGGAATGGCATCTAATTTACGCTTAATGCCTAGGTAGTTACTGAAAACAGCGGCATCTGAAATATCTATTAAATAGGCCTCATTCGTGAATGAAACCTCTGTGGGAGCGCTGAAAATGGCTTTTAATGGCTTTCCATTAAATAAGTTGACTAAAATTTCTGCCAAAATTCCGGCGCCTATACCCGCTAATAAATCGATGGCTAATGTGAAGATAATTGTGACCAAAAAGATTAATAACTGCTCCTTCCCTTTCTCTAAAGTATTAATAAACTCTTTAGGATGGGTTAATTTAATTCCCACGGTAATTAACATTGCTGCTAATGCTGTATTAGGAATTAATTCGATTAATTGAACGCCTACTAGAACAAAGGCTAACATAAAAAATCCATGGAAGAAGTTAGCCCAACGTGTTTTGGCTCCATTTGCAATATTAGCGGAGGAACGCGCAACCTCTGAAATCATGGGTAAACCACCTAGAATTGCAACAAATGTATTTCCAATACCTATGGCAATTAAATCCTGGTTCGCATCTGATTTACGTTTAAATGGATCTAACATGTCTATTGCTTTTACGGTCAATAGCGATTCTAATGAGCCCACTAGGGCGAACATGATGACAAATTTGATAAAAGTTCCTGTCTGAGCTACCCCATCGAATGAGGCATTTATTTTAAGACTATCGACTAAATTGCCTATTTGTACTAAAGCATACCCGGGCTCTGTTTTTTGAAAATTGAGGAATAATTCAGCAGGAATAGCAATCGCCAAAACCATTAAGGGTGCTGGAATTTTTTTAATTATTGGATGAGTGAGGTAAGGCCACCCCACCATAATGAGTAAACTGATGGAACCAATTAAAGTGGCTTTGGGATCCCAATTAGAAATAAACTCGGGAATGGAAGCGAATAATTCCAAAGGCTCCTTCCCTTTAGATAAGATTGGATTAACATCTAAAAAAACGGGAATTTGCTTTCCAATAATGATCAAACCAATCGCCGCTAGCATTCCATGAACCGCAGATAATGGAAAGAAATCCATTAATTTTCCAAGTTTGAAAACTCCAAAAAGGATCTGAACTAAACCGGCAATTACCATGGCGCCAAGCGCCAAATGCCAGCCTTGTTCTCCTCCTCCAAATTCACCTACAGACCCGGCTACTATGACAATTAGCCCGGCTGCAGGGCCTTTAATAGTCAAACGAGATCCACTAAATAGGCTGACGATGATACCGCCGACAATGGCAGTTAACAATCCCATGATAGAGGGAAAATCTGATGCTTTCGCTATACCTAAACTTAAAGGAAGCGCTAATAAAAATACCGTAAAACCTGATGTTGCGTCTGACGCCAGATTCTGTTTAAAACCGGCAAGGCCGTCTTTAGGTAATTCTAAATTATTCTTCATTTGCTTTGGCAACGCAAAGTTATTAAAAATATCGCTTAGAAATTTCAGCGGGTGGTCATTAATTGAAAGCCCATGAAATAAAAAGTTCCATAAAACCTTAGTCGTCTGACTCGGTTTTATGGAACAATAGAGTGATATTTTAACTTAATCTGAGTATCCTGCTCAGAAATACCCGACTACTTTAGAGATGATAGGTATTCCACCATATCTCTAATTTCTCTTTTGCTCATCAGGCTTCCCATAGGCGGCATGCCGGAAGGCATGTTTTCCCTTGATTTAACGCGAGAAACTTTAATGCGTAATGGTTCAGCATCATTTGTCTTTAATTGGATTTCATCGGCTGTTTCTGAGATAATGGATCCTGAAACTTCTTGGCCATCCGTTAAAACAAAGTTTATTGTACCATATCCTGGTGCAATGCGCGCACTTGGTTCGATTAAGGCTTGCAATAATTGCTCTCTCGTTAAACGTGACGCCACTCCTTTTAAGTTTGGCCCCACATTCGTGCCCTCTCCTCCTACGATATGACACCGAACACATTGCACAGTTGAATTGTATTGGAAGATATTTCGTCCGTCTACAACAGAGCCCCCGAACAAGGCTTCTTTGTATTCATCTGTCAAGGTTCCTTTTACTTTTAGGGCATCTAATTTTGCGATTAGCTTTTGCTCATTCGAGGCTTCCACCGCTTCCATTAGATCCAATTTAATACCTGTTGGCAATTTGTTATCGACCATTTTTTCGATTAAATCGGCTAAAATCGCAGAGGTATTCGTTGGCTTCATTTTGGCCATACTTTGTAAAAGCGCCTGTTGTTCAGATTGAGATCCTTTGTCAAAAATAGGTTTTGTGATAGCAGGCAATTGAGACGCTGCGATTTCAATCTTATTTAAATTACTCAAGGCGATGCCTCTCACATTTTTATCTTCATCATTCATTCCTTTTTCTAGCAATGAAGCTAGTTTAGGTGAATTTAAATCTGTTAGAGAACTTAATAAAGCGGCTCTTACTTTTGCATTAGGGTGTTTTTGGAAAAGTTCAATCTCTAAGTCCGAAAAATCCTTCAATTGCAACTCAGCAATCAACTTTGCCGTCGCTATTAACACATCAGGATTTTCTGAGGCTAAGAAGGACGGAATCTTGGATTGGATTCGAGCAAGGACATCCGCTGGATTGCGCTCTAATGGACCTCTATGGCGACCATCTACGCGATCCATTACCGAAGGATTAGCCCAAGAACCTAAGGTTGCAATCGCTTCTGCTCTCAGGGCCTCAGGAATGCCATTTCTTTCCGAATAAGCAATCAATAAATCAATCTCTTTTGCCGTTCCCACGCGCAAACAAGCATTAATAGCTCTTCTAATAATAACTTCTGAACTAAACCTAGGGTTCCCTAAAGTAGCTGCTAATGCCGGCAAAGCAGCAGGAATGGATTCGTCATCATTAATTGCTCTCGCCGCTTCAGCAACGATATACTCATCTGAATCAGCCAAAAAAGCTTGTACACCTGGATGTGCTAAACGGCGTAAAACAAGCACTGCAGCGATGCGCAATGAACGGTTAGGCGAGTTTTGTAAAGCTAACATCGGTTCCGCTTTTCCGATTCTGCTTAAAGCTAACACAGCAGCATGGCGGATGTATATATCTTTATCCGCATTTCTTTCGATTTGCTGCAATAAAGCTGGAATTGCCTTTTCTGATTTAACTCGTCCTAAAGCTTGAGCTGCAAAAAAGGCTACTCTTGGATTAGCAGATGCAACTAATGGAATTAGCTGTTCAGCAGCTGAGGCATCAAAAATATCACCTAAAACCTTAGCTGACTGTGCTACAATCTCCTCGTCAGAATCACCTAATAGTGGTGAAATGGATTTAGCGGCTTTAATTTGGCCTAAACCCCAAATCCCATGAACTCTTGCTAACTGATTCTCCTTTTGCTGTACAGCCTTCTCAAAAATAGCTGTCGCCTTTCTCTCCGCTAATTCATATTGAGCCTTCAAGCGAACACGTT
>JBIIGE010000129.1:0-2992 GCA_044236555.1 Aquirufa sp.
CCAGATGTATAACTTCCACTTCCCGGAAGCTGAACGCGAATTCAATTATTTAAAGATTAAGTACCCAGACCACCCGCTCCCTGATTTCCTATTAGGACTGATGCAGTGGTGGAAAATCGTGCCTAATACGAAAAACGAAGTTTATGACGATCGATTGATCGAATACATGGACAAGAGTATTTCCAAAGCCGAGAAAATCTACGACGACACCGAAAATCCCGAAGCCGCCTTCTTCATGGCCGCCGCTTACGCCTTTAAAGGTCGTCTTCATGCAGAGCGGAAGCACTGGACTCGTGCCACTTTAGCCGCTAAAAACGCCCTAAAATACCTCGAATATTCCCGCAATTTTGCGGACTTCAGCCCGGAATTGATGTTTGGCGATGGACTTTATAATTACTATTACTTCTTCATCAAGCAGAACTTCCCCTTATTAAGACCTGTTTTGTGGCTTTTCCCGAAAGCAAATAAAACCCAAGGAATCGCACAACTCGAAAAAGTCAGCTACCAAGCCTTCTACACCCGCACCGAAGCCCGTTATTTCTTATTGCAGATCTACGGCATCGAAAACATGAATGAGAAAGCTTACGGTATGGCCAAATACACCTCGGAAAGCTTCCCTGACAACCCCTATTTCCACCGCTACTACGCACGTTCTGCTTACATGAGCGGCAACATGGAGGAAGCCAGTTCCTTGTCTAAAGAGATTCTTCGCAGAGTCGAGCAACGCCAAGTAGGTTACGAAGGCACCTCAGGGCGCTATGCTAGCTATATTTTGGGCTACTACGCCCTCTACGTACACAGAAACTACGCGGAAGCTGCGACCTATTTCAAGCAATGCATGGAGTATACCAAAGCCACCGACGCCACCGATTCAGGCTATTATTGGGCCTCCTTACTTGGCCTAGCCCGCATTTCAAATCACCAACAGAATTATGACCAAGCAGTCGATTACTGTAAGGAAGTTTTAGAACACGCAGATAAGAAGTCCGCTCAATATACCGAAGCAAAGAAATTGCTAGCTGAAGCAAAGAAGGCGCGCAGAAAGAAAAAATAATATGAAAGCAGCCATCATCAAACACTATTTCCCTTCCATCACTGAGCACCAACAAGCTCAATTCGAGCAATTATTTCCCCTCTATGCGGAATGGAACGAAAAAATCAATGTCATCTCTCGCAAAGACATAGATAATTTGATGCTGCACCACGTCCTTCACTCCTTAGCCATCGCAAAAATCATCGACTTCAAACCAGGCACCGAAATCTTAGACGTAGGCACCGGCGGCGGATTTCCAGGCATCCCCCTAGCCATCCTATTCCCAGAAGTAAACTTCCATTTAGTGGACAGCATTGGCAAGAAGATCAAAGTCGTTCAAGGCGTCGCTGATGCCCTCGGATTAAAGAACGTACAAGCCACCCATGGCCGTGCCGAAGACGTCGATGGAGAGTTTGAATTTGTCGTTTCTCGCGCCGTCACCCGTCTTTTGCCCTTCTTCGGCTGGGTGAAAAATAAGATTAGCTTGAATAGCTACCACGATCTAAAAAATGGCTTGCTTTGCCTGAAGGGTGGTGATTTACAAGAAGAATTACAGGAATTTGGCCGTAAGCACAAGGTCTATCATCTTTCCAAAAGTTTCAAGGAGGAGTTTTTCGAGACAAAGAAGTTGGTGCATGTCGTGGTTTAGGCGACTAGAGAGGAGATAAGAGAGTAGAGAGTATAGATAATAGAGAAGAGAGAAGTTTAGTCCGGAGGGAATGAGTCCGGAGGGAGTGAGTCCGGAGGGAGTGAGTCCGGAGGGTTTTAATTTGGACTTTTTGCTTTGAACTTTGCTCTTTGAACTTTGCTATTTGATCATCTTGACAAGTTCTGTCAATACCTGAAAACGCCTCTCAGTACCTCGAAGTTTTTTTACAATAGTGACTTTGCAGATCAAGAGAGTCTATCTTTACTCTATACTCTCTAATCTATAATCCATGCCGCTACGCGGCAGCTAAGCCAACCCCTTCATCAAATCCTTTAACGGCTTGATCTGTCTACGTGAAATGGGGATTTGAATTTCGTTATTTAAGCGAATGCTCTTTTGAATATTAAAATCAATTGCCTGGATGGCATTTATATTGACAATAGCAGACTTAGATGGGCGAATGAAGCCGCGCTCTAGTAGGAATGGTTCGAAGTATTTTAGTGTACGGCACGATACAATTTTACTCCCATCGTTCATGTGGAATTTAGAATAATTCCCTTCGCCCTCTAATCGTAGAATATCTTTGACGCAAACGCTTTGGTCCCCCAAAGTAAGCGTGCAGCTTTGTTCTTTTGTAATATTGAAAGTCATGGGTTAGAACAGATGTTTTGACAAATTTAGGCCCTAATGCCCCCTTGAAGATTTATAATTAGCTTATTTGCGTTATTGACTATTTTTGAATTATAATCGTTTATTTACCGGTTGATAAATGATAGATTACATATACTTTTATGTTATATATACGTTAAATACGTGTTTAAATGAGGTCTATTTTTAGTCTTTCACGTAGTATTCGGCGCAGGCATTACTGGATTTTTACTAATTTTGAATATAAACTAAACGCTATGAAGACAAGACGATTTGGCCGGACGAACTGGCAAGTGAGTGAAGTGGGGTATGGAATGTGGGGATTAGCCGGATGGACCGGATCCGATATTGAGGAGGTAAATAAATCGTTGGACCGTTCGGTCGAGCTAGGGTGTAATTTCTTTGACACCGCTTGGGGTTATGCAGAGGGTAAGAGCGAGGAAATTTTGGGAGGTCTTTTGAGACGTCATAAAGAAACTACTTTATATGCTGCGACGAAGATCCCGCCTAAAAACTTTACCTGGCCTTCTAAGTCTCATTTTAAAATAGAAGATTGTTTCCCGGCTGCACACATTGTGGAGTATACGGAGAAAAGTTTGCGCAATCTGAAAGTGGAGCAGATTGATTTACAGCAATTCCATGTGTGGGAAGATGCTTGGGCG
>JBIIGE010000130.1:0-2981 GCA_044236555.1 Aquirufa sp.
CGCTAATTGCGTCTTAACACCCTCTGGGATTTCTGAATAAGAAACTAAATACGGAGTACGTACATCTGAATTTAACATCGCAAAAGCAGAGTCGTTTTGCGCTACTGCTAAATCCTTCGCTAACTTCTTGATAGAGTTATAGAACTCTACTGTATCTTGCTTTGTAGGAATAACTGGAAACGTTACATATTGAATAGAACGTGTGTTAGTTCCTTTGAACTCATCCTTGTGCTTCGCTAAATAGTCCTCTAACTGAGAATCTTGCACCTTAATGCTTGAATCTGGTAAAGAGAAGAACGGAACAAATAAGAATTTCGAATTGAACTTAGCCGTTTGCGCTTGGTATTCCTTCGCCGCATCTGCCTGAGTTACGTAATTAGACATACGTAATAAGCCCTCATACTTAGCACGGATACGATCTTGAGCAATGGATTTCTCAAATCGATCCCACGCTTGTTGTTGCTCCACTGGTAACGTCTTTAAGTTCTTTAAGAATTGAACCACGAACATCTTGTCGAATTGACCAGTTTGAGGATTCGTGAATTGCTGACGAACAGATGGGTGGATATTATTCCCCTGCACCATATCGATTAACTCTTCGTCTGAAACCTTGATTCCTAACGCATCGAATTCTTTCTTGTAGGCGATGTCTAAGATTAATTGGTTCCAAACTTGGTCACGAATCATGCTCGCCTCTTGCTCTGATGGACCTTTGCCCGCTTGTGCCGTATAATTTTGGGTAGCTTCTTCTACTTTCTTTTGGAAATCTTGAATCATGATGCTCTGTCCCGCAATCTCTCCCACCTCTTGTGAGTTCGATCCAAATAGGGAAGAATTGCCTTGGAAAATATCGCTTCCTACTAGAAACAACACTAAACTGATAGCAATTGCCGCCGCCGCTATTCCTGATTTCTCTCTAATTTTTGTAATTAATGCCATTATAGAATAAATAATTGTTTTTTTACTGTAATTCTTCTCTTGTATTTTGAACAAAAGAAACGCAAAATAATCACATTTCTAGTTCAAAAGCAAGGGTTAATTTGCTAAAACTGTTTTTAAACTCTGTAAAAATTGATCCGCTATTTTCTGATCGATCGCTAAGCTCGGCAAAAGTCGCAACGTATGCTTCCCAGAATAACCGCAGAAGATATGTTCTTTAAATAATAAAGCATCTCTCACCGCGCCCACCGGCTGCTCCACCTCAATCCCGATCATCAATCCACGACCTCTCACCTCTGTAATACCATTAATCCCTTTCAGCTCCCGTTGAATATAATCTCCTAGTTTCGATGCATTCTCTATCAATTTCTCCTCTTGAATAATATCTAAGACTACATTCGCAGCCGTGCATGCTAAGTGATTCCCTCCAAAAGTCGTCCCCAACAACCCATAACTCGCTTGAATATGCGGCGCAATCAGTACTCCACCCACCGGAAACCCATTCCCCATCCCTTTGGCAGTCGTCATCATATCTGGATGAATTCCCGCATACTGGTGTGAAAAGAACTGCCCAGAACGACCATAGCCACACTGAACAGAATCCAAAATCAACTGCGCCCCCGTCTCATCACATCGCTTTCTCAACGCCTGTAAGAACGCATCACTCGCCACCTGAATACCACCCACACCCTGAATACCTTCGACAATCACCGCCGCCGTCTCCTCTGTAATCCCCGCTTCCAATCCCTCTAAGCCATTAAACGGCAAGAAACTCACATGCGACGTATCATTAATAGGCGCCACAATGCTCGGATTATCCGTCACTGCCACCGCCCCAGCCGTTCTTCCGTGGAATGCCTTTGAAAACGCCACCACCTTCTTACGACCCGTATGAAACGACGCTAATTTCAACGCATTCTCATTTGATTCCGCCCCCGAATTCGTCAAAAACAAGGTGTAATCTTCATATCCAGACACTTTACCCAGCTTCTCGGCCAGCTCTTGCTGACCCGAAATGATAATCGAATTCGAGTAGAAGCCAATGTTATTCAGCTGCTCCGTCATTCGCTTCACATAGGTCGGGTGCGAATGCCCAATGGAAATCACCGCGTGACCACCATATAAATCCAGGTATTCCTGTCCATTTTTGTCCCAAACCGTACTTCCTTTCGCTTTTACAAGCTCGATGTCGTAGAGGGGGTATACGTTGAATAGTTGCATAAACATTTAGATGAGAGATAATAGAGTAGAGATTAGAGAGAAGAGATAGTTTATCTATACTCTATACTCTCTAATCTCTACTCTAAAACCCAATGGCTTTTAATTTCAATCCAGCTTCCTCGCTCCACCCCAGCATCAAATTCATATTTTGAACCGCTTGGCCAGAGGCGCCTTTAATTAAGTTGTCTATCACAGAGCTGATGAGGATTTGGCCCTCATGGACCTGCAAATGAAGAAAACACTTGTTCGTATTCACCACCTGTTTGACATCCACTGCTGCTGGGCTGAGGAAAACGAAGGGAGAATTTTCGTAGAAATCTTCGTATAATTTTTCGGCCTGTTCCTGCGTACCGCTGTAAGGCGTGTACACATTCGCCATAATCCCGCGCGAGAAATTGCCGCGGTAGGGGATAAAATGGATGGCTTTGTTCGTGCCTAAGGTCTGTTTAATCTCTGCCAAATGCTGGTGTGTAAACGTCTTATAAACACTCACATTGTTATTTCTCCACGAGAAATGGCTCGTAGGGGAAAGCGATTGGCCAGCGCCTGTCGAACCTGTGATGGCTGAAACGTGTACGTCTTCGGTGATTAGTTCTGCGGCCGCTAAAGGCAAAAGGGCTAATTCGATGGAAGTGGCGAAGCAACCGGGGTTCGCGATTTTGGTCGCGGATTGGATCTTTTCTTTTTGGAATTCGGGTAATCCATAGACGAAGCCATCGGATTCATCACGGAAGTCCGTACTTAAATCGATGATTTTCGTGTGCCATGGAATGTCGTTCGCGGCTAAGAATTTCTTCGATTCGCCGTGTCCGGAACATAAG
>JBIIGE010000050.1:0-11035 GCA_044236555.1 Aquirufa sp.
GAAATGGTTCAAGAGGTGAAGCAAGTGGCCTCGCAATTTTTGGCCATTATTGATAACATCGGTGTCGAGGATAGTATGTATTACCAAGGGTCTAAGGGTCCTGTGGGCATCATGCGATCCCTTTTAGAGAAGGATAGGGTAACGGACGACGAATACAAACATTTGCGCAATGCATTGGATTCGGATACTTGGGTGTCGTCAAAGGCATCTAAGGATGTAAAAGAGCGTATTAATTTAAATAAGAATGAATTAGCAGACATTGCCCAGCAATTTTTAGCATTACAATCACTTTATATTGTTAGGTACAATTTTTTGACTTGGGTTTTAAAGGACTTAAAGAAAATAGCTTTATTAAATCTGATTCAACATGAGATGCAGTTATACCAGCAAGATCACTTAGCTATTCCTATATCTGAGTTTGCAAAGCGTGTTTATGAGGTGATTTCTACCGATCCTATTCCCTTTATTTATGAAAAATTAGGGGATCGTTATTTCCATATTTTTATTGACGAATTTCAAGATACGTCTCTTTTACAATGGAAGAATTTTATGCCCTTGATTGAGAATGCAACCTCTGTGGGAAAGAGGAGTCTTTTGGTCGGGGATGCAAAACAATCTATCTATAAATTTCGGGGTGGGGAAGTGAGTTTAATTGCCTCATTAGCTACTAAAGATTATTCTCTTGTCTCATCGCATTTTGAGGAGGATTCATTGGATGAGCAGCGCTTTGATTATTTATTGCAACAAGTACATCCAAAAGCGTTGAGTGATAATTACCGAAGTGCTAAAGAGGTGGTAGAGTTTAATAATGAATTTTTTGAATCCCTCGCACATGATCCTAACCTTCAGGAGATTTGCCCTCTGCTTACTCCCTTATATGGCCAAAATTTAGTTCAAAATCCAAAGGTTAAAGCCGACGAATTTACAGGTAAAGTAGACTTGCTCGTTTATTTGAAGACTAAAGAGAATTTTGGTTATACTGAGCCTGAGAATGAATTTATGTTCGAACAGGTGATGAATCTTATTCAGCATAATTTATCATTAGGATTTCGCTATCGGGATATAGCGATACTCACCCGTAAGAATAAGCATTCACGTTATTTAGCTGTACGACTGAAGGAAAAGGGAATACCAGTCATTTCATCGGATTCCTTGTTAGTACATTATTCCCCTGTAGTCGGGTTTTTGCTATCATTTTTGTCCTTACATGATAACCAGGAGGAAAGTTTATTTCTGTATGAATTGGTTTATCAGTTTGCGGAGGTATCGGGTAGACGTGTTACTAGGGAAGATTTAGCCTTTGTTTCACAACTTTCAACTTCTAATAACCTGGAAAAGGCAAGTTTATATTTCCAATCAAAGGGGTATTCAATTCCCGAATTCTCTGATTTATTGAAATGGGTGTATGAATTAGTGTCCGTTTTTGACCTATTGAATAATTTATCAGGCCAAGAATACCTATGGAAGTTACTCGACATTTTGAATGAATATGTAGTAGTAAAGGATAAGTCGGTTAGTGGATTTTTAGAGCACTTTAACCAAAATAGAAACTCGTATTGTATTGCAAGTTCTAGTGAATCGAATGCGGTAACGATTTCAAGTATTCATAAATCGAAAGGTCTGGAATATCCTGTAGTTATTTTGCCTTTTGTGAATTGGACTTTTGTGCCTGATAGTGAGAAAATATGGTACGATTTGAGTGAGGTAGATATAGCAGATTTGGAAATAGAGAATAGTGAACGTTTGAATTTTATTTACGGCCGTGTTAATTCGTCAGAACCTGCAGCTTATCCTAGCTTAGCTATTCAAACTAAAAAGGAAAAAGAGGCCATCTTTTTGGATGCCTTAAATATGTTATATGTCGCAACTACTAGGTCTAAACAAGCCTTGCATCTACTCTTGTCTGTTCCCAGTGAGGATATGCATAACAAGACGATTTCATCCTATACTAATTCAGTAGGTAAACTTGTGTATGAATTCGTTAAAAATAAGGGCCAAAAAGAGGATTTGCCTATTTATCTACAGACAGAATCTTCTTTTGGTTCCGAATATTATCATTTTACCTCTCCAACTTTGCTTCCAAAATTAGAGTATAATGTGGCAAATAGAGCTATTAAAAGAATTCAAATCAGAGTAGAAACGAATCACCCTTCGATAGCCTTAAGAGCCAATTCCTCTCCAGCAGATTTGTATACGTCAGCTTCTGAAAAAAGGGAAATAGGTAATCAATTACATCATTTATTAGCCCAATTACCTGACGTATCGGCTTGGCCATTCATTCGAGCTAAGTGTAGAATAGATGTTTCTAAAATTGATGATTTGCTAGCGCTGGCTGAAGTTCAGGTGTTATTTAATCAGACACAATTAGCTTTTAAAGAAGTTGATATTTTATGCCCCGATGGCCGGGTCATTCGTCCAGATAGGGTAAACAAAGTAGGGGATGCTCTACAGGTAATTGATTTTAAGACGGGCAAGAAAAAACCTGAACATTTTGATCAGGTGAATCGATATAAACAGACCTTAGTGGATATGGGTCACCAAGTGACTCAAGGAGTACTTTTATATGTAGAAACTAAAGAGATTGTGTATGTATAAACGCATTTTGTTTTTAGGCATATTGGTCCTCATACTAGATTCTTGCTCTTTCGTTAAACGGATTTTTCATCGCCCTAAGGCGTCTTATTATACCTCTGCTGAAATTAAATCCATCTTAGCGGATGCGCAAAAATGGAAAGGTGTCCCTTACAAATATGGCGGATTGGACAAAAAAGGAATCGATTGTTCAGGCCTTTTATACACTGTTTATCGTAAAAATGAGGTATCCATACCTCGGGTAACGGTTGATCAAGCTAAGTTTGGCGAGGAAGTTTCTTTAAATGAAGTCCAAATAGGGGATTGGGTATTTTTTGCTACCGGACAAGTCGGATTAATTAGTCACGTAGGTTTAGTTATTAAAGAGAAGCCTGATATCGTATTTATTCATGCGAGCACAAAAAATGGAGTTAGAGAAGATCGATTAAGCCAAAAATATTACAAAGATCGTTTGGTCAAAATTATTCGTCCATTTAAAAATTAATATGGTTTTTAGTCATTGATGTGCTATTTTTGCATTTCTTTTTAAAAAGCTATGTCTAAAAAAATTGTAATTATTGGTGCTGGCGGTGTTGGAAATGTAGTCGTTAAAAAATGTGCGATGAATCCGGCCTCCTTTTCTGAAATCGTATTAGCTTCTCGGACTTTATCTAAATGTGATGCGATTGCCGCTGAATGTGCAGCCATAGGTTTGCCTACAGCTGTCAGAACTCGTCAGGTGGATGCAGATAACGTTCCTGAATTGGTTGCCTTGTTCAAGGAAGAAAAGCCATTTTTAGTTATTAATGTGGCATTGCCTTACCAAGACCTTACCATTATGGATGCTTGCCTAGAGGCAGGTGTTCACTACTTAGATACGGCTAATTACGAGCCAAAAGATGTAGCTAAATTTGAATATTCTTGGCAATGGGCTTACCAAGACAAGTTTAAGAAAGCAGGTTTGATGGCTTTATTAGGCTGTGGTTTTGACCCAGGCGTAACCGGAGTTTATACGGCTTACGCAAACAAGCATTATTTCGATGAGATGCATTATTTAGATATCATTGACTGTAATGCAGGGGATCACGGAAAAGCTTTTGCTACTAACTTTAACCCGGAGATTAATATTCGCGAGATTACTCAGAAAGGGAAGTATTGGGAAAATGGCGAATGGATTGAGATCGAACCGATGTCGATTCACAAGCCTATTGATTACCCTAATATTGGACCTAAAGAATCTTATGTATTATACCACGAAGAATTAGAGTCCCTAACTAAAAACTTCCCTACATTGAAGCGCGCGCGCTTTTGGATGACTTTTGGTCAAGCTTATTTAACTCACTTAGAAGTGTTGCAAAATGTTGGTATGACATCCATCACACCCATTAAATTCAATGGAATGGATATCGTCCCGCTAGAGTTTTTAAAAGCAGTTCTACCTGAACCTGGCACGCTAGGGGAGAATTATTCAGGTCAAACCTCCATTGGTTGCCAAATTAAAGGAATCAAGGATGGCAAAGACGCAACTTACTATGTTTGGAATAACTGTCATCACGCAGATTGTTATCAAGAGGTTCAAGCACAAGGAGTAAGTTACACGACGGGTGTTCCTGCCATGATTGGTGCATCATTAATGATTGATGGCTCTTGGTTTGCACCAGGTGTGTTTAATGTAGAAGAATTTAACCCAGATCCATTTATGGAGTTGTTGAATATCCATGGTTTACCTTGGGAAGAGCAACACAACATCACTTTACCTCACGAATATTAAGATGACATTTTATCCTTCGATTCCATCTCCTTGTTATGTATTGGAGGAAAATTTATTAAAAGCAAACCTCGAACTCCTAAGACGAGTTCAACAGGACGCTGGGGTTGAAATTATTTGCGCATTAAAAGGTTTTTCTTTTTACCATGAGTTTCCATTGGTAAAACAGTATTTAGCAGGCGCTACCGCTAGTTCATTACATGAGGCTCGCCTAGCCTTTGAAGAAATGGGAGTGAAGCCACACGTCTATTCCCCTGCCTATTTAGAAGCGGAGTGGAATGAACTTTCATCTTATGCAGGTCACATTACGTTTAATTCACTTAATCAATATAATCAATACAAGGATCGTGCGCATGCAGCTGGAATTTCTTGTGGTTTGCGAATCAATCCAGAATATGCAGAAGTGGAAACGGAAATGTATAATCCGTGTATTGCAGGCTCTAGATTAGGTATTCGCCGATCTGATTTAGGGGATTTGCCTGCAGGAATTGAAGGCTTGCATTCACATACACTTTGTGAGAATGATTCTTATGTTTTAGAGCGAACTTTAGCGGTAATTGAAGCGAAATTTGGCGATTTATTGCCTCGCCTTAACTGGTTAAATTTAGGTGGTGGTCATTTGATTACGCGGGCTGATTATGACGTTAATCACTTAATTGGTTTATTAAATGGATTTCGCCAAAGATACCCCAACTTGCAAATTATCCTCGAGCCAGGTTCTGCGGTAGGCTGGCAGACGGGTTTTTTAAAGTCAACTGTTCTTGATATCGTTGAGTCTGCTGGAATTACGGTAGCTATATTAGATGTCTCTTTTGCGGCGCATATGCCTGATACCTTGGAGATGCCCTATAAGCCTCGTATTAGAGGAGCTAATTCAGAACCTGAACAAGGTAAACCGACCTATCGATTCGGCGGAATGACGTGTTTAGCTGGAGACTTTTATGGCGACTATTCCTTCGAAAAAGAACTACAAATCGGTGATGAGATTATCCTTGAAGATATGATTCACTATACAATGGTGAAGACTACTACGTTTAATGGGGTAAATTTACCGAGTATAGGTAAACTAGATTCTAACGGAGACTTTCACCTCTATAAATCTTTCGGATACGATTCGTTTAAAGATCGTTTGTAAAAGTGGAGAAGATCGGTCTCGAACCGACGACCTCTTGCATGCCATGCAAGCGCTCTAGCCAACTGAGCTACATCCCCATTAAAAATTAACTTTTACTCCAAGTCCACCTTGTATGTGTATAAAAAAGGGATTTGGAAGCATTTCAGAATAAAGGCCTATTTCCGCAAAAAAGGATAGGTTAGGAGCATCAATGGGAAAAAATTCCATTCCAGCAATTCCTGCAGCTCCCATTCCACGCTTTGTCTCAGGATAAATCGAATTATTGGTAAATAAATTTCTAGACACAAACTGGGGACCTGCTCCGTAGTAGTAATGTAAATCCGAATTGACTAGTGTAGGGCGTTGCCATAAATACAATGCATTGATAGCAAAACCAATATTTTGGAAATTACCATCTTGGTAGGCACGATTCGTACCCCAAAGCCCTCCATATGATCCAAAATTAACTTCGACTGCATTTTTACCACTGGGAAGGTACCGCTTTAACATAAAACCACCTGGTTCTCCTACTCTAAATCCAGCCGCCCAATCTTTCATCTGTGCCCGAGATTCAAACACACAGGTAATGAAAAATAAGAAAATGAGAACGCGTTTAAACATGTTAAGCAGAGTAGAACTTTTGGATAAGATGGACTAATTTATTGTTTTCTTCTGAGATACCAATCGTAATTCGAATAGAATCTTCACATAATGCGACTGAACTACGGTTTCTAGTGATCAATTTAGCCTCAATTAAGAAATGAAATAAGTCATTAGCGTGCTTAAATTTTACTAGAATAAAGTTTGCGTCAGACGGATAAATATGAATGACTTCAACTATATTTTTCAAGGCTTCGATTAAGCGAGAACGTTCTGATAAGATTAATTTGACTGCTTCTTCTTTAAAAGACGTATTAGCTAATGCCTTGTGAACGATCTCTTGAGTAGCTCCTCCAATATTGTATGGTGGCTTAATTTTATTCAGCAAACTTATAATCGTAGGATGTGCAAAGGCCATTCCAAGTCGCAGGGACGCTAATCCATAGGCTTTTGATAGCGTTTGCATCACTATTATCTGAGGATATTTTGCTAATTCGAGGATAAAACTAGGTTCGTCAGAAAAATCAATATAGGCTTCATCGATTATAATAAAACCTGATTTAAAGGATGTAATCAAGGTATAAATGTCTGATCGATTCAGTTTATTCCCAGTGGGATTATTAGGTGAACAAATAAAAAGTAGCCGCGTATTTGAATCAATAGTCTTTAATATACCGTCGACATCTAATTGGTAATTTTTAGTTAAACTCACCTTTCGCTGTTCGATATGATTGATTGATGCGCTCACTTCATACATCCCATAGGTAGGAGGGCATAAAATGATATTGTGTACCCCTGATTGACAGGTCATACGCATAATTAGATCGATTGCCTCATCGGATCCATTTCCTAAGAATATTTGATCAGTAGAGCAGGACTTTATGGTTGCTAATCGTTCTTTGATGTCTAATTGCAACGGATCAGGATAGCGATTCCAACTTTCTACCAAGCCAGAACCTAGTGGATTCTCATTTGCGTCTAAAAATACCCCTTCTTTACCTTTAAATTCATCTCTAGCAGATGAATAAGGCTTTAGGCTCCAAATATGGGGTAATATGAAGTTTTCGAAATTCATATTTTGTTTAATCTAATTTTAACAGCATTCGCGTGAGCCTGTAAAGATTCCGCTTCTGCCATATCAATGATAGTTTTTCCTAAAGCTTCTAATCCTTGTTTCGAGATTGACTGCAAGGTGATCTTCTTTGTAAATGCATCCAAATTTACACCAGAATAAGCTCTAGCAAATCCATTAGTAGGTAAAGTGTGATTAGTCCCGGAGGCATAATCACCGGCTGATTCTGGGGTATAATTCCCTAGAAATATGGAACCCGCATTTCTGATGTTTTCCGCAAATTCCTCCGCATCTTCACATGCTAAAATCAAGTGTTCTGCCGCGTATTCATTTAATAAGTCAATAGCATCTGCTGTAGTTTTGACTAAAATGAACTTAGAATTATCCAGAGCTTTTTCAGCTAGCTCTTTTCTAGGCAAATCTCTTAACTGAGAGTTAATCTCAACTATGGTTTGTTCAACTATAGTTGAAGACGTACTGATTAAAATAACTTGTGAATCGGCACCATGTTCTGCCTGTGATAACAAATCTGAGGCGATGTAAGCCGGATTTGATGTATCGTCCGCATAAACGGCTACTTCTGATGGGCCAGCTGGCATATCAATGGCAATACCTAATCTGTTTGCATACATTTTAGCTGCTGTCACATATTGATTTCCCGGACCAAAAATTTTATAAACCGCCGGTACACTCTCTGTTCCTAAACTCAAAGCTGCAATGGCTTGCGAACCACCTACTTTCGCCATTTTAGTTATACCACATAATTTTGCAGCATAAAAGATCGCAGGGTGTACAGCAGGGGTACAAAGAACGACTTCCTGACACTCAGCGATTCGAGCTGGAATAGCTAACATCAAAACTGTCGAAAATAGGGGAGCGGTTCCTCCAGGTATATAGATTCCTACCTTATCAATTCCTGTGGCTTTTTGCCAACAAAATACACCAGGGTTTATTTCTATTTTATTCGGCACTAATTTTTGAGCCGCATGAAAAGCATAAATATTAGCATAGGCGTGATCAATGGCCTTTTGCAGTTCGACATCCGTTTGAGCAGCTAATTCATCTATTTCTTCTGCACTATACAGAATATCGGTAATTGCTCTATTCTCGTAGGATGCGGTTAAATCACGCAAGGCTTGATCGCCTCGCACTTTAACTTGGTTAAATACCTCAGTAATCAGTACATCAAGTTGTCCTTGTTCTAAAGCAGGCCGCTGACAAATAGCTGCATATTCTAATCGAGACGGATAATTTATCTGTTTAAACATGATTAAAGAATCATTTTTTCAATTGGTAACACTAAAATACCTTCAGCACCCGCTTCGCGTAAATTTTCTATAATATTCCAAAAATCATTTTCCTCAATCACAGAGTGTAGCGAGAACCATCCTTTGGTTGCTAAGGGCAATACCGAGGGAGATTTCATTCCGGGTAACAAAGCAGTTACCTTTTTGATATTTTGTTCCTGTACGTTAAGTACTACATATTTTGCATTTTGCCCTCTTTGGACCGAATCAATTCGAAATAGTAATTTCTCTAAAATACTATTTTTATCAGCTGATAATGATTTGTTAGAGATCATGACAGCTTGACTTTCAAAAACGGTAGCAACTTCTTTTAATCCATTACTTAAGAGAGTGCCACCCGTAGATACGATATCGCATATCCCTTCTGCGAGCCCTATTGAAGGGGCTATTTCTACCGAACCAGAGATTTCGTGCATTTCAGCCTTAACTCCGTTCTTTAGTAAAAATTGGCTCGTTAAATTGGGGTAGGACGTAGCTATACTTTTTCCTTCAAACTGCTTTAAGTCAGTATAATTCTCACCACGAGGTATGGCCAGCGAAAGACGGCATTTAGAAAAGCCTAATTCCTTCACAATGGCTACTTTGCGTGTATTTTCCATTAAGACATTTAGGCCTACTACGCCTAAATCAGCGACTCCATCTTCTACGTAACCTGGAATATCATCGTCGCGTAAGAATAAAAATTCAATAGGGAAATTGCTGGAAATTGAACGAAGTTTAGACCCACCTGACTCAAACTTAATTCCACATTCTTTAAATAATTTTAAAGAATCATCACTTAGGCGTCCAGATTTTTGTACTGCTATTCTAATATTATTTGTGCTCATGGTAATTATTGATAAAAATTAAGCCCCGAGGTTATTCGAGGCTTAAACAATCATTTTTATAAAAACATTTTGATCGGATCCTCGAGGTATTGTTTTAGTGTTAACAGGAACGCAGCCCCTGTTGCACCATCTACCACGCGATGATCACAAGTCAAAGTTAATTTCATAATATTAGTTGCATAGAATTGACCATTCTTTACACCAACCGTCTCTTTAATTCCTCCAACAGCTAGAATACACGATTCTGGTGAATTGATGATAGAAGTAAACTGATCAATACCAAACATACCTAAGTTAGAAACAGTAAACGTGTTTCCTTCCCAATCCTTCGGTTGTAATAATTTGTTTTTAGCCTTAGCACCTAAATCTTTTGCCTCGGCAGAGATTTGTGCGATTGATTTTTCTGATGCGAAACGGATAACAGGTACTAATAAACCGTCCTCTACTGCAACAGCCATACCGATATGGACATGTTTGTTTACACGGATACGGTCTTCCATCCAATAAGAGTTCACTTTAGGATGTTTAGCAAGTGAAAGGGCAGTAGCCTTAATCACCATATCATTAAATGAAATTTTCACTGGTAATACATCATTCATGGATACGCGTGCTTCAATTGCCTTATCCATGTTGATTTCCATCGTAAGATAGAATTCTGGGGCACTGAATTTAGATTCTGATAAACGACGCGCGATAGTTTTGCGCATTTGGCTATTCGGAATATCCTCAAAGCTTTCTACACCGCCCGTGAAGTTAGCATTAGCGCCACCTGAATTTGGATTGTATTCTTCTACGTCAGCCTTTGTGATACGACCACCTTCACCTGTTCCCGTGATCCAGCTTAGGTTATATCCTTTTTCTTTTGCCAAAGCACGTGCTAACGGACTTGCCTTCAATTCTACACCTGGCTTAGAGGCTGCTTTCTCTTCGACTACTGGAGCTTTTGTCATCACAGGAGCTGGTGCACTTGCGACAGGCGCAGCCACTGGAGCTGCTGCTACAGGTGCAGGAGTAGAAGCTTTCGGAGCTGCTTCAGCATCTAAAATCAATTGGAAATTTGCACCCGGTTCACCCACAATAGCAATAATGCCATCTACAATAACTCCTTGACCTTCTTTTGCCCCAATATATAATAGCGTACCATCTTCATAGTTCTCTAATTCCATGGTAGCTTTATCTGTTTCCACTTCTGCGATGATATCGCCACTCTTCACTACATCACCTACCGCTTTTAGCCATTTAGCAATGACACCTTCAATCATGGTATCACTCATTTTAGGCATACGTACCGCTACAGCTTTTACACCACTTAAATCAATGGTTGGTGCCGATGCAGGCGTTTCTGATACAGTTGCAACTGGTGCAGCAACTGTTTCTGACGCTACTGGCGCAGTAGTTGTGGCGATGGGAGCAGCTAATAAAGCTGAATAATCTTCTCCTGGTGTTCCAACAATAGCGATTATTCCATCTACTGGAACTGCTTCACCTACTTTAACACCAATATATAATAAGGTTCCGTCTTCGTAATTTTCTAACTCCATCGTTGCTTTGTCTGTTTCGACTTCAGCGATAATGTCACCAGATTTAATAACGTCCCCTTCTTTTTTAAGCCAATTTGCGATCACGCCTTCTAACATCGTATCGCTCATCTTAGGCATTCTAATTACTTCAGCCATCTTATTTTGTTTGAAAGTTTAAAATTACGCTTTAAACCCTGTTTTTAAAAATTTTTGTGATAATTATTCTCTACTAATCAAGTTTAAGAACTGCCATAAA
>JBIIGE010000131.1:0-2973 GCA_044236555.1 Aquirufa sp.
ATTGTGTAATCAAGAGACTCACGTCCTTAGAAGTAGCTACGGGCAAAATATCTGTTAAGTCAGACGGAGCAATAATAATACCCGCCGCGTGAATACCCGTTCCACGCACGGAGCCCTCTAAAATCAAGGCGTTCTCAATGACAGTTGCTGGCAATCCACCAGATTCCTTAATGCGACGCAACTCTTTTACCTGATCTAATTCCTCAGAATTGAGGCCTTCTTTATCTGCTAAACTTTTATCGCCTGTTAATGCCGCATTAAAAATACGGTCGAGTGTAATTTTAGGTTTATCGGGTACCAGCTTTGCTAAGGCGTTTGACTCTTGCAAGGGGAGGTCTAGCACGCGGGATACGTCTTTTATGGACATTTTAGCGGCCATTGTGCCGTATGTGGCAATGTGAGCCACCTGGTTCTTACCGTATTTATCTACGACGTAGTCGATGACCTTTTGGCGGCCTTCATCATCAAAGTCCGTATCAATATCGGGTAAGGACTTCCGATCTGGATTTAGAAAACGCTCAAAAAGGAGGTTATACTTAATCGGGTCAATATTTGTAATCCCTAAACAATAAGCAACCACAGAACCCGCTGCAGATCCACGACCAGGACCTACATAAACTCCTAAATCACGCCCTGCACTAATAAAATCAGCCACAATTAAGAAATACCCGGCAAATCCCATCGTCTTAATCGTATGCAACTCGAAGCGCAGACGTTCTTCTACTACCTGATCGATATCGACATAGCGCTTCTTTGCGCCTTCCATCGTGATATGTTCTAAATAATCATCTTGATTTAGAAAAGTAGTTGGAATTTGGAAATTAGGTAACATCACGTCTTTCGTGAGCTTCAGTGTTTCCACCTTTCCTACAATTTCATTCGTATTATCAATCGCTTCAGGCACGTGTGACCAAAGCTTGGTCATTTCCTCCGTCGTTTTGAAGTAAAATTGATCATTATAGAAAGCAAAGCGCTTTCCCTTCATATCGAAATCCCCTTCAATATCCTTGTAGGTAGGAGTGGACTGCTTTTCGCCGGTATTGATACACAATAAAATATCGTGGGCGTTAGCATCTTTTTGGTCCAAATAATGGCTATCATTCGACGCAATCACCTTCACATTGTACTTCTTCGCAAAACGTAGCAATACCTCATTTACTGTCTGTTGCTCTGGAATGAAATGATTTTGTACCTCGATGTAATAATCCTCGCCAAACAAATCCAACCACCACTTAAATTCCTTCTCCGCCGCGTCCTCTCCATCGCGCAGAATAGCCTGAGGAACGGAGGCTCCTAAACAGCAAGTCGTCGCAATTAAGCCCTTGTGGTATTTTAAAACAAGTTCCTTGTCAATACGAGGGTATTTAGAATACATCCCCTCCATGAATCCAAGCGAACAAAGTTTTACTAAATTCTGATACCCCTCGGGATTCTTCGCTAGAAATAACTGGTGGTAGCGTTTATCCTTCAAGTCTTTGGTAAAAACTTGCTTGTGGCGGTCATTCACTAAATAAAACTCACAACCCACAATCGGTTTAACCCCTTGCTTTCCGGCTTCCGCCACAAATTGAAACACCCCAAACATATTCCCATGGTCCGTAATCGCCACCGCTGGCATATTGTCCTCTTTCGCCTTTTTAAACATAGACGAAATCTTAGACGCACCATCTAGGAGGGAAAACTGGGAATGATTGTGCAAATGCGAAAACTGCATAGGGGTTTATTCTTTTATAAAAGGTTCTTTTTCAAAAAATACAGCATTTAAGAAGTCCAAGAAAGGCTTTAACACCTTTGCATCAGATATCAGCTGTTGGGTAAAATCGGGAGAAGCTACTTGCTGATCGGTGTATTTCTTCCAGAAAAACAATTGTTTCTTTTTCAGCAATTCCGCTTCCGGATGATCCGCCTCAAATCCCTTAGGAATTCTTACTAGACTTTCACCTACTTCCTCCCCAAAAATGCCGGCAAACGTGGGATCTTTAATGATCTTACGCAATCCCGCCGCATTATAATCCACTTCTTGCCTAAACGCTGCTAATTGTTCTGGTGTAGGCGAATACATACCGCCACCTAAAAAAGACGCTCCATTGGGCTCAATGTGCACATAATAGTCCATCAATCCTGACTTACGACCACCTTCTGAAAAACTCGCTGAAAACCACGTCTTATAAGGCTCTTTGTTTTTAGAGAAGCGAACATCCCGGTAAATGCGGTAGGAGCAATGTTTAAGTAACACGCCATCCATATTCTCGAAATCCGCAAACTCAGAAATCAATTCAGTAGTCCAAGCGTCAAATTCTTTTTTCACCAGCTCATATCTCGACTTGTTTTCTGCAAACCACTCACGTGTGTTGTTCACACGGAGGTCACGCAAAAAGGCCAAAAGGCTAGGAGAGAGGGACATGAAATAAGGGATGAAATTGCAAAAACGAATTTAGCAAATTTAGCTCGAATGCCCAAGCACAAATTGCTTGGAGTTATGGTCTATTTTATTGATTTTTGCATAAATTATTTAGACAAGCTATGCGGATCTTAACGGGCATTCAGGCCTCAGGAAAGCCCCATTTGGGTAATATTTTAGGTGCTATCATGCCGGCGGTTGAACTTTCAAAGCAACCCGGCAATGAATCCTTTTTATTTATTGCGGATTTACACACGCTGACTTCTTTAAAAGATGGTGAAAGTATCCGAAGCAATACCTTATCGATTGCCGCAGCTTGGTTAGCCTTTGGATTTGATACAGAGAAAAATTACTTCTATCGCCAGTCTAAATTAGCCCCATACCACACCGAATTGATGTGGTATTTAAACTGCTTCACACCTTTTCCTATGCTGGCGAATGCACATAGCTTCAAGGATAAATCAGATAAATTATCCGATGTGAATGCCGGCTTATTTACCTATCCCGTATTACAAGCCGCTGATATCGTTTTATATGATGCGCATATAATACCAGTAGGTAAGGACCAAAGA
>JBIIGE010000132.1:0-2966 GCA_044236555.1 Aquirufa sp.
AAGAAGCTGTTTCGGTAAAGATGGGACAAGACCGCATCAAAGAGCACAATGCGAATCAAGTAGAATTTATTACCGGCGCAGATACCTCTTGTTTGATGCACATGGAAGGAATACTGCGACGTCAGGGATCTACAGTTCAGGTTAAACATATTGTTGAAATTTTGAATCATGCTTAGTCATTCAGAGGCTTCAGAGAAATTTATTTCGGACGCTGAGCGAACCGATTGGCATGATGAAACCTTGTGGTTTGTGCGCGCAAAGCGTGATAAGGCCTCTAAGGTTTTACCTGAATGGGAGGCAATGCGAGAACATGCTTCACAGATCAAAGATCATACGCTTGCGAATCTTGGAGACTACTTACAAGCTTTTGAGGCCAAAGCTACAGCAAACGGAATTCATGTCCATTGGGCGGCTGATGCTGAAGAGCATAATGCGATTGTACATAGTATTATAGCCGCGCAAGGATCAAAAACGATTGTCAAAAGCAAGTCCATGTTGACTGAGGAATGCCACTTGAATGACTATTTGGCATCCAAAGGCATCGAGGTCGTCGATACAGATTTAGGGGAACGTATTGTTCAATTTAGAAATGAAGCGCCTAGTCATATTGTATTACCGGCGATTCACTTGAAGAAGGAGGACGTGGGTGAAACTTTTCACCAACATTTAGGTACTCCTAAAGGAAATAAGGATCCACAGTTTTTGACGGAGGCTGCGCGCCAACATTTACGAGGTCATTTTTTGGCCTCTGAAGTCGCCATAACGGGGGTGAATTTTGCGGTGGCAGAAACGGGCGAATTTGTGGTGTGTACGAATGAGGGTAATGCCGATATGGGTGCGCATTTAGCTAAAGTTCACATTGCTTGCACAGGTATCGAAAAGATTATTCCTAAAAGAGCAGATTTAGCGGTTTTCTTGCGTTTACTCGCCCGCAGTGCTACGGGCCAATTAATTACCACCTATTCATCTCATTTCCATAAACCTCGCGAAGGGCAGCAGGTGCATATCGTTTTGTTGGATAATGGTCGAACACGTCAACTTGCCGATCCAAAATATAAAAACTCTTTAAAATGTATCCGTTGTGCGGCTTGTTTTAATACCTGTCCGGTTTACAGAAGGAGCGGGGGGCATAGCTATCACCAACCGGTAGCAGGACCTATCGGGTCTATTTTAGCGCCTAATATTGACAAAAAAGCGAATGCAGATTTACCCTTTGCTTCTACACTTTGTGGTTCTTGTTCGAATGTCTGTCCGGTAAAGATTAATATCCATGAGCAATTGTGGTTTTGGCGTCAGGATTTAATGGAGGCGGGATTAGCTCCGGTAGGAAAAACGCTCGGAATGAAATTGATGGCCTTCACGTTAGCAAATCCGGTAATTTATCGAATAGGTGGATCGCTCATTCGTAGATTTGCGGGTTTATTAAATACACGATTAAATCCTTGGTACAAACAACGTGAAATGCCTGTTGCGCCAAAGGAAAGCTTTCAAGAATGGTATAAAAAACGATGAGCGCTAGAGATCAGATTTTAAGAAAAATTAAGCCGCTTGAATCGGTGCAGCATCCAGGTGCATTTAAAGATGCATCGGAGGATTTTGATTTTAAGACAGCATTAGCGGTCGTGGGTGCGCGCGTAGTTAGTCCCGAAGAGCTAGATGTTTTGTTTCCTGGTCGGCGAAGATTTGATAAGACTTTAGATGGATTGAGTTTAGCGGAAGTAGAAGTATTAGAGATAGATGGAGAATTCGGGGTGGCCGAAAATGGCGCAATTTGGTTGACAGAGGATGCATTGCCTCATCGTGTGGCGCCGTTTATTTGTCAACATCTAGTCATTAACGTAAAAAAAATAGTTCCTCACATGCATGCTGCGTATGAGGAACTAGGAAAAGTTAATTCGGGTTTTGGGTTGTTTTTAGCGGGCCCTTCTAAGACCGCTGATATTGAACAGTCGCTTGTCATAGGTGCGCATGGTGCGCGTAGTTTGACAATCGTAATTAATTCAAGTATTTAATTATGTCCGAAATTTTATAAGTAACCGTTGTTCCTCCTACGGCATCACAAGCCTCTGGAAGATTAAATTCGATGTGAAATGAGATTTCATCCTCATTAAAGTCAATACCTAATTCATTCATCTTGTAAACAGGAAGGCTACCAAAATCGCTAAAGCAATCCCTCGTTTCTGCTTCTGTAGAATAAACAGTAAAATCACGTTTGATTCTTTCATTGATTAATTTCAGTAATTCTTTTTGGTCTAAATTGAACATAGACGAGTTTTGTACTTTGACGTATTTTCCGTTTTTGTTCTGGAAAATTTCATAAATCCAATACATTTTTCCATTTCGATCATTTGCATAACCCGTACTGACCGTTTTGAAATTATTGAATAAACAAGTTTTCTTCGTTCCATGTCCATCTTCATTACTAAAATCAGTTTCCATGCAAGAGGCATTTACATCGCTAATGGCAGCGGCTTTTTCAGTTAATAAAAAAGGTAATAATTTATCACTGTTTGCTCTATTCCAATTTCCACTTATTCCCTCAGGACGGTAAGTGCCATTAAAGGTGCCTAAAAGTTTGTCTGATTCAGAATATTCATTTAAAACAATTAATCCACTTTCATCGATGGTTCCTGCAACTTTTATTGGAGTTCCTATCGTGGCATAAGCATAACTTCCGCTCAACACATTCCCTGTTTTGGTTAGTGTCATGGTGATTTGATATTTGTTATTAATAGAGCCTTCATAACTTTTTTTGAAATCAGGGATGTCTATTTTCTGGCTAGCTTTTAAAGAATCAGCTGCTAAGGAATCTGCTAGGGATTTTTCTTTTTTTGATTCACATGAAGCTAAAAAAAGAGTCCCTAAAATGAGTGCGTAGTGGGAAATGTTTATTTTCATAATTATCTGATTATTAGGCGAAATTATGAGAAAAATTTAAATAGTATTAATTTTATCTTTAATTACGT
>JBIIGE010000133.1:0-2960 GCA_044236555.1 Aquirufa sp.
AATTTGTAAGGTGCAGAACCGCCACTGTAATGAAGGTGGCGATATAGAACCAAATAGCGACATATAAGTGGCGCTCTCTTCTTTTGAAGATAGTTCCAAACATATTGATACCAAAAGCGACCCAAACCAGCGTAATCGCAATGTCAATAGGCCATTCTAGTTCTGCATATTCGTGGGAGGTCGTTATTCCTAAAGGTAAAGTGATAGCCGCTGCCACAATAATTAATTGCCAGCCCCAAAAATGGAAATTGGACAAAAAATCACTAAACATTCTAGCCTTTAAAAGACGCTGTAAGGAATAATATATGCCAGCGAAAATAGCATTTCCCACAAAGGCAAAAATCACGGCATTTGTATGTAGTGGACGTAAACGACCAAAAGTACCATATTGAGTTAAATTCCATGAGGGAGCAAACAGTTGAGTAGCAATGATGACACCGACTAACATGCCGATTACACCCCAAAGTATCGTGGCTAGGGAAAAGTTGCGAACAATTTTATTGTCGTAGTAAAATTGTTCTAATGAGGTAGATGTTGTGCTCATATATTTTTAGTTTTTTCGTCTTCGTGTAAAATCCGCATGGCCGGAGTGATTAAATCATCCTGCTGTCCCGTTCTAATGGACCAAACAAAGGCAATCACGAAACCAATTGCCATAAAAAGGCTCAATCCGATCATTAGGTACATTATTTCCATGGAAAGCTCTGTTTATTTGTTGCAATTTCGAAGAATAGGTTCATTGAAAACCTGACATTCGTCAGCTTAAAATCTGATATTACGCCGTGTTAGTTTTTGGCCCTTTAAATTCATCCCAACATTCGCAATCACCAGCATACTGATGGAATTAATGGGCATTAAAACAGCAGCAATCAATGGATATAAATTTCCTTGAATCGCATAGCTTAATCCAATGCCATTATATACGAGCGAAAGCAAAAAGCTGGCTTTGATGAGTTGTAGGCCAAATTTTGTATAGTTTAAATAACGCCTTAATTGTGGTAATGCTGATCCCTTCAATATCGCATCTGATGAAGGCGTAAAATGTAAGTGATCATCGGAAACTGCAATGCCTACATATGCTTGTTTTAATGCCCCCGCATCATTCAACCCATCCCCTACCATGGCGACCCTTTTACCCTGTTTTTGTAGCTTTTGGATATATTCCATTTTTTCCAAAGGACTGCATTCGAATTTCACTCGATCTTTGTTATCAAACCAATCCAACAGATGTGCTGCGTGCTCTTTTTTATCCCCAGAAATCAAATGAATCTCATATTGATGTCTTAGCTGATGTAGCAATCCCTCTATACCAGGTCTATTTTCCCAAGAGAACTCTAGAAAACCAATAGGTTCCTGGTTTATTGAAATATATAAGCGCGTTTCAGAAGTGATAAATCCTTCGGGAGTTGTTGCTAGATTTTGGGTAAATTTAGCACTGCCTATTTTTACCAATAATTCTCCAAAATAGGCTTCTAAACCTTTCCCTGGTACTTCTTTGAATTGTTGTAAAGCAAGGAGTGATCGATGATTTAAGAATTTTTTAACCTGCTTCGATAAAGGATGAGTGGATTGGAAAACGAGTGAATAAATGGCGTTCCACTCCTCATCGCTTAATTCTCGATTAAGTTGAATAGTTGGCTCTTTTTGACATTGTAAGGTTAGCGTTCCAGTTTTATCAAATACTAAGGTATCTACTTGTGCCATCCGTTCGAAAGCCTGAATATCCTTCACAAAGAAGTGGTTTTTAGCTAGCCAACGAATTCCATGACCTAGCGCAAAGGGATAGGATACCGCTAAAGCACAGGGGCATGCAATGACCAGAATACTCACGACTGCATTTGCCCAACGGCTTGGATCAACTATTGACCAATAAATACCTGTTACAATTGCTAAACTCAATAAGAGTAGAGTAAAGTACTTTCCAACTTGGTTTGCAAAATTCTCCCAGTTCTCGGATTTATGGTTTGGATCCTTAAACGCTTGCTGCTCCCAAAGTTGCGTTAAATGGCTTTGATTTAACTCTTTACTGATTTGAATTTCGATGGCTTCCCCTCTGTGTTTTCCTCCTGCATAAATGGATTGCCCGGCTTCTATGGTAATCAATTCACTTTCCCCCGTCACAAAACTGTAATCCATCTCACTTTTACCTTTCAATAAATAGGCATCAGCTGGGATTATTTCTTGATTTCGGATAAGTAGTCTATCCCCTATTTTGACCTCCTCTAAAGGCGCGGTTATTTCCGTTCCGCGCCTGATTTTCGTGACGATTAGTGGAAAATAGGCCTTATAATTACGCTCAAAGGAGAGAAAGTCAAATGATTTTTGTTGAAACCACTTCCCTATCAATAAAAAGAAAATCAATCCAGAAACAGAATCAATATAGCCGGCGCCCGTATGTGATAGAATTTCATAGGCACTACGGCTATAACCTACGAGAATGCCTAATAAAATGGGCAATTCAATGGTCATCTTGCCCAGCTTTAGGTGGGCATACACATTGCGGAAATAATCTGAGCCTGAATAAAAAACGGCAATAGTTCCTAAACCTAGATTCAAATAGCTAAATAATTGTTGTAGCGAACCATCTTCGATACCCAAGTATTCTGGGAAGCTGAACAACATTGCATTCCCGGCACAAAATCCAGCCATACCTAATTGAAGAAAAAGGTGTTTTTGGCTATTTTTTTGCTGTTTTTCATTCTCATTCTCATTTGAAATATGGGGTTCATATCCTAAACTTGAAATCAGACTAGCTAGCGCGCCTAAACTTAATTGATCTTCTTTAAACCAAATTGTTAAATCCTTCTTACCAAAATTCAAACTGGCTTTAATGATCTGAGGATTCAGTTTTGGTAAATTTTCCAATAAATACAAGCACGAACGGCAGTGAATGGCGGGTAAATGAAAGCTTACTTTAGCGAATTCAGAATTGGAGAAAGTGATTAAACGATTACGAAATG
>JBIIGE010000134.1:0-2943 GCA_044236555.1 Aquirufa sp.
TTGGTATTTTAGTTACTCCTTTGAATGAGAATTTCGTCGAAATTCCGCTTTATTATGAGGAGTTGTTTTTGTATTCCAATGTTTGGGAAGAGGACGGATCGAAATTGAAATCTACTTTAGACCCTTCTAAGTTATGGTTATTGGAAGAAGGTCATTGTTTAAGTAGTCAGGTGAATTCGATCTGTAATTTACCATCAGGACCCCTAATTGGAACTAATATGACTTATAAGACAGGAAGTATGGAGACGATAGTAAGGTTAGCTGATCAAGGTTTTGGTCAAACAATTATTCCACAAATGTTCGTTGATTATTTGGATTCGAAACTAAAAGAAAAAGTTTATTCATTACCAGACCCCAAGCCAGTTAGGGAGGTAGCTTTAGTACATTCCATTTCGTATTCCAGAAGAGCTATTGTGAAAGCTTTAGAAGTAGAAATCCTTGCTCATATCCCTGATTCATGGAAACATGCGCAGGAACGTACTATTATCCCAATATAGCTTTGGCCTTTTGGCTGAGTAATAAAGGGCGCAAAAAGAGTAAACTCGCTCCAAAAACAACGACGAGAACCAATATACTGATTCGCATATTACCGGTTAACTGAATAACGAGACCAAACATAAATGTACCAACTACGGTCGACATCCGATCACAAACATCATAGAAACTGAAATAGGAGGCTGTGTCCTTCTCCCCTTTTGGACATAATTTAGCGTAGGTTGCACGGCTATTTGATTGTATTCCTCCCATGACAAAACCAATGGCTGTGGCTAACAAATAGAAATTAAATTGAGATGTCACTGTGTAGGCATAGGCGCACACAAAAATCCAAACAAAAACAATCAGGCCTAGTGCCTTTATATTTCCCACCCAACCAGATAATCTAGCACAGAAATAGGCTCCCGGAATAGCCACTAATTGGATTAATAGAATCGTAATGATTAAAGCATCTTCAGGTAAATGCAATTCTTGGCTTCCAAATAAAGCGCCTAGATACATAACCGTTTGAGCACCCATGTTAAACAGGAAGAAACTCATCAAGAAATTCTTGATTTCACTAGATGCTACCACTTCCTTAAAAATTTTCTTCAATTCTTTGAAACCGCCTAACCACCACTGATTCGTATCTTTTTCTTTAGCAACCGAATCAGGTAAATAGTGCAATGGTATTTGTGCAAATAATAACCACCAAAGTCCTACGGTTAAAAAAGATACACGAGCGGCCATTTCTCCACCTATTCCACCATACCATTCGGGCTTCAAAAGCATGGTTAGGTTTTGGACTAATAATAAAACAGATCCGATATAACCGAGGGTGAAACCTTTAGCACTTAAACGATCAAAACGATCAGGAGTGGCAATTTCGGGTAAAAAACTATTATAGAAAACCATACTTCCTCCCCAACCGATGATTGAGAAGAGGAATCCTAAAGTTCCAATGTAATAATGTCCTTTGCTGAAGAAAAAGAGCGCTATACAGCTAAATGAGCCTAAATAACAAAAGAAGCGCATAAAATTTTTCTTAGATCCTGTATAATCTGCTATGCCGGACAGGAAGGGCATTAAAAAGGTTAATGCCAAAAAAGCAACGGAAATCGTATAGGAGAAAACGACCGTATTACTTAATTCAAATCCTAAGATAGAAATTACCCCAGGTGTTTTACTACCTAATGTGACAGCCGCCGAAGGAAAATAGATAGGGAAAATAGCTGAGGTAATCGTCAAAGAATGCACTGAATTAGCCCAATCATAAAAGGCCCATGCATTTAAAGTTCTTGGATTATTCAGCTTCTGTTCCATTAAAATAGACCTAATTGTTCACCATTAGGTGGGTTTTTGATTTCAAATGGTATATCTTCTTTAGTTGACTCTGGTTCGTCTGTTTTTTCAGCAGGAAAATTAACGACAAACTCAGGCTCTTCAGGTTCTACTTCTGTTAACGTAATTTCAGCCTCGGTTGCTACTGACACACCCACCTCTTCCACGTCCTCTAATTCTACTGCCTCTGGAGTAACATTTGTCTTTTCAGTTGCGGGAGCTTCTTCCTCCGTGTCCAGGAATACGACTTCGACTAGTTTAGTATAATTAAGCTTACTTCCTAAGGCTTTCCATCCCCTAACTTCAGCTATTTCATCTATGGGAATAATTTCTAATTCATTCGTCTTTCCATCGGGTTTGTGCTTAATTTGCACGTTAGGGGAATAATTATCCGTAACGGCAATTAGCTTACTCGCTTTATGGTCAGAAATAAATAGGAATTTCTTATCTAATGAGGTGGTTTCTAAACGGAATCGCTTAATTAGGTTTGTCTTATTTGACCCATCAAAATAAGCGGCAGAAATAATGGCCTGTGGTTCGAATTTCTTCAAGAACATAATTTCTTCTGCCGGGTAGCGATTCGTCAATTCGAAGTTGGTCAACTCGTAGTTACCTGAAGCATAGATGGCAAGAATACTATCATTCGGTTCAAAATTTCCGATATGGTCTCCGTGTCCATCACGATTCAATCGTCCGATCGTAGGATCGTACCAAATATCAACCCCGCCTAATGTGGATACACCCGCCGACTTTAGCGTGATTTTTCGAACAGGGTATTTTGTCAGCATATTACCTAATGACTCCCGGCCTTTGATGGCAAGTTTGGAGAAGTCATAATCGAATTGTTTGATTTTAGCCGTGCAATTTGCCGTTAAATTGATTTGGATTACTTCTGCCTCACCGTTTTCATTAGCGGTGAAATAGGTAAGCTTAGACTTAGCATTATCGCTGCTTACCTTGTATTCACGGTCACGGGTTACCGAAGTGACTTTGAAGCGCTTGACATAAGATGTTCCGGATTTACCGTCGAGATAGACCAGATTATATACCTTTCTATCATCATTTTTCTTAAATACAGAGCAATAGATAATGTCTCGACCTACGAATACCTTCTCTTGTACTTTAGTG
>JBIIGE010000135.1:0-2929 GCA_044236555.1 Aquirufa sp.
GTCTAAGGCGAAGTCTAAGGCGGCTCGTTTAGAGGCAGAAGCTAAAGTATCTAGCAACCGTGCTGAAAATATTGCAGCAAAGAATAAAGTAGCAGAAGAAGCTTTAGTAGCTAGCGTTGTTGAAGCTATCAACGAAGCGGAAGAAGAAGCAACTGGTGTAGAAGTGGACGAGGTTGTGGCTGAAGCTCCAGCGGCAGAAGAGGTAGTAGTAGAAGAAGCTCCAGCGGTTGAAGAAGCAGCAGAAGAAACTCCAGCAGCTGAAGAAGCTCCAGCAGCTGAAGAAGCTCCAGCGGCAGAAGAAGCAGCAGAAGAGACTTCAGCAGCTGAATAATTTTTGATTTCATTTAAAATCATACAAATTTGTTCTCAAGTTTGTATGATTTTTTTTTGTACCTATGGCAAAGACTGAATATTTTGAATTAGGAACTCTTTCGAAACCGCACGGTTTAAAAGGCGCTTTTCATCTCTATTTAGATGTAGATGATCCCTATGAGTATGAGGATCTTGTTGCAATCTTCTTACAGCAAGGGAACGAGATGGTTCCCTATTTTGTGGAGGATATCCAAATTCGAGATAATCTAAACCTGATTACATTAGAGGGGATTAATTCCTTAGATGCGACAAAAGATTTAGTGGGGTTGAAGGTATTTTTGCCTTTATCGGCTTTGCCAAAATTGAAAGATGATCAATTTTATTACCATGAGGTCATCGGATATCAAGTGGTTGATGCTAATCTAGGTGAATTAGGATTAGTAAAGGAGATTTATAGTACAGGGGCGCAAGACGTGGTGGTGATGATTTACCAAAACCATGAAGTCTTAATTCCTTTAATCGATGCGATCATACCGAAAGTGGATAAGAAAAATCAAATCGTGCACAGTATTTTACCAGATGGTTTATTAGAAGTTTACACTCAAGAAGATGCGGATTGATATTATTTCAGTAGTACCTGCTTTAATGAATAGCTTTTTTGAGCATTCTATCTGCGCGCGCGCCGCTAAAGCAGGGCTAGTGGAAGTAGTATTTCATGATTTACACGATTTTTCTGAGAAGAAGCACAAGCAGGTGGATGATTATCCTTTTGGCGGAGGTGCTGGTATGGTGATGGCTGTAGAGCCATTATCGAAGTGCATAGAGTTTTTAAAAGCAGAGCGGACTTATGACGAAATCATCTATTTTAGTCCGGATGGAATTGTCTTAAAACAGGGTCTGGTTAATCAATTAAGTCTGGGTGAAAATCTGTTATTTATTTGTGGTCATTACAAAGGAATCGATGAGCGGATACGAGAGAAGTATGTGACAAAGGAGATTTCCATAGGAGACTATGTGTTGTCTGGTGGTGAATTAGCTGCCGCTGTTACGGCTGATGCTATCATCCGGTTGATTCCAGGAGCGATAGGTGATGAGAGCTCTGCTTTAACAGATTCATTTCAAGATGGATTATTAGCACCTCCCGTCTATACACGTCCAGCTAGTTTTGATGGAATGGATGTTCCTGAAGTTTTATTGTCAGGACATGAAAAGAAGATTGCAGAGTGGCGTCACGAGCAAGCTGTATTGCGTACACAGACTAGAAGACCCGATTTATTAGATTAAGATGAACAAAAAGGAATCGGTTTCGCTGGTTACATTGTTAGCGTTAGGGGGTCTTTACCTCATTTGGGGGAGCACCTTTCTAAGCGTTCGAATTCTGTTGGATTATTTACCTCCCTTAGTCATTTCATTTTCCCGGAATTTAGTTGCTGGTGGGCTTTTTTTAGCTTGGTCAGTTTTAGGGGGACACTGGAAGAAGTTATCTTTTGAGCATTGGAAAGTACATCTGTTAGCCGGTGTTTTGTTGATTACCCTAGGCAATGGTTGTATGGCCTTAGCTGGTTTAACAATCCCATCGGGTTTGTCGTCAGTTTTTATGGCTTTTGGGCCTTTATTATTAGTTGTTTTTTTCTGGGTTGCTGGAAGGAAACCGAGTAATCGCAAGTTGATAGGAACCCTAGTAGGCTTTGTCGGAATTGTTCTGTTAGCATCTCAAAAAAACTTGGCGATACCTGGTAGGGAAATTGACTTTTACCAAGGAATGGGTTTCTTGCTAGTGGCTGTTGTTGCGTGGAATTTAGGAGTCTTTTATATACAGTTTATGAAAGCGAATACCTATCATTTTACACAGGTTTGTGGGATTCAAATGACTACTGGAGGACTTATTTTGCTAGTAATAGCGCTGTTTAGAGGTGATACACAATCAGTAGATTTAGCTGAATTACCTCTTAAAGCGATTTATGTATTTGCCTATTTAGCGTTAATTGGTTCGATGGTCGGTTTTGGATTTTTTGCCTATTTATCAAAAGTGCTTGATGCTACATTGGTTTCAACTTATACGTATGTAAATCCAATAATTGCGTTGTTTTTAGGTAATATTATTCTAGGTGAGTCTTTAAGTAGTATATTGTTATTCGCAAGTAGTTTGATTTTGTTTGCTGTCTTGTTGATTACTACCGAAAAGAGCTCAACCTCATGAAAAAATTTATCCTCATTCTCTTTTTTGCCGCACCACTTATGGCTCAAGATTTTCTGCCGCTTTATCCTGCTGGTATCCCTAATTATAAAACTGTTGTTAATAAACAAAAAGCCACTAAAGGAGCAGATGGAATTGAGCGTATTTCAGACGTAAGTATTCCCACCTATCGTTTCTTTCCAGCTCCCGGATCCAAAAATCCTCAGTCCTGTGTTGTGATTTGTCCTGGGGGTGGTTATCGAATTTTAGCTTCATCTCATGAAGGTTATGATATTGCAGCTAAATTTAACGAAGTAGGCATTTCAGCTTTAGTTTTATATTACCGTTTGCCCGCAGATTCGGCACAAGTGGAGAAAAAATATGCTCCCCTTCAAGATGCACAAGCTGCAATTGCTTTGGTTCGAAATAATGCAGTAAAAT
>JBIIGE010000051.1:0-10789 GCA_044236555.1 Aquirufa sp.
CCTATGAGAAGTCGTTGGAATATATGGGCTTTGCTCAAAATGATTCGATGATTGGTAAGAAAGTGGATTATGTATTCATTGGCTCGTGTACGAATGGTCGTATTGAAGATTTCCGTGCTTTTGCTTCTATTGTCAAGGGACGTAAGAAGGCCGATCATGTAACGGCTTGGGTGGTGCCTGGTTCTCATATTGTGGAAGCGCAGATTAGAGAAGAAGGTATTTACGATATTTTGACGGAAGCAGGTTTTGCCTTGCGTCAGCCAGGATGTTCGGCTTGTTTAGCGATGAACGATGACAAGATACCGGCTGGTAAATATGCGGTAAGTACGTCTAATCGCAACTTCGAGGGTCGTCAAGGACCGGGTTCTCGTACCTTATTAGCGAGTCCATTAGTCGCTGCTGCGGCTGCAATTACAGGTGTTGTAACCGACCCAAGAGAATTTTTATAAGATCGATAAAATAAAAGCAATATGGCTTACGATAGTTTTAATGTATTAAAAAGTTCCGCTGTACCTCTTCCGATTGAGAATGTGGATACAGACCAAATCATCCCGGCTCGTTTCCTGAAGGCAACGGAGCGAACAGGTTTTGGTGATAATTTATTTAGAGATTGGCGTTATGATAAAAACGATGCTCCCAAGGCAGATTTCGTTTTAAATAATCCGACATATTCGGGTAAGATTTTAGTAGGAGGAAAGAACTTTGGTTCTGGCTCTTCTCGTGAGCATGCCGCTTGGGCTATTTACGACTATGGCTTTCGTTGTGTGGTATCGTCCTTTTTTGCGGATATTTTCCGTGGAAATGCGATTAACGTAGGTGTCTTACCTGTTCAAGTTAGTCCTGAATTTTTGCATGAAATTTTTACAGCGATAGAGGCTGATCCTAAGGCAGAGTTAGAAGTTAATCTTCCTGAACAAACGATAACGATTGTAGCGACAGGAGCATTTGAAAAATTTGCTATCAATGGCTATAAAAAGAATAATTTATTGAATGGTTTCGATGATATCGATTATTTACAAGCGATGAAATCAGAGATCAGTACGTTTGCCGAAAACCGTTAGTCTGTTGAAGCGCCACATAGAAATAATGGACACGACCCTTCGCGATGGGGAACAAACCAGCGGAGTATCGTTTTCAGCCTCAGAAAAATTAACAATAGCTCAATTGCTTTTGACCGAATTGAAGGTCGATCGCATTGAGATAGCGTCTGCGCGTGTTTCTGAAGGAGAATTTCAGGCGGTGAAGAAAATCACCTCTTGGGCGGCCTTAAATGGCTTCTTAGATAAAGTGGAGGTGTTGACTTTTGTCGATGGAGGAACGTCTGTTCAATGGATGGTGGATGCGGGAGCTAAGGTGATGAATTTGTTGACCAAAGGTTCTTTAAACCACCTAAAACATCAGCTAAAGAAGACCCCTGAGCAACACTTTAATGAAATAGCGGAGACCATAAGCTTAGCTAAGTCCAATGGTTTATCTGTTAATGTTTACTTAGAAGATTGGAGTAATGGCATGCGCAATAGCGCAGACTATGTATTTCAATACTTAGATTTTCTTCAGACTCAAGGTGTTGATCGTGTTTTGTTACCCGATACCTTAGGTATTTTAACGCCGTATGAGGTATCGGATTTCATCAAGCAATTAGTTTCTCGTTATCCTACAACTCATTTTGACTTTCATGCGCACAATGATTATGATTTAGGAACGGCTAACGCCTTAGAGGCGGTGCGTTGCGGCGTTCATGGATTGCATCTAACTGTTAATGGAATGGGTGAACGTGCTGGAAATGCGCCTTTAGCTAGTGTTATTGCGGTTTTGAACGATTACCAAAAAGATGTCAAGACGTCTGTTTGTGAGAAGTCACTCTACCGGGTTAGTAAGTTAGTGGAAACATTCTCTGGCTTTCGTATTCCGGTGAATAAGCCCGTGGTGGGAGAAAATGTCTTTACTCAAACAGCAGGGATACACGCTGATGGAGATAAAAAGAATAATCTGTATCACAATGATTTAATGCCTGAACGTTTTGGCCGAGAACGTAAATATGCACTAGGAAAGACATCAGGTAAAGCTAATATTGAGAATAATCTAGCAGCGTTAGGTATTCAATTATCGGATCAAGATCTAAAGCTAGTCACCCAACGAATTATTGAATTAGGGGATCGCAAAGAAGTGGTTACCCAAAATGACCTTCCCTATATTATCTCTGATGTATTAGATAGTAATTCAATCGATGAACGCGTTCAAGTATTGAATTATGTACTGACTCATTCAAAGGATTTGCGTCCGTCTGTTACACTTAAGATTTCCATTAATGGGGAGATTTTCGAGGAACACGCACAAGGGGATGGCCAATACGATGCCTTTATGAAAGCATTAGGTATCATCTTTGAAAAGCATGGTAAGATTTTACCTGTTTTAAAGGATTATGCAGTACGTATTCCTCCAGGAGGGGATTCGGATGCTCTTTGTGAGACGATTATTACCTGGTCTCATGCAGGCAAGGAGTTAATTACGAGAGGTTTAGATTCTGACCAAACGGTTTCAGCCATTAAGGCCACTCAAAAAATGTTGAATTTGATATAAATAAATTACTAATGGCGAAGAAGCATATATTAATTGTTCCAGGTGATGGAATTGGTCAAGAAGTGACCGAAGTAGGAAAGAAAGTACTCGAAAAGATTGCTGCTAAATTTGGGCATGAATTTACTTATGATGATGCTTTGATTGGCCATGTGGCAATAGAGGCGACAGGGGATCCTCTGCCTGCAGATACTTTAGCTAAGATGAAAGCCTCGGATGCAGTTCTTTTTGGAGCCGTAGGTCACCCGAAGTACGATAATGATCCTTCAGCAAAGGTTCGTCCTGAGCAGGGCTTATTAAAGATGCGTAAAGAATTAGGGTTGTATGCGAATCTTCGTCCTATTAAATTATTTGATGAACTATTGAGCGCATCTAGCATTAAGCCAGAAATTTTAAAGGGAGCGGATATATTGTTCTTTCGTGAATTGACTGGGGATATCTATTTTGGTGAAAAAGGCCGTAAAAACAATGGCGATACCGCGTATGATGTGGCAGAGTATAGTCGCTTCGAAGTAGAGCGTATTGGTCGCAAGGCTTTTGAGGCAGCGCGAACACGTAAGAAACATTTGGTTTCTGTTGATAAGGCGAACGTTTTAGAATCCTCTCGTTTGTGGCGTGAAGAGATCCAAAAATTAGCATTGGAATACCCAGATGTAACCGTGGAATACCAATTCGTTGACGCTACAGCTATGCTTTTAATCAAGGATCCGAAGCGTTTTGATGTAGTAGTAACAGCAAATTTATTTGGCGATATCTTAACGGATGAAGCCTCTCAAATCGCAGGTTCCATGGGTATGCTTGCATCAGCTTCTATCGGTGATGGAACTGGTGTTTATGAGCCTATTCACGGTTCAGCACACGATATTACGGGGAAAGGCTTAGCGAATCCAATGGCTTCGGTTCTCTCTGCAGCCCTTTTGTTAGATATTTCTTTCGGAATGAAAGCTGAGTCAGAAGTAGTCATTAATGCGGTAGATCAAGTATTAAAAAAAGGTTACCGTACGGGTGATATCGCAGATTCAACCACGGATAAATCAATGATTTTAGGAACGGAAGCCATCGGTGAAGAGATCTTAAAATTGATTTAATCGAATTAACTTGTATTTTTAGCTCAGTGTCTTAGGACACTGAGTTTTTTTATATCTAGACATTTCAACTATGAAACAGTTGTTCTTTTTACTTTTTTCTTTTAGTGTTTTAGGCCAAAGCCCGAAAGAAACTATCCAAGTCACTGATTTATTGAAAATCAAGACTGCGGGCAGACCACTTGTATCTCCCAAAGGAAATCAGTTTCTCTACACCGTTACTTCAATTGTGGATGATCCAGATAAAAAGAACGATTTTGTGTACCAAACACATCTATATCTTGGTAATCTTCAAACAGGTGAATCGAGAGCTTTAACCTCTGGGAAAAACTCCATTTCATCTCCTTCTTGGAGTCCAGATGGCAGTAAAATAGCTTTTTCAAGAGATATGGGGTCTAAGTCCCAAGTGTATGTCTTGGATTTAGCAGGAGGGGAGCCGCAAGCAATTACGAGTTTGCCTTTTGGAGTTTCTAATCCGGTTTGGTCTTCCTCTGGCCACGAGATCTATTTCCAATCTTCTTTCACAGTTAAAGAATTCCTAGTGGATTCGGTTTATAATAAAAAAGGTTTGTTGCCATCTTGGACTTTGGAAAAACCGATGCTTTCGGGTATTCCTAAAAAAGCAAAGCCAAATCCAAATGGAAATATCGAAGAGGTTCGTTCTTATTTAGCCCAAAATGAAGTAGATAAAAAGGCGAAAGTGATTAACCGATTAAATTTTCAAGAAGAGAGCACTACGTCCTCTGAAATTTCATTGCCAGCTTATTTCAAAACATCCTTAACGGGTAAGCCCGTTTTGTTAAACAACCCTTTCACCCGTTGGTCTGACGTGGAAATAGCATCTAATGGTATGTATGCCGTTATTCCTTCAGATTCATTAGCACATCCAGATAAGGTGTTGGATTCCTATATTGGATTAGGCTCTAAAGTAATCTACCAAAAAGCGGGACATCGTATGTCTAATTTAGCTTTATCTCCCTCAGAAAAATGGTTAGCTTTTCAAGAAACTAAGTCTACAGGCGTACAAAATGGTGCTTTGCAACTTATTTCCACATCAAATCCTAGCTTGATTGTTAAGGTACCCCTCGACAGAGTCATTACACAGGTTAAGTGGTCATCTGATGAGAGTAAGCTTTATTTTACAGCTCAAAACAAAGGTGGAGCTCCACTTTATGTGTATGATCTAGGCACAAAACAAGTAAAGCAAATTACTGACGCTAACACAGGTATTTTAGGGTTTGATATAACTCCATCTGGTTTTGTGTATGCCAAAACCGGTATCGAAAATCCCTCAGAAATCTACCAGCAAATGGCTGATTCAGTTAGAACATTCACCTCTTTAAATACAGTATGGTTAGCTTCGAAGAATATTGTACGTCCCACTAAGCATTCTTTTAAGAATTCGAAAGGACAAGAAGTCGACTATTGGGTAATGAAACCAGCGAATTATGAAGCTGGTAAAAAATATCCTCTCGTGCTGGAAATTCACGGTGGCCCTTCTGCCATGTGGGGGACCGGCGAAGCGAGTATGTGGCATGAATTTCAGTATTATGCGTCCAAAGGAATGGGTGTCGTTTATGCGAATCCACGCGGTTCAGGTGGTTATGGTTCAGAATTCTTAGCGGCTAATGTGAAGGATTGGGGTGCTGGTCCTACATCAGACGTGATGAAAGCATTAGATCTGACTATCGCCGAAGGTTGGGCAGATACAACCCAGTTAGCCGTGACAGGAGGATCCTATGCGGGTTACTTAGTCACTTGGATCGTGGGTCATACAAATCGTTTTAAAGTAGCTTGTTCGCAACGGGGTGTTTACGAGCTTTCAACATTTATGGGTGAAGGAAATGCCTGGCGTTTAGTGCCTAACTATTTTGGTGGATATCCTTGGGAAAAAGCGACAAAAGCGATTTTAGACCGCGAATCACCCTATACCTACGTTCAAAATATAAAAACGCCTTTGTTAATTTTCCATGGGGAGAATGATTTACGTACCGGGGTGATTCAAAGCGAAATGCTCTACAAAAGTCTTAAAGTCTTAGGACGAGACGTAGAATATGTACGTCATCCTGGCGGAACACACGAGTTAACGCGTTCAGGAAATAATCGCCAGCGCATCGATCAGATGTTAAGGACGTATGAGTTCTTTGCGAGGTATCTGAAGATTCAGTAGGGAAAGATTATAGAGTAGAGAGTAAAGATAAAATCTACCATCTCTACTCTACACTCTATCATCTCTAATTTGAGATTTTATTTTAATCACGGTTGCAAATTATTGCGCAGCACAATTTAAACCGTGATTTAATTAAAATATCTCCAATCCTCACCGCCTTTCACCTTCAATAAACACTGATATATCAGTTCGATCACTGCATTCATATCGTCTTTCGCAATCGTTTCTACCGTTGTGTGCATATACTTTAAAGGTAAACTGATTAAGGCTGACGCAACGCCTTCCGTAGCATAAGCAAACGAATCCGTGTCCGTACCAGTGGAGCGAGATACGGCTTGTCTTTGGAAAGCAATCTTATTTTCCTCTGCTATATCGATGATGAAATCACGCACATTATTCTGAACAGCAGGACCATAGCAGATAACAGGGCCTTTTCCGCAAGACATATCACCTTGAGTCTTCTTATTGTACATAGGGGACTGGGTGTCATGGGTTACATCGGTAATAAAGGCCAAATCGGGTTTCAATCGTCGCACAATCATTTCTGCACCACGAAGACCTATTTCTTCTTGTACGGAATTGACCACGTATAAAGTGTAGGGTAGAGTGATGTTATTTTCTTTTAATCGTCTTGCTACCTCAGCAATCATGTATCCACCAATTCGGTTGTCTAATGCGCGGCCTACTAAATATTTGCCATTTAATTCCATTAAACCATCTTCGAAAGTAACCACAGTTCCTACATGAATGCCCATTTCTTCTACTTCCTTTTTATTCGCTGCACCACAATCGATGAAGATGTCTGCGATGGCTGGGGCTTTGTCTTTAGTAATATCACGAACATGAATGGCTGGCCACCCAAAAATTCCTTTTACTATTTTATCTTTTGTGTGAATATTCGCACGCATTGAAGGGGCAATTAAGGCATCAGAACCACCATTTCGGCGCAGAAATAAGTAACCGTTATCATCGATGTAATTCACGAACCAAGAAATTTCATCTGCATGAGCTTCAATAACTACTTTATAGGGTTGACCTGGATTTATTACACCTACAGCAGTTCCATAGGTATCTATGATTTTTTCGTCAATGAATGGTTTAATATAATCTAACCAAATTTTTTGCCCACTTGCCTCAAAGCCAGTTGGCGAGGCATTATTTAAATAGGCGTATAAAAATTCGTTTGCGTTCATAAGTGCTTTAATTTTATTTATCTATGACTCAAATTTACGTTTTTATTGGATTTTTAATGTCAAATTTTGAGGTAAAAAGAGAGAAAGATTGTATTTTTGATAGATTAATAGGTCTAAGAAATTATAAATACTAGAGATGAAGAAAATAGCTGTATTTACGTCAGGAGGGGATGCACCCGGTATGAATGCTTGTATTCGTGCTATTGTTCGAGGCGCAGCCTACCACGGAGTGGAGGTTTTTGGTATTGTAAGAGGATATAATGGAATGATAAAGGGAGATATTATCCCTTTAAACTCACAATCTGTGAGTAATATAATTCAGCGCGGAGGAACAATTTTAAAATCTGCACGCTCTAAGGAATTTATGACAACAGAAGGTCGTCAGAAGGCCTATGATAAACTACAGGAATTTGGTATCGAGGGATTAGTGGCGATTGGTGGAAATGGTACGTTTACTGGAGCTGAAATTTTTTATAATGAATTTAAAATACCAACCGTAGGGGCACCCGGTACGATTGATAATGATCTATATGGAACTGATTATACGATTGGTTTTGATACGGCGGTGAACACGGCTCTAGATGCGGTTGATAAAATTCGGGATACGGCTGATTCCCACGATCGGGTATTTTTTATTGAGGTAATGGGCCGAGACTCGGGTTATATCGCTATTCAGTGCGCGATTGCTGGTGGTGCTGAATCTGTTATGATTCCTGAGAATTTAACTTCAGTGGATGAAATTTCTGAGATTCTTCAAAAAGGTTTTGATAAGAAAAAATCGTCCTCTATTGTTGTTGTAGCTGAAGGTGATGAGGAAGGTAACGCTCAGATTGTAGCTAAAAAGATTAAGGAAAAAATGGGGGAAAACCTGGATATTCGGGTGACCACTTTAGGTCATATTCAAAGAGGGGGTATTCCGACAGCATCTGACCGTATTTTAGCAAGTCGACTGGGTTTAGGTGCTTTAGAAGGTTTATTACGTGGTGAGAAAAACGTGATGGCGGGGGTTGTAAATAACCAGTTAGTCTACACACCATTTCACGATACGATTACGAAGAAAAAACCGGTCTCAGAAGATTTAATTCGGATGGTTGAAATTTTGTCTACTTAGGCAAATCCAACGATTTTATAGATCACAAAACCGGCTACTTCTCTGATTAATTCAGCGATTTTAGTAAGATTTCGTTCCTCAGGAACAATTTTATCAAGGATACCCGAATAGGTATCCTTTTTCTTTATATCTGCTGGGTATACATCTATTTTGAATCCTTCTTTTTCATAGCAAGCTTTAGCACGAGGCATATGCATTGCGGAGGTAACAAGTAGCATTTTTTCTCCAAAATAGGGCTTCAGCATTCTCTTTGTATTGACTGCATTTTCATGGGTATTCCTAGCTTTTTCTTCTAAAAAGATATCTTTTTCATCCACTCCCATGGAGATGAGTACCTCTTTTACTTTTTTACTTTCTTGGGTGGCATCGATTTTAAGTCCTTTGATATTTACGTTTCCTCCGGTAATTAAAATTCGTTTAATTTTTCCTTGTTTATACAACAATAAGGGTTGAATAAAACGATCTGCTGTTTCTCCTGTACGATATCCATCGCCCGCACGCATCATACCTCCCCCTAAAACAATGCACCATTGGTAAGTTTGTTTTAATTGAACTTGAGGACTTTCGTAGGCTAGGTAACATTGATTAACAAACCACCCATTGCTCAAAAGTAGTAATAGGGCGAAAATAGATACTATGAAACGTTTTGAAAAGCGGCTAAAGTAGGCAAGGCCTAGTAAAATGAATAACCAACAAATTGGTTGAAGTAAAAAGTCGAGTATTTTAGAAAGGATAAAAAACATCGTAAATTTGATAGTTAATCCACAAATTTATTCTAATACTCATGAAAGTAGTCGGTTCTCTTATTTTTATTTTTCTCTGTTCGATAAATAGCTTTGCTCAATACGATATTAAAGGGAAAATTAAGGGTCTATCTAAATGTGAGGTGTATTTAGCGCATTATTTTGGCTATAATCAACAAGTAATTAAAGATACGGCGATTGCAAATGTGAATGGGGAGTTTCATTTTAAAGGATCTGAGACTTTGCCTAAGGGCTTATATCTTATTTCCTTCTTGAAATCTAAGTATATAGATGTAGTGGTAGAGGATGCGAACTTTTCTTTTTCACTTGATACGGCAGATGTTATAAACACGGTCTCGTTTGAAAATTCCCCTGAGAATTCTGCTTTCTATACATTTCAACGTAAGATGAATGAGTTGTACATACAACTGAATCAGCCTAATCTGACGGCTAATTTAAAAAAGGAATTACAAAAAAAAGTACAGGATTTTCAGCAACAATGGAAAACGGCTAATGCCTCTTTATTCGTATCTAAATTAGTGTTATCCTCGTTTGATCCAGAGATACCCGTATACAAAGGGGCTCTAAAATCAAAGGCTGATTCGGTCTCCATGCAAATGTATCAATACCAATATTATAAAAAGCATTACTTTGATGGGTTAGATTTAGGTGATGAGCGAATGGTTAGAACGCCTTTTTTGCAACGAAAATTAGAGCGTTTTTTTACTGATTTAGTAGTGCAAGATCCCGATTCGATTGCTAGAGAAGCAGATTTAATTTTATCAAGGGCAACAGATACAGATGTGCGTCGATATATTATCTATAAAATAGCAAGTACTTATGAGAATAACCCTATTCTAGGGACAGAAGGAGCCTTTGTGCATTTGGCTGAGAAGTATTATATCGGAGAACCTGCCTTGTGGGATACTACTACAGTTAGGCGAATGAAAGAACGTATAGCCATCATAAAGCCACTGTTAATCGGTAAACCATTTCCTAAGATGCAATTAACAGACGTTGTAGGGAAGGAAATCAATATAAATTCGCTTCCTTTCAAGTATACCGTTGTTTTTATTTATGACCCTGATTGTAGCCATTGTAAACAGGAGACGCCTAAATTAGTGGCTTTGAATAGTTATTTTAAGTCAAAGAATGTGGGTGTTGTCGCGAGTTCTATTGTACGGGATAAAGTAGCGTGGAAGAAATTTATTGATGAATTTAAAATTAATTCATGGACGAATGGTATTGACATTCACTTAAATCCGAAAACTGGAAAAGAGGAATATTATACTGATTTTAGAAACAGTTTTGATGTTTATTCGACGCCCATTGTTTACGTTTTGGATCAACAAAAGAAGATTGTAGGGAAGCGAATTCCGGTGGAAAACCTAAAAGAATTCATTGAATACTTAGAGAACAGATCTAAGAAGATGATTAATTAGTTTATTTTTTTTAATTTATACTGCGTTTTGTACTTTAATCGAGTTTTCTGATAGAAATTGCGACTGAATTTGGGTGCACTTTCTAAGGAAAGTTTTTGGTATGGAATAAGCATTAATTCGTTCTCAAAACCGACGATTTTTATTTTGACCCTAATCAATCCTACGTTGATTAAGCCAATTTTTTTTGCTGCGGCAGGGGATAAATCAATTATCCTTCCTTTACTGTAGGGACCTCTATCATTAATTCTGACTATAACTGATTTCCGATTAGAGAGATTAGTCACTTCAACTAATGTATTAAAGAGGAATTTTTTATGAGCTGCCGTATAATCTACTTTATTAAGCCTTTCACCACTGGAGGTTTTTCTTCCTACAAAGTAGTTAGCGTAGTAGGATGCAACACCAATCTTTTCATATCCTAGCTCTTGCGCCTGTGTATTTAGCGGGAATAAGACTGCACAGAATAGT
>JBIIGE010000052.1:0-10732 GCA_044236555.1 Aquirufa sp.
TAACCGTTACATGTTTAGCCATCGTGGGTATCTTCTTCGGTGATGTCTTAAGTAAAAAAGTAGATGGAAATAAATTAAAAGTAGGTTTTGGCTGGTTCGTATTAGTGATGGGAGTTTACATCTTAGTGCAGCAATTAGCTTTCCCAATGAAATAAATAGTTATAAAACATTCACAACATAATAATTATCCAAATGAAAGTAGAACAAATTTACACAGGATGTTTAGCACAAGGTGCTTACTACATCGAGAACAATGGCGAAGCAGCAATCATCGATCCACTTCGCGAGGTTCAGCCTTATATCGAGAAAGCAGAACGTAATGGTGCAAAAATCAAATATGTATTCGAAACACACTTCCACGCGGATTTCGTTTCAGGACACATTGATTTATCTGCGAAGACAGGAGCTCCTATTGTTTACGGACCAAATGCTGCTTGCGAATTTGAATGCATTTCAGCCACAGATGGCCAAGAATTTAAATTAGGCAACGCAACAATCCGCGTTATCCACACACCAGGTCATACCATGGAATCTACTTGTTTCTTATTGATCGATGAGACTGGAAAAGAAACGAGTTTATTCTCAGGTGATACCTTATTCATCGGTGATGTAGGCCGTCCTGATTTAGCACAAAAAGTAAAAGCAGATTTAACTGAGGATATTTTAGCAGGTCATTTGTTCGATTCATTACGCAACAAGATTATGCCTTTAGCTGACGATATCATCGTATATCCAGCGCACGGCGCAGGATCCGCTTGTGGTAAAAACATGAGCAAAGAGACTACTGATACCTTAGGTAATCAGAAAAAAACAAACTATGCGTTAAATCCAGCTCTAACAAGAGAAGCATTTAAGAAGGAAGTATTAACAGGTTTAGTGGCTCCTCCAGCCTATTTCCCTTTAAATGTATTGATGAATATCCAAGGATATGATTCGATCGATAAAGTAATGGAGCGTGGCCAACATGCCTTAACTCCAGCAGCATTTGAAGTAGCAGCAAACGAGACAGGTGCCTTAGTTTTAGATACACGTGATCCGCAAACTTTTGCAGCTGGATTTATCCCTAATTCCATTAACATCGGAATTGACGGTTCATTCGCTCCATGGGTGGGTGCCATGATTCCAGATATTAAGCAAGAAATCTTGTTAGTAACGGATGAAGGACGTGAAGAAGAAGTAATTACTCGTTTAGCGCGTGTAGGTTATGACTTTACCATTGGTTACTTAAAAGGTGGCATTGCTGCTTGGAAAGCTGCTAACATGGAAGTAGACACGATCACTTCGATCAGCCCAGAAGAAATGTTTGCTCGTTTCGAGGCAGGTGAAGGTGAAATCATCGACGTGCGTAAAAACTCAGAGTATTTAAGCGAGCACGTAGTAGAAGCAGAAAATGCACCTTTGGACTTCATCAACGATAGCATGTTAAAAATCAAAAAGGACAAAACTTACTTCGTACACTGTGCAGGTGGTTACCGTTCAATGATCTTTAATTCAACGCTTCGTGCACGTGGTTATGATAACTTAATCGACGTAAATGGTGGCTTTAAAGCGATCAAAGAATCAGAGAAATTTAAAATTACGGACTATGTATGTCCATCAACTTTATTGTAATATGGAAGAATTATTAAATAATCCCGCTACAACAGTAGTTGATGTTCGCGAAACAGGTGAATTTGCCAGCGGACACTTTGAAGGAGCTATCAACATTCCGTTAGGGATCGTACCTGTGAAATTAGAGGAATTCAAAGCAATGCCAGGACCTATCGTGGTGTATTGCAGAAGTGGTAACCGTTCAGGAATGGCGATGAACCTCTTGAAGCAAGCTGGATTATCTGAAGTTTATAACGGAGGTGGCTTAAACGACATGCTAATTTACCAAAACTAACATGCTAGCTAACCTAACTCAAAATTGGGGTTTCATGCGCATTATCCGCCTAGTCATAGGTGGATATGCGCTTGTTGAAGCCATTCGTTCTTCCGATATTTTAATCGGAATAATGGGCACTGTCCTCGTGGGGATGGCCTTATTCAATATGGGTTGTGGCCCACAAGGATGTGGAGTTCCTAGCAATCAATCTAAATCAACTAATTCAGACGAAATTGAATATGAAGAAATTCATTCAAAGTAAATTTTGGCAAATCTTAGGTGGAATTATCGGCGCTGTTGCCGGCTATATCTATTGGAAAGAAATAGGTTGTAGTACAGGAACCTGCCCTATCACAAGTAAACCACTAAATAGCGTGGTTTATTTTGGTGTTTTAGGGTACTTTGTGGCTGGAACGATAGCAGGATTTATAAATTTAAAGAGTGGAGAGAATAGAGTAGAGAGTAGAGAGCATAGAGCATAGAGCATAGAGCATAGAGCATAGAGCATAGAGCATAGAGCATAGAGCATAGAGCATAGAGCATAGAGCATAGAGCATAGAGCATAGAGCATAGAGCATAGAGTTGGAATCGCCTACGGCGATGAACTCATGAAATGTTTATAATTTGCTGACTTTATTTTTTCTAGCGACTAGCGACTACCCATTGAATATTGAATACTGATTACTGACCACTGACTACTGGATACTAATTATTAACAATTAAATACCTTAAACAATGATGGAAACAATCACCCAACCCTGGCCTTGGTATACGGCAGGAATTATCATCGGACTCATCGTCCCAGCCTTATTGATTTTAGGCAACAAACACTTTGGTATATCAGCAAATTTGCGCCATGCTTGTGCGGCATGTTTACCTAGCAACATTCCCTTTTTTAGTTACGACTGGAAAAAAGAATCTTGGAACTTCTTTTTCGTAGGAGGAATTTTAGTGGGAGGTATCATTTCAACACTTTACTTGGGATCTGACGAGTCTGTTATAGTTCACCCAGATTTAGCCAAAGAATTAGCTAACTATGGTATCACTGATTTCTCTGGCATGGTTCCAGCTCAATTGTTTTCATTTGAAAACTTATTTACGGTTCGTGGACTAGTCATGATGGTAGGTGGTGGTTTCTTAGTAGGCTTCGGTGCTCGTTACGCAGGCGGATGTACTTCTGGACATGCCATCATGGGACTTTCTGACCTGCAATGGCCCTCATTAGTCGCTACCATTTGTTTCATGATTGGTGGTTTCGTTATGGCTAATTTCATTTTACCCTTCATCTTACACCTATAATTCCCATGGAAAAGAAAACAACAGAACACGCAAATCCAGTAGATTTCGAAGTACGTTCACTAGACACGATGTGTGTGAATGAATCTGAATTGGTTCACCCTTGGTGGTATAATTTTAAGTATGCTGCCGTAGGTGTAATTTTTGGCATTGTATTTATCAAAGCAGAGATTATTTCTTGGTTTCGCATTCAAGAAATGTTCCGCTTGCAAAGTTTCCATATGTATGGTGTGATCGGTACAGCTGTAGTGGTAGGAGCTATCTCCGTATTTTTAATTAAAAAATTCAAAATTAAAAGTATCCACGGAGAGGAAATCACCTTCACAGACAAGAAGTTTAATAAAGGCCAAATCTATGGCGGCTTAATCTTTGGTCTAGGATGGGCATTAACCGGCGCCTGCCCAGGCCCTCTTTTTGCGCAGGTAGGAACGGGTGCTTTGGTCATATTAGTTGTCGTTCTAAGTGCAACAGCTGGTACTTGGGTGTATGGCAAGTTTAGAGATCAATTACCTCATTAGGAGATTAGAGAGTAGAGATAAGAGAGTAGAGAGAAGGATATCAATTTATTGGTATCCTTTTTTATTTTTTACCGTTAAATAAATAATTTCCATTACTCATTGAATTTTTATGGTAGATGAATAATTTAAGGCTTGAAAGCTTAGCTGACCTATTATAAATGAAAACATTCCTACTTATATTTTTTTCCGTTGGACTATTTCTCACCTCCTCAGCTACTGCCAGCCATTCATTCTATGGTATTCAAAGTACAACAGAGTTATTTAAAGGAAAGTACAATTTATATGAATTCAAAGCACCCAAGGGGCTATTTAAACGAGTAGGCAAAGATACATATTACTGCTCTTTATATAAAGCCTACATCAAATTCCATCTCAATATAACCTATAGAATGGATGAAACTGGATTTTACAAAAAATCTGATTTGATAAAATATTACAAAAATGGAGTGCAAACCACTTTATTGACGGATAAAGCTGATTGGTTTGTTCTTTCAGGATATACAAAAAACAGGGATATTGTCTATTTTAAAGGGTTTTATGAAGAGTTAAGGAGTATGCAAGGGAGAGAAAAAGGTACTCCCGATTGGATGTGGTCTAGATCGGGAGTAATTGAAATCCTGTATCCAGAAAAATTCAGAAAAGAAATCGACCCAATAGTTTCTATAGTTAACAAATCATTCAAATTTGATGTATATGCAACCTTTGAGTTAGAAATGAATCCTTGATTTTAAAATCTATTTTATGAAAAAGTCCCTTTTAAAAATTGTTTTCACCGTATTCGCGATCCCATCCATCGCATTAGCCCAGTTACCCGTAATTAAAGCTGTAGGAGGTGAAGGAAGAAATGTCAACTGGCCATTAATAAAGAAAAACGAAGGTTCTGATGGACCTGGCTATTTTTACAATGATTGTGCACAAGGTGTCAAGCCGACTAAAGCTTCTTCCACGCTGGCAGGACAAGGAAACAAAAATTATAATGTGAAAAACGTTAACGATAACAATCCAATGAGTGCTTGGGTGGAAGGAAAAGCCGATTACGGAATTGGTGAATCATTTGAGATAAAAGCAGCAGGCGTGAATCTTATTCACAACGGTTACCAATCATCCCCTAAAAACTGGCTAGAAAATTCGAGAGTTAAGCGTTTTAAAGTCTACAAAAATAACTCGCCTATCTGCTTTCTTGACTTAACGGATGAAATGGGTGGTCAACGCTTTGAGTTACCAGGGCATAATAACTACAATGCTGCCAAAGAATTTGTTTTCAAATTTGAAATTGTAGATGTCTACAAGGGTACAAAATGGCCAGATGTGGCTATCTCTGAAATTGACGTAGTGCTTTGCTGCTTCACAGAATCTACTATCATTAATACGGCATCTAATTCTACGAGCATTTCGGACATAAAGTCAGGAGACAGTATCTATTCAGTTGACCTAAAAACAGGTGGTATCAATTCCACACAAGTAGAAAAAATATCGAAGCAAACTCATTTAAGTGTTTTAAAGCTCGCTACGGAAAACAAGCAAATCGAATTAACTTTTGACCACCCTCTTTACATAAAGGATTTTGGATTTTCATCTATTTCCAGATATATGCAAACCAAAAACATTACTTCGTATGAGGAATTGATCGGTAAGGTAGAATTAATGGTATTAAATGAGGATACGAACCAAATAGCTTACGAGAAGATAACTAGCATAGAACTTAGCAAAGGAGTTTTTGAAACCTATTCTATTCGTAAATTAAGCACTGGCAATACTTTTATTGCTAATGGATTTGTAACCAAGGTATATTAATTTTAAGTAAGTAGATCATCCTTTCAGCTAGCATCAGAACAATCTGAATGCTAGCTTTTTTTTTGGCCTATAACTAACCGCAAAAAAAGGATGCCGAACCCATCGACACCCTATCTTTACTCTCTACTCTATAATCTCTACTCTATACTTACCTATCTAAACGTATAATCCACCCCAGTAACCTGACTCAACAAGGTCTGAGGGCCATCTAAAATCTTCGCATCGTGACGTAAAACAGGCGTCACTGGGGAGAATTTAGCTAAATACTCTTTCATCATACTATGAAGTGTATAGGCTGTATTCTTAGCCTCCTTCACCCCTTTCATGCGGCACAACATATCCTCTGGATCGCCATCGCGCTCACACGCACACATCACGTAAGATTTCTCTAATTCTAAAGGAGCACCTCCGATAATCACTTTTTGAACCCGATGACCTACTCGCTCAAATGCTTTAAACTCCACTTGCATACCTTTGAAACGAATAAACCAACCACCGAAACGCAAGGATGCGTCTTGTGCAAATACGTTCTGTAATTCCTTCTCCAACCAATTCATAATTTGTTGGCCCGTTGCCTTTGCCGTACGTATGGTTGAATCTACCGGTAACATGTCATACAAATAACCTTCCGTAATGGCCACTTTACCATCCTTCCCAGGAACACGTGGTGGGCAGAAACGAAATCCATTAGATAAAACTACATCCGCATTCACCTTCCATTTTAAGGCATCGACAATGAGTGTATCAATGGTATTCTCTACTACAAAATTACGGTACAAAGGAAGTGTACTATATCCTAATACTTTATCAATTTCTGACTTAAAAGGCCCTTCTAATTCCTGAACTAAACTTAAAATCTCCTTTTTAGCAGGATATTTAACAGGATCCACCTCGACTAATTCGTATGTTGATCCAGTGACCTTACCGTCCTTAACCTGAATATCTAATTTTCCGATAAATGAACCAAAAGCTCCTGGCTCAACAATCTTTGTATACTCTGCCTGAATCGGCTTGCGAACACGCTCATGGGTATCCGCCCCAAAAATATAATCTACACCTTGGCAATCTGGGTTATTTCCTAAAGCAATTTGCTGAGATAAACCTAAGTGAGATAAAATAATCACAAAGTCACATTGCTCTTGTTCGCGCAAAAGAGTGACATATTCCTTCAGGTTTTCTTCTGGTTTGGTATAAATAATCCCCTTACTGTACGTGGGAGATTGACGTAAGGGAACTAAAGGATCCGTATAACCTAGGAAACCGATCTTAACCCCCATGCGATGCATGATTTGATACGGCTGAAAGATTAACTCCCCTTTCTTCCCTTCCCCTAGATCGTGGTACATGTTTGCGCAAATTTTGGGCGCTAATAGACCTCCCATTAATTTTTGCATATTCTTCTTATAATAAACAACCTCCCAGTTTCCGGGCAGGTATAAATCATAATTCATGGCGTTTAATAAAGGGACGAATGCTTGACCTGTCGTCTTCACAGAAAGCATAGAACCCTGGAACATATCCCCTGTATCGAGCGTAATCGTATTATGCGGATTTGCTTGCTTCATGCGATCTAAAGCTGTAGCCATGTGCGCATAGCCACCCGCTTTACGGAAAACAAGTTCATCCTTTTCCCAAAACAGCTCATCGTGCGCATGCAATTGACAATGCACATCCGTTGTTTGCAAAATGGTAATTTGACCGGTTGCCGGTTTTCCTGGGCTCGAAACTGTAGGAGTAGACTTTGCCTCAGAACCCGCAATGGGTGCTAAAGCAGCTACACTTGTCAATAACCCACCTTGTAAAAATTTTCTTCTCGAATTCATCGTTTAGCTTTTTGATTTCTTGTGTTTCTTGATCCATTCTTTGATAGGTTTATATGGACCATATTTATGTTGTGACTCGGGGAAAGGATCAATATAAGGTCCAAATGGATGGTCAAATGGCTTACCAGAAATATCTGGCCAATCTTTAGATAAATCTTTTGCCGGCCTAGGCATCGAATTCACATAAGCTGCTAGATCCCATGCCTCTTCGTCACTTAATTGTGGCTTTTCGTAGGTCGCTCCTAAGGGCATATTGTATTTTACATAGCCTGCAAAGTTCGACATCCGGTAAAGTCCCGCCCCATGATTATAGCTATGAGCTCCCCAAAGCGGAGGATAGGTATAAGACTTCCCACCTTCTGCTAATACACCACCACCATCTGCTTGATGACAAGATTGACACTTAGCGGCATATACTTCTGCTCCTTTCGCGGGATCAATAGCTCTTTTCAGCCCTTTCAACTTAAAAATTCCTGAACCTTTGGGAGATTTCCCTTTCGCCACATCCGTTCCTAGCCATTTAATGTAAGCTAAAATGGCGCGCATTTCTTTACTTTCAGCGGCTAACGCTTGGCCATTTAAGCTACGTTCAAAACAATCATTTACCCGTTTTACTTGATCTTCAACCGCGCCAGAGCGAGCTCTAAACTTTGGATAAGTAGACTGAACAGCGAAGTAATTATTTCCCCAAGGCTGCGTGCCGGCATTTAGATGACAGTTTTGGCAATTCATTCCATTTGAAATCGACTTTACGGAACCTTTTGGACCTAAATAATCAGACGTATGAGCGATTAATTCTTTCCCATATAACACTAACTCTTTTTGCTCAGGAGCTAAATACATCATCCGCCAGTCAGATGGCGCGGTCCATACATGGGTAAAATTAGAATCAGGCTCAGCATATACCTGAGTTGAGTCAGTGGAAGTACCTTTCTCATAGTCATACGAATGAAAGACCAAGAAGAAAAAAAGCCCCACCAGAGCCACTAACAAGGAATAGAGAAAAATAGAAAGGAAATTAGTTCCCGATGTCGACGAATTTGATGTAGCCATAAATAAAATTATATCTGCGAATTTAGCCTATAATCGACATCTCAACGTGACATTTATCACTCTGACCTTAAAATATTTGATTTTTCCGCTAAAATTTCTCCATCGCTGAATTAACAATCGCATCGAATTCCGATTGCGTTATGTATATAGGGGTATACGTACCATTCAAGTTTTTGATATTCTTATAAAAAGATCGTAAGTGATTCCTGCTACCCTTGCTTAAGAAATCATATACTAAGCGTACGTCCTGATTATTAGTTACAGTTAAGGAGGTATTCAAATCACTTATATCTAAATCTTCAATCGTAGCACCTACCTGATAAGCAGCTAATAAACTAACTCGTCCTTGGCTAACTAATTGTGTATAAAGTGACTGCAAAACAGGGTTAGCATATATTCCTCGAGCAGTTGTCTCCATAGGATCCGTTAAATTATATTTTTTAATAATCGTTAACATGGCCTCCATGTGACTCAATTCACTATTTGGGATATTTTGAAACACATTTACGCCATAGATATCAAACATGGTTTGATATACATCGTAGGCTAATTTTTCTTCCTCTCGGATAAAAAGGATTCGCGCTTTTTCAGCATCGTCTAGTGGCTCAGTCGGCAAATTGATAACTGTCTGATTAATAGCGGCAAGACTCGTGGTCATATTTACTTGACCCGTATTAATAGGATCGTTATTTTTCGAACACCCTCCTAATACAATTACTAGGGCAAAAGCCCCAAACGCACTTCTAAATTGTTTCATATTGATTTTTGTTTTGCCAAAGGTCATCCCATTACACTAAGCAAAACGTGATAAATCACACGAATTCAAGAAAGTGACTATAATCACGTTTTACATTTTTGGTTTTGGCTAATATTACGGACCAAACAGTAAATCGTTAGCCATGAAAACACATCATAGCATTTTAATCGTAGGCGGAGGGAATGCCGGCATATCAGTCGCAGCACAACTATTAAAAAAAGATTCCACCTTAGATATAGCCATTGTGGATGGAGCAAAAAAGCATTATTACCAACCAGCCTGGACCTTAGTAGGCGGTGGAGAATTTAACATAAAAGATACCGAGAGAGAGGAATCCTCAGTAATTCCTGACGGCGCCACCTGGATTCAACAGATGGTATTAGGGTTCAAACCTGAGGAAAATAAAATCACCTTAGCAGACGGTACAGACCTAAGTTACGAATACCTTGTCGCTGCCCCAGGCATTCAATTGAACTGGGGAGAGATAAAAGGATTAAAAGAGACCTTGGGAAAAAATGGGGTTTGCTCTAACTATAGCTTTGAAACAGCTCCCTATACCTGGGAATGCATTCAAAATACCAAAGGGGGAAAAGCGATCTTCACGAATCCAAATACGCCTATTAAGTGCGGTGGAGCCCCACAAAAGATAATGTATTTAGCCGCGGACTATTTCAAAATGAATCACATTGACTCTCAGGTCGAGTTTTGGAGTGGGGGAACACGTGTTTTTGGCGTAGAGAAATACGAGAATACATTAAAAGAGGTTATCGATCGTTATGGCATTTATACGCAGTTCTTTGTCAAATTAACCGAAATTGACGGCCCTGCTAAAAAAGCAAAATTCGCGGGAATAGGAGAGGCAAATAAAGATCAGGAATACTGGGTGGAATTTGATATGATCCACGTAACCCCTCCTCAATCCGCCCCCGATTTTATCAAATCAAGCCCTCTCGCCAATACAAATGGGTGGATAGATGTGGAAAAGCACACGCTACAGCATTCGAAATACAAGAATATATTTGCCTGCGGAGATGCTGCAAATTTACCCGTTTCTAGAACTGGGGCAGCGATTCGCAAGCAAGCACCTGTAGTGGTAAGTAACTTATTAGCCGTAATGAAAGAAAAATCGATGACTGCCTCCTACAGTGGTTATTCCTCCTGCCCTATCATTACAGGTTATGATAAACTCGTCTTAGCTGAGTTTGATTATAACAATAATCCGGTGGAAACTTTCCCCTTTGATCAGTCAAAGGAACGCTGGTCAATGTACCAAATGAAAAAATACCTTCTTCCCTATCTGTATTGGAATCAGATTCTTCCAGGAAAGATGTAAAATAAAAAGGCCGCTAAACGTAGCGGCCATTCCTTAATATTTCAAGTAAGCCCAACCGGCTTCTTGTTTGAGAACCACTTCGGCGACCCCGGAAGGAACTGTTCCCACCTGAGGCAAAATGGTAGCGCGATCGATTTTCCGTTCGCGAATGGTATTTTCGCAGGCTTTGAATAAGACTCCCATCGCAGCTAACTCAGCAATTTTAGCTTTTTGAGTGGTTTTACCATCTACTAAAATACTAATTCCAGCCCCGTGAGCTACAAGCTCGATTTGGGTAGAAGAACCTAAAGC
>JBIIGE010000053.1:0-10707 GCA_044236555.1 Aquirufa sp.
ACATTAGCGAGTTTATATGACATCATTCCTTCGAATAAAATCGATGGTCGTTTCCAAAAGAGAGTAGGCGAATGGAATCAAGGTCGTATCATAGTGTATCCAAACAACATCGTTCAACACTGGTTGAATGGCTTTAAAGTGATCGAATACGAGCGCAAGAGCAATATTTTCAAAGTGCTAGTCGCTCATAGTAAGCATAAAGTTTGGGATGGTTTTGGAGCGCAAGATTCAGGCCCAATCCTTTTCCAAGAGCACGGGGATTCCGTATTCTATAAAAACATCAAAATCAGAGAAATTAACTAAACCAACCTATGGAAAGAAGAGAATTTTTACACAAAGGTGCCCTAGCTTCTCTAGGTACTTTAGCTTTTAGCCCAAAATCTTATAGCAAGATTCTTGGCGCAAACGACCGCGTTCGCGTAGCCTGTGTCGGTTTTTCAGATCGCCACCGTGCCTCACACGTGCCTCCATTTAAGGCATTAGCGAAAGGTATGAACTTCGAAATGGTCGCTTTATCAGACCTATGGAATCGCCGTAGAGACGAGGGTAAAGCTTTTTTAGAGAAAGAATTAGGTGGAAATATCCAGACCTATAGAAACAATGAAGAATTGTATTCTGCTAAAGGAATCGATGCCGTTTTCATCTCGACAGCTGACTTCCAACACGCTTTACACACCATCGAGGCCGTAAAAGCAGGTTGCGATACCTACACGGAAAAACCATTAGCTGAAACGATGGAAGATAACCGTGCCGTTTTAAAGGCAGTAAAGGACTCTGGTAAAATCGTTCAAATCGGTTCACAACGTCGTTCAGGCGAAAACTATTGGGCTGCGGATGAATTTATCAAGTCGGGTAAATTTGGCGATATCAAAATGGTGGAGTTAATGTGGAATGTAAATCAACCAGGTCGCTGGAGACGTCCAGAATTAACGAGCATTTTAAAGGAATCAGATATCGACTGGAAGCGCTTCTTAATGAACCGCCCAGCAGACAAATTTGATCCTCGTAAATACTTAGAATACCGTTTATTCTGGCCTTATTCATCCGGAATCCCAGGACAATGGATGTCGCACCAAATCGATACTGTGCACTGGTTCTCAGGTCTTTCTCACCCTAATTCAGTGGTGGCAAACGGTGGTATCTACCAATGGAACGATGGTCGCGTAAACGCAGACACCATGACCGTGGTATTTGATTATGGTAAAGGAAACAAAGGTTTCCAAGTTCAATTCACGTCTCGCTTCTCTAATTCAGCGGGTGGAACAAAAGAAATTTACTATTCAAACGGGGGTGAATTAAACTTAGATACGAACACGATCTCCCCTAACGGTGGTCTTCGTGAACGCGAGGCAAAAGCGATGGGCATGCAAGCGAACTTACTACCTACGATGAAAATCGAAGGAGCTAAAGTAGCAACTGACGCAGATACAGGTGGAGACATTTTAACTTTCAACCACGTGAAAAACTGGATGGAATGCGTTCGTTCTCGCAAAACACCTAACGCTCCTATCGAGGCGGGTTACCAACACTCCATCGCTACGATCATGTCCAATGCGGCTTACCGCACAGGACAACGCGTTACTTTCGACGAGAAAACGCAAGAAGTAATGGCGGGGGATAAGGTTTTTAAGTACTAGTCGACAGTCGATAGTCCGGAGGGAATGAGTCCGGAGTATAGATTAGAGAGTAGAGAGTAGAGAGTAGAGAGTAGAGAGTAGAGAGTAGAGAGTAGAGATAATTTCAAAATGGGGGCGCAAGCCCCTTTTTTGATGATTAATGTTAAAATTAAGTTATACAACTGCGATACTTACTTTATTCTTTGTGCTTTATGCTTTATGCTTTAATAAGATTTAGTAAATTGCAGTGTAATAGACTACCAACCGCTATGGCAATCATTTCAACTAAATCAAAAAAAGACTTCTACTTGCACGTCGCAATCATAGTGACGTTGTTTTTAGTGTTGTTTTTTGGTTTCTTTTTTGTCTATTTACCCTGGAGTACCCACCACGGGGAAACGATCAAAGTGCCTAATTTGAAGGGCATGACGATGGATAAAATGGAAGAATCTGTGGATGCAAATAGTCTAGAATACGAAATTGCAGATTGTACTTTTGTCTCTGACAAACCTCCTTTGACCATATTATCACAATATCCCTTACCCAATGCTTTGGTTAAATCGGGACGTAAAATCTACATTACAATCAATTCAGAAACGCCGCCTACCATTAGTATGCCTAATTTGATAGGGCTCTCGGTTAGAAGTGCGGAGCAACAATTAATTATTGCAGGGTTGAAAAAAGGTGTTGTGCATCAGGTGAATGATCCGCGTTTGAAAGAAGTGATTGATATGCAAGCCTTGGGACGTAAAATAGCGGCAGGAAGCAGCATACCTAAGGGGACCGAAGTTGATTTGTATATCGGCAATGGAACGTCAGATTCGGAGATTGAATTGCCGGATTTGATTGGAAAACCATTGGATGAGGTGACGATTATTTTAGCAGGAATGAATTTAAAATTAGGTCGCGTTACCTACGAAGCAAATAGTGATTTAGAAGCAGGATCCGTATTCAAACAAACCTGTTCTACGTGTGATGGAACGAGTATTCATCCGGGTGATACAATTGATGTTTGGGTAGTAGGAGACGGAAATAACGAATAAGATGGATATTACAATTGAAGAATTAAAAGAGCGCCTCGATAAAGGTGAAAAATTGAACTTGTTCGATGTGCGCGAGGAATATGAGTTCGATGAGTTCAACATTGGAGCAATATTGATTCCATTGGGTGAATTGCCGGATCGTTTAGACGAAATCGCTCATCTGAAGAATGAAGAAATATTGATTCATTGCCGTTCTGGAGCTCGTTCAGGTCGTGCGAAGGATTATTTAACAGCAGAAGGCTATGCGAATGTGCGCAATGTGTTAGGCGGAGTGATGGCCTGGCAAGCAGCTGGATATTAAGATGAATGCAACGCAATTCAAGCAAGCATTAACTCATTTAAACCTCCTAGATATACGGACTCCCAGGGAATGGGATGACTTTAATTTAGGAGGTTTTCACGTTTCATTGGATTCTCTTTTGGAGCGAATTGATGAAATTCCCAAAGAGAAAAACTGGGTGATTATCTGTTATAATGGGACTCAGAGCTTAATTGCCTTGCGTTTACTGAAGGCCAAAGGTTTCACCCTCATCGATCACCTTGAGGGCGGGCTGGAAGCCTATTTAAGCCTCTAATTGTTTCAAAATTTCTACGAAGGCATTCGAAGGATGCAAATACGTAAACTCATCTTGATTTCGGAACCAAGTCATTTGTTTTTTCGCATAATGACGGTTATTACGCTTTAATAAGCGAATCATCTCCTCCTCATCGTATTCACCCCGCAAAAACGCATAGACTTCTTTATAACCTAACGTTTTTAGTGCATATAAATGTTGCTTGTCCTCGAAGGCACGCGCCTCTTCCACTAAACCAGCGGTTAGCATTTGGTCCATTCGTAGATCAATTCGAGTATATAACTCTTCCCTTGGGCGTTCAAGACAGATCTTAATGACTTGGAAAGGTCGGGCTGGTTTTTGGGCTAATCTAAATTCTGAATAGGGTTTTCCGGTTGAAAGGCATACTTCAAGCGCTCGAATGACACGTTGCGGGTTTTTAGCATCTACTTGAGAAGAATATACTGGATCTAATTGCTTTAATTCAGAGAATAAAGCCCAAAGACCTTCTTTTTCCAAACGGCCATTCAGCGTTTCGCGCAGGGCTAAATCCGCTTCGGGCATTACATCCAGGCCCTCCATCAAAGCTTTCAAGTACAATCCAGAGCCCCCCGTTGCCACTACGACATCGTGCTTTTTGAAGAGTTTCGTCAATAATTTCATCGATTCCCTTTCAAAATCCCCCGGGGAGAAATAGTCCTCCACAGAATGAGAATCCACAAAATGATGGATTACACCACCCTGCTCATCCACAGATGGTTTTGCCGTACCGATGGAAAGTTCGCGGTAAAATTGGCGTGAATCTGCCGAAATAATGTCCGTCTGTAGGTGCTTCGCTAAATCAACACAAAGCGCGGTCTTACCGACCGCCGTGGGACCTACGATGACGAGCAATATTTTCTTCGAATTTTTCAATTATCAATAGGTATTTTTCTTACCGTACCATTTGCGGCCGGCACTTGCCTTATCGAAAGAACGAGCGGGTTTAGCATCTTTGGCTGCCGCTGCCGGAGCACCTGGACGAGAACCGCCGCCATGGCGTGATGGGCCCTGTGGTTTTTTAGCCGCTTTCTCCACATGTAAGACTTTCATCGGGTATTTATGCGCTTCCACCACAGGAATCTTCTTCCCAATCAACTTCTCAATGTCTTTCAAATAGGCTTTTTCTTCGATATCACAGAAAGAAATGGCGGCACCTTTCGCTCCAGCACGGCCTGTACGGCCGATACGGTGGACGTAGGTTTCAGCGATGTTCGATAATTCGAAGTTGACAACGTATTCTAATTCGTCAATATCAATACCACGAGCGGCGATATCGGTAGCGACTAAGACACGGGTGGTTTGTGCTTTGAAGTTTTTAAGTGCCGTTTGACGAGCGTTTTGGGATTTATTCCCGTGAATCGCTTCTGCCTTGATGCTAGCTTTCAATAACATCTTTACCACTTTGTCTGCGCCATGTTTTGTGCGGGTGAAGACAAGGGCTGTTTTAATCGATGTGTCTTGCAGGATGTCTAGCAATAGATCGTTTTTATTTCCTTTATCAACGAAATATACCGATTGATTGATGATTTCAACAGTAGAAGAAACTGGCGTTACAGAAACAGATGCGGGGTTTCTTAAAATACTACCCGCCAGTTTCACTATTTCTGGCGGCATAGTAGCCGAGAAGAATAGTGACTGACGTTTGTGTGGCAAGGCCGCTAATAATTTCTTTACATCGTGAATGAAACCCATATCGAGCATACGATCTGCCTCGTCTAAGACGAAGTATTCCACGTCAGCGATAGATAAAAGGCGTTGGTTCATCAGGTCCAAAAGACGTCCAGGCGTTGCAATCACCACATCAGCACCGCTGCGGATGGCTGAGACTTGGGGACTTTGGCCTACTCCACCAAAAATAACGGCATATTTTAAATCCGTATGACGCGCATAGGCACGGAAACTTTCGCCAATCTGAATGGCTAACTCCCTAGTAGGAGTGACAATTAGGGCACGAACTTTCTTATTTTTTGAGAAGCTTTTGTTCTCTTCTAAAAGCTGAATGATGGGCAACGTAAACGCTGCTGTTTTACCCGTACCCGTTTGGGCACAACCTAATAAATCCGTGCCACGAAGGACAATAGGGATCGATTGGGCTTGAATAGGTGTGGGATTAGTATAACCCTCTTCGTTGAGCGCCTTTAAAATAGGCTCAATGAGGTGTAATGATTCAAATGACATATTACTGTATAAAGATGTGTTATGAGCAATGAAATAATAACAAACATCCTCATAATGTAGCGTAAAGGTACGCCTTTTATTTCACAGATTCGGTTAATCTGCCCATTCCGGCTAAAATCTGCTTGATCTCCTCCCCTTTTTGAGTCCCAATTAATAAGGGTTCCCCCTCCTTAAATTTCAGCTGAAGACCTATTTCCCCTGATACATTATAGACTAAGCCTTGACCGCCAAAGCCATATTTTATACCCCAGCCACCGTATTCCATTAAGGGATTATATGTCCTGACATAGCAAGCAGAAAGAGAATCCCAGGAGAAAAACTTCTCCTTGAAGTGGAACGGAGTAAATCGCACATAGATGCCCTCCTCTGCGATTCTAGTCACTAATTTCATTTGCCAAAACAGCACAGGCAACAACATCCCTAGACCAAATGATATCATAAATGAAATGGTTGTGGGAGGTGACACAGTGGCAATGGCATACATCATCGTAATCCAAGATGCAATGATAATCAGCCATAACCACCATTGGGTGAAGCGTTGCGTTTCTGTAAACATAAACAAGAATTTTGGTTCAAATTTAGCAGAATTAGGCAGAAAATTTTAGATTTGTTAAAACCTATTTAAAATAATGTCAACCAAAAAACAAAGCCTCGCCTACATTATTAGTGCGTCGTCAGTGGGTACCTTAATCGAGTGGTATGATTTTTATATTTTTGGAAGTTTAGCCACGGTATTATCAACCAAATTCTTCCCAACAGATAATCCTACCGCCGCCTTTTTAAACACCTTAGCCACTTTTGCTGCCGGATTTGTTGTGCGCCCGTTTGGAGCCTTAGTTTTCGGACGATTGGGTGATTTAATTGGTCGAAAATATACGTTTATGGTCACCCTCATGTTAATGGGAGGCGCCACATTTGCGATAGGTTTAATTCCCTCTTATGCCACTATTGGTGCCTGGGCACCCATTTTAGTCTTAACACTACGTCTTTTACAAGGACTTGCATTAGGAGGTGAATACGGTGGAGCCGCAACCTATGTGGCTGAACATGCACCCGCTGAAAGACGGGGATTTTTTACTTCCTGGATACAAACGACAGCTACTTTAGGTTTAGTTATTTCATTAGCCGTCATTATGGCAACCAGGGCATCCATGAGTAAAGAAGCATTCGATGACTATGGCTGGAGAATTCCATTTCTAGTCTCTATTCTGATGGTTCTCGTTTCTCTTTTGATCCGTAAAAACATGGAGGAATCACCTATGTTTGAACAGGCCAAAGCCGAGGGAAAAATTAGTAAGAACCCGCTAAAGGAATCCTTTGGCAATAAACTGAACCTAAAATATGTACTTTTAGCGCTATTCGGGGCTACAATGGGCCAAGGTTTAGTGTGGTATACCGGCCAGTTTTATGCACAAACATTCCTATTAAAAATTTGTAATCTAGATGATATTCAAACGAATACGATATTAGTCATCGGCCTTTTACTAGGAACCCCGCTATTTGTATTATTTGGTGCGTTATCTGACAAAATAGGCCGCAAAGGAATTATGATGGCAGGTATGATCATTGCGGTTCTTACCTATCGCCCCATTTTTGATCAGATGTATAAAATTGTGGATGTGACAAATAAAACAGTAGTTCCCGGATCTGAAAAAATGGTTCTGAAAGGTAAAACGACAACCTTGACGAAGGAGTTTACGGATGGAAGTTCGTATAAAAACGTGATTACCGAGGTTTCGCCTGATAAGACGGAATCCAAAATCTCGATTAAAATTAACCAAGCGGATCAGTGGACGCTCATCGGTTATGTATTTTGCCTCATTTCTTTCGTGACTATGGCCTATGGTCCCATCGCTGCGTTTTTAGTGGAGATGTTCCCGACAAAAATTCGATATACTTCCATGTCTCTTCCCTACCACATTGGGAATGGCGTTTTTGGTGGATTAATGCCGGCCATAGCGACTTTTCTAGTCTCGAATGCGCAAACAGCTGGAGTCGTTCAAAAACCATATTTAGAAGGATTAAACTACCCAATCGTCTTAATTAGTGTGTGTATAGTTATTGGAATTATTTACATCAAATCAGATAAAAAAGCAGCATGAACCTCATCAAACGCATTTTAGGGATTGTTTGGATCGGTCTAGGAATCGGTGCAGGCATTTATTTGATTTATTTTCAAGCGGTTCCTTTATGGGCCAAAGGCGGTAACGATCTAGTCCCTGCCATCATTTATACCTTTGTATTAGCACCTCTCATTTCGATTGGAATGAGCCTTTTTGGCTATTATTCCCTTCAGGGAGAATTTGACAACATTTAATTATGAGAATTACGAGCCTAGCAGATTACCAGAAAACGTATGAATTAAGCGTGCAAGAACCAGAGAAATTCTGGGCAGGCATAGCGAATGAATTTGAATGGTCTAAACCATTTACCAAAGTCCTAGACTGGAGTTTTGACGATTATTCGGTCAAATGGTTTGAAGACGGCCAATTAAACATAACTACTAACTGCCTAGATCGCCATTTACAGACGATTCCTGATCAAGCAGCCATTATCTATGAGCCCAATGAACCAGGCGATGCAGCCATAACTCTGACCTACCGCGAACTTTACACGCGCGTTTGCAAAGTAGCCAATGCGTTAAAATCACAAGGGGTTGAAAAAGGTGATCGTGTGTGCATTTACATGCCCATGATCCCTGAATTAGCGATTGCCGTTTTAGCTTGTGCGCGAATTGGGGCCATTCACTCCGTTATTTTTGGTGGATTCTCTGCTCAATCCATCGCAGATCGCGTCAATGATGCGACCTGCAAAATCGTATTAACGACGGATGGTGCTGTGCGTGGAAACAAAGAGATTCCGATGAAAGAAACGGTGGATGACGCCATCGTTAATTGCCCGTCTGTCGAAAAAGTGATTGTTAAACGCCGGACGAATACACCAGTTTCAATGTTGGAAGGACGTGATCTTTGGTGGGATGAAGCTGAGCAAGAAGCTTCAGCAGAATGCCCTGCTGAAGTCATGAACTCGGAAGATCCCTTGTTTATTTTATATACTTCAGGTTCTACAGGAAAGCCAAAAGGTGTCGTTCACACCTGTGGTGGCTACATGGTTTATTCAGCGTATACTTTTGCGAATGTGTTCCAATATAACCCAGGCGAAGTTTATTTCTGCACCGCAGATATTGGATGGATTACGGGCCACTCCTACTTAGTGTATGGTCCACTTTTGAATGGTGCCAAATCCATTTTATTCGAGGGCGTTCCTACATATCCGGATGCGGGACGTTTTTGGGACATCATAAAAAGACACCAAGTCAACATTTTTTACACCGCTCCTACAGCGATACGATCACTGATGGGAATGGGAAATGAATACATCACAAACAAAGACTTGAGCTCACTACGTGTCCTTGGTTCCGTAGGTGAACCGTTAAATGTGGAAGCATGGCATTGGTACAATGATCACGTAGGCAAAGGAAAGTGCCCTATTGTTGATACCTGGTGGCAAACCGAAACAGGTGGTCACATGATTTCGCCAATCGCTGGAATTACCCCATTAAAACCTGCCTACGCCACTTTACCACTTCCTGGGGTACAACCAATCCTAGTAGATGAAAATGGTAAAGAAATAGAAGGAAATGGCGTTAATGGAAATTTATGTATCAAATATCCTTGGCCAGGAATCATTCGCACCACCTACGGTGATCACGAGCGTTGCAAATCAACCTATTTCTCTACGTATCCGGGACTCTATTTCACTGGAGATGGATGTATGCGGGATGAGGATGGCTATTACCGCATCACAGGGCGTGTAGATGATGTCATGAATATTTCAGGACACCGTATAGGCACAGCTGAAGTAGAAAATGCGATAAATATGCACACAGGCGTGGTAGAATCTGCGGTAGTCGGATTCCCTCATGATGTCAAAGGACAGGGAATCTATGCTTATGTCATCTGTGAACACATGCCAGAGAACGATGCTTTAATGCGCAAAGATATTTTAGCGACCGTAACACGTGTCATTGGACCGATTGCCAAACCTGACAAAATTCAATTCGTTACAGGCCTACCTAAAACCCGTTCGGGCAAAATCATGCGTCGTATTTTACGCAAAGTAGCTGAGGGTGAATTTGGCAGTTTAGGGGATACTTCCACCTTGTTGGATCCGAGTGTGGTGGATTCGATTATTTCTGGAGCCCTTTAGGCTCCGGAAATAAAAGTTCAAAGGGCAAAGAACAAAGTTCAAAGTTGGAATCGCCTACGGCGATACATTCAGAAATGCATTCCCTGCGGACTCGTTCCCTTCGGACTTCTCACTGTCCACTGCCCACTGTCCACTGACTACTGCCTAATACTTTCCTCCAGCTTACTCAGTATTCCAAATGCCGTTTCTGCCATCTTATTCCCTTTATTATCAAGCAAGGGATTAATTTCAGCCACTTCTAAACAAGCAACTTTTCCCGTAGAAATAAATAATTCAATAATGGAAAGTGCTTCATCAGAGGTAAAGCCAGACTTAACTGGAGTACCCGTACCATAGGAAATTTGATCACAATCCAGCGAATCAACATCAAAGGAAACGAAAATAATATCGGTTGATTGTAAATGGAGAATGGCCTTTTGGACACAATCTTTAATCCCTAAATGACGCATTTGTTCAACCTTAAAATGCATTATGTCAAATTGATTAATAAGAGATTCCTCCGCACTTTCAAAATCCCGTAAACCAAAATAAACCAACTGTTCAGGCGACATTTTAGGCCCCTGAATTCCTATATTTTTTAATTGCTGCCAAGAATCAACAGTCTCATTTGAAACCTGATTTATACGGCAGTCCAAGTTATCTAAATTCATAGCAGCTGCTAATGGCATACCATGAATATTGCCCGAAGGAGATGTAAATGGGGAATGTAAATCTGCATGCGCATCTATCCAAACCACCCCCAGCTTTTTCTCTGGATAGGCTTTTTTTATACCACTTATTACACCTAATGCGGAAGAATGATCTCCGGATAAAACGATCGGGAAATAGCCCTTTTGTAAATTGGTTGAAACAGAATCACAAACCCTTTCGCATTGCTGAACGACATGTTCAATTCTTTTCGCAAAACTATTGGTGTTTTTTTGGTAAATAGTTTCGTTATGAGTGGCAATATCTTCAAAAAGATGTCGATGAAAAAAATCATCTTCTTGATTGATGGCGGCAATTTCCAGGGCATCTATGCCCATGTCCGAGCCTCGCGTCCCAGCACCGATATCAGATCGGTTT
>JBIIGE010000136.1:0-2871 GCA_044236555.1 Aquirufa sp.
TAAGCAGATTTGTCAGGCTGAGAATGTATCCCAAAGAGAGCTAAACCAAATCGCTGGTTCAGGTCTAGATGGTCGAATCACAAAGAAAGATGTGTTGAATTACATCGCGGTTCGAAATTCGAAGCGTATGATTTCTTCAGGAACCTTAAGTCAAGGGGCCGGAATGCGATTGCCAGGGGACGAAGTAATTGAAATGGATCGCATGCGGAAGATGATTTCCGAGCGCATGCTTGATTCTAAGCGCATTGCACCCCACGTTACCTCATTCTTAGAGGCAGATGTAACCAATATGGTGATTTGGCGTTCAAAAGTAAAACAAGATTTTCAAGATAAGTACCAGGAGGCCCTAACCTTCACTCCGCTCCTATTTAAAGCAACTGCTGACGCCTTACGGGATTTTCCTGGTATGCTTATTTCGGTAGAAGGTGATTACATCGTGCAGCATGCCCAAATTAACATAGGGATGGCTGTAGCTTTACCTAATGGTAATTTAATTGTCCCTGTCATTCACGAAGTGGATAAATTGTCCTTAGCTGAGTTAACTCAAAAGGTGAATGATCTATCGGCTCGTGCTCGAGCTAATAAATTGAAGCCGGCTGATTTAGAGGGTGGAACATTTACGATATCGAATATAGGTGGTTTTGGCAATTTAATGGGAACGCCTATTATTGTGCAGCCTCAAGTAGGTATTTTAGCATTTGGCGTCATTGAAAAGAAACCCGCTGTCATTACGAATGAAAAAGGCGACGACATCATCGCCATTCGTCAAAAGATGTTCATATCGCATTCGTATGATCATCGAGTGGTAGATGGTTCGCTGGGAGGAGGATTTGTGAAGCGAGTGTCTGATTATTTAGAGAAGTTTAGTTCCAATACTCAGATATAAAAAAAGAGCCTCGTTCGAGGCTCTTTTTTTATAATGTATAGCTAAGTTCTAAAACTTAGCATCTGCTGGTTTCACATTCGGACGAATGATTTTCAACCAGGTTAGTAATTTGATCATTGGATAAGTTGGATCGAACTCAAACCATTTTGTAGCGAAGTTAACGCGGTTAGGTAGTTTATGGTGGTTGTTTTGGAACAACTCGCCCATCATAACTACATCAAAAATTAAGGAGTTTTTTGAGTGATCGTGGTTGTCAAAGTTTTGGTAACCGTATTTATGACCCGACCAATTTACGATTGCGCCATGCACAGGACCCATTAGGAAATGAACAGGTAATAAGAAGAAAAACGCCCAGTGCATATCGAAGTATATGAAACCTACGATGTACAAGGACGCGTAAGCCACTCCCCATCCTAAACGTGAAATCCAAGAATCCCCAATTCTTTCAATCGTTTTTGAAACTGGGTAATCGTGCTCAAAACGCTCTTCAACCTTTTGTTCTCTATTTAAAACGGCATTGTAGATATTTTTCGTCTTCCACATCATGGTAAAAACATTGCTTGAGAACATAGGTGAGTGTGGATCTTTCTTCGTATCAGAAAACGCATGGTGCATTCTGTGAAGAATTGCATAGGCTCTAGGGCTTAAAAAAGATGATCCTTGCGATAAATACGTCAAGAAGTAAAAGAATTTCTCCCAAAACTTACTCATTAAAAACATCTTGTGAGCGGAGTATCGGTGAAGGAAAAACGTTTGGCTAAACAAAGAAACATACCAATGTATGAAGAAAGCCGGGAGTACTAATTGCATAATAGAAAGGATGATTTAATGTTTTAACAAAAGTACAAAGCAAATGTTTCTTATTTCACCTGCTAATCAATAAAAAATGTGATTTTAATCAATATTTAGTATATGTAAAGCATGGCAGACGGCTATCCCTGCCGTTTCCGTACGCAAAATGGACTTTCCCAAACTAAACGGTTTCCACCTACTATTTTTCAAAATAGCCGATTCCTCTGCCGTAAAGTCCCCTTCTGGACCTACAATTAAGAGGTATTCTTGACCTTTAGTTGCTGCTTTAGTCAGCACTTCCACAGGGGGATTCGAAATATAGGCAAATAACTTTTCGCCTCCCTCCTTTTCAGCCACCTCTTTGAAGGTATGCAAACCAGTAATTTCGGGTAAATAGAGATTCTTAGATTGTTTCAAAGCAGAAATCGCTGTTTTTTCTAATCGCTGAAGCTTAATCTCTTTTCGTTCTGAATTTTTAGAAGCAAAGAAATGTATTCCATGAATTCCGAATTCCCCACATTTTTCTACCATCCACTCCATACGTTCCATTTGCTTCGTGGGAGCCACATATAAATGAATGGTGTAGGCCGGAGAAGGTTCGGATTCAATTAGTTCTATCGGACCAAAGGCTACCTTTTTACCATCGAAAGCCGATATTTTTGTGGCAAATTTTTTACCACGTCCATCTAATAAATGAATAGTTTCCCCCACTCTTAAGCGTAATACCTTAGAAGCATGAAAGGATTCCTCTTCAGATAAATAAGAGGAATCCTTTGCATTAGGAGCGTAAAATACAGCTATACTCATGTTAATCTTCGTCCTCCTCGTCCTCATCATCTGAGTTAAAGGTATAAAGCGATGGGTCTAGGCTTAAGGTATTGCCATTAAAGTCCTTTACAAATTGAGATAACATGTCATCATCTAAAGCGGGAACATAAAGAGCAGCTTCAATACTAACGCCGTAATCGAATTCTGGATCGATTTCGATGTATTCTGCCACTTTAATCTCCTCATTCTCCTCTAAATCTTCAATGACTTCCAGAATAAGCATTTCTACTTCTTCATCTAATTCCTCATTAGGCTCGTAATTTTCATCACGATTCTCTAGAGGAACATATAAAGGGTATTGTTGAATGATCTCTCTTTCAGCCGCTTCATACAATAAGCTTGAGTAATGCAATTGAAGCGTACAG
>JBIIGE010000137.1:0-2852 GCA_044236555.1 Aquirufa sp.
TACACGTGCGAAAAATTTAGCGATTACTATTTTGGATTGGAATTTACGCGATACGAAGAATTCGTATGAAATGCAGGAGGACGGTAGCTATTGGAAAATCGAGAGTGAGGAGCCGTTTAATATTCACTCGAAATTTTACGAAATCAAAGACGAGGATTTGGTTGCCGAATTAGCATTTGATAAATTTACTGTTAGCCTAGATATAAAGTAGGCTGATTACACCAAGAATAAAACTAATGGAAAGATTTACAGGATTGCTCGGTATCGTATTGATTTTGGGTGTATCATTTTTAATGTCGAATAACCGAAAAGCAATCAATTACCGGACAGTAGGTGTCGGTCTATTACTGCAGGTTTTGTTAGCGGTATTTATTTTGAAAACTGAAGTAGGCCAAAACCTCTTTCAATGGTTAGGCGATTCCATCAATACCTTATTAGGCCAAGCAGATAAAGGAGCACAATTTGTGTTTGGCTCCCTAGTGAACCGCGACTTGATGATCAAGGCTTTTGGTCCAGGAAATGATTATATTTTCTTCTTCAAAGTAGTTCCTACCATCATTTTTGTGGCCGTATTAGTGAATATGTTTTATCATTTAGGAGTGCTTCAGCGCGTTGTTTCTTTTGTAGGAAAAGGTGTTCATTGGCTGATGGGCGTAAGTGGAGCAGAGGCTTTATCGAATGTGGCGTCTACTTTCGTAGGTCAAGTGGAAGCTCAAATTATGATTAAGCCATACTTGAAAAACATGACGAATTCGGAGTTAATGGCTTCGATGACAGGCTCGTTTGCTTGTATTGCAGGGGGTGTGATGGCAGTTTATATATCGCTAGGGGTGCCAGCGGCCTATTTATTAGCAGCTAGTTTAATGGCCGCACCAGGTGCTTTAGTTATCTCGAAAATTATGTTCCCTGAGACCGAGAAGTCGGAGACGGAAGGTGAAGTGAAATTAGAATTATCGAAAACGCACGCGAATTTAGTCGATGCGATTGCGGCAGGAGCTAGTGAGGGATTGAAAGTCGGTTTAAATGTGATTGCGATGTTAATCGGATTTATCGCCTTGATTGCTTTAGTCGATCTAGGTTTAGGTCATATCGGTGCTTGGGTAAATTATCCGGAGTTATCGATGAATACAATCCTAGGAAAAGTATTCTCTGTTTTTGCTTTTGCGATGGGTGTTCCAGCACAAGATGTAGAAGTCGCAGGCGCTTTGATGGGAAAAAAGATGGTGGTAAATGAGTTCGTTGCTTATTTAGATATGGTGAAGTTGAAGGATACATTAGATCCTAAAACGATTGCGATTACTAGCTTTGCGCTTTGCGGATTTGCTAACTTCTCCTCTGTAGCTATCCAAATCGGTGGTATTGGCGAATTAGCCCCATCACGCCGTTCAGATCTTGCTAAATTAGGCTTTAAAGCTTTGATAGCCGGTACTTTAGCCTCCTATTTATCAGCCACTCTAGCCGGCTTGTTATTGTAATATGCGCATTGATCCCGAAACCGTCGAGCGAATAAAGCAAACGGCTGCGGTGGCAGACGTGATCGGGGATTATGTGACGATTAAGAAGAAAGGCGCGAATTATTGGGCATGTTGTCCATTTCATGGAGAGAAAACACCGTCTTTCTCTATCTCCCCTGCAAAGGGAATCTACAAATGTTTTGGTTGCGGTAAAGCCGGGGATTCTGTTCGATTCGTAATGGATATGGAAGGTTTGGGGTATGGCGAGGCTTTACGTCATTTGGCCAAAAAATACGGCATCGACATCCAAGAAGAGGAGATGACCGACGACCAGCTTGTTCGTCAAAACGAACGCGAAAGCTTGCTTATCATCCTCGAATACGCGAAAGAGTTCTTCAAAAAACAATTGTACTATACAGACGAAGGTAAATCGATCGCTTTGCCTTATTTCAAGGAACGTGGTTTTTCAGACGCTACCTTACAATCCTTCGATTTAGGGTATAGCCCGGAGGCCTGGGATGCTTTCTTAAAATCTGCCTTAAAGCAGGGTTTTTCACAGGAAATCATTGAAAAAGCGGGCTTAGTTACGCAAAAGAATGACGATGGAAAGGTTTATGATCGTTTCCGCAACCGCGTCATTTTCCCGATTCACAATGTGTCGGGTAAGATTATTGCTTTTGGCGCACGTATTCTCAGAAATGATGCGAAGAACCAGGCTAAATACTTGAACTCCCCTGAAACGGAAGTCTACCATAAATCGGCCACTTTATACGGTATTTCTCAGGCAAAGAATGAGATAAGAACAAAAGATGTTTGTTACCTCGTAGAAGGCTATACCGATGTTATTTCGCTCCACCAAGCGGGAATTAAGAACGTCGTGGCATCGTCAGGAACTTCTTTGACCATTGAACAGATCAAGTTAATCGGTCGCTTCACTCAGCACGTTACTGTCTTGTATGATGGGGATTCTGCCGGTATAAAGGCGGCCTTGCGTGGAATGGACCTGATCTTAGAAGAAGGTCTTCAAGTGAATTTAGTGGTATTCCCAGAAGGGAATGATCCCGATTCTTTTGTACGAAAGATTGGTTCAGAGGCATTTATTGAATATATAAAAAAGGAAGCGAAAGATGTGATCTCTTTCCAAGCGAATCTGTTTAAGGAAGAGGCAGGGGATGATCCATTTAAGAAGGCAGAGATGATCAAAGAAATGGTACAATCCATTTCCAAAATTCCCGATGCGATTCAACGCAGTCTTTTCATTCAAAAGACCGCCACGATGATGCGGATGGATGAAGATGTGCTTTTAGCAGAATTGAATAAGATTCAGCTCAAAAAAATCAAAGGAGCGAATTCTGATCCTCAGCAAATTTCGGCACAGCAATATGCAGAGGTACGCGA
>JBIIGE010000138.1:0-2850 GCA_044236555.1 Aquirufa sp.
CATGCAAAAAAGCCCTTTACATCCTTTTTCGGCCACAATAATGGCTTGGTACGCTGAACACCAGCGTGAGCTGCCTTGGCGCCAAACGAAGGACCCATACGCGATCTGGTTATCCGAAATCATCTTGCAACAAACCCGCGTAGCGCAGGGATTACCTTATTATGAGCGATTGCTCGCCGCTTTTCCTACGGTGCGCGAACTTGCAGAGGCCCCGGAGGCCACCTTGCTTCGCTTGTGGCAGGGTTTAGGCTATTACTCTCGAGCTCGGAATTTACAAAAGGCTGCCCAAATGGTCATGCGGGATTTCGCCGGCGAATTTCCCCACACGTATGACGAAATCATTCGTTTACCCGGCGTGGGCCCGTATACCGCCGCGGCCATTGCATCCTTTGCTTTTAATGAGGCCAAAGCCGTAGTCGACGGCAACGTGTACCGGGTTTTGTCTCGCGTATTTGCAATCGAAACGGATATAGCGTCTTCAGCCGCCCGAGGTGTATTTACCTCTCTTGCCCAATCGCTGATTCCCACACAGGATCCGGCAGGATTTAATCAGGCGATCATGGAGTTTGGGGCCTTGCAGTGTACACCTTCGCCGTCATGTGCTATTTGTCCTTTAGCTCTTTTTTGTCAGTCAAATCAGGCGAAAAAAGTAGCCGATTATCCTGTTAAATCGAAGAAAACGAAGGTCAAAGCAATAGAGATGAACTACCTGGTCATCGAACAAAAAGGACAGCTTTTAGTGCGAGAACGTACCGAAAACGGCATTTGGAAAGGTTTATGGGAATTTTACTTACTCGAAGATCAGGCGAGCTGGCTACCCTTTTCGCGGCAAGCATTAAAGTCCCCGCCGGTGCATCTTTTAAGTCACCGAAAAATTACATGCGATGCTTGGCATGTTCAAGTTCCTGATAATTTTGCCCTTGCGATTCCGGAGGGTTATGTCTGGATGAGCCCCTCAGAGTTCGAGAGCAAAGGAAAACCGGTTTTGCTTTTGAACCTAATAACTGATAATTTAGAATGTCCTATTTTACAAGACATAACGCCCACGTACCTTTAGGCGATGCAAGAAGCCTTGCTGAGCTAACCCTTTAAAAAACAAATCATTATGGCTGGAGTAAACAAAGTTATTTTATTAGGAAATTTAGGCGCTGACCCAGAAGTTCGCGCACTTCCTAGCGGTGTAAAAGTGGCAAACATTAACATTGCGACCTCTGAGTCGTATACCGGAAAGGATGGACAAAGAGTAGACCAAACCGAGTGGCACCGCATCGAGCTTTGGGATAACTTAGCAAACATCGCCGAGCAATATTTGAAGAAAGGGAATCAAGTTTACATAGAGGGAAAAATTCGTTCCGAAGAGTGGCAAGATAAAAATGGCGCAACCGTGCGTGGCTATAAAATTCGCGCTACATCGATGAATCTAATCGGCGGCCGTAATGAAGGTTCTCCTGCTGGTGCGCCTGCAGCGGAAAGACCGAAGCCAGAACCCGTACTAGCGGGCGCGCCCAAGTCTGATCCATTTCCGCCCATGATGGAAGAAGGGGACGATCTACCGTTTTAAATTTTTGATACAAAAAAGGGGATATCGCATTTCGTATTCCCTTTTTTGTAAATTTGTGTCGATCAGTTCACCCAACATATGGACCCAGACCCCTTACCCAATCTGTTATTACTCGCCGTGGAGCCTTCCATTAGTGTGAGTTCGATTGCGCTTATTTCCTTTATTTTAGTGGCCCTATTGTTTCTGTCCGCTGTTTTAGCTGGATCAGAGGTGGCCTTCTTTTCATTGAATGCAGACCAACGTATAAGCTTGCGTGAGAGTGAGACCAGTAGTGAGAAAACGGTGAGTCAATTACTCGATAAACCCCAACAATTACTGGCTACTTTGTTAATTGCCATCAACTTTGTGAATATTATTTTCATTACGTTGGCAAATTATTTGACCTCCCAGATTCTAGGGGAGCAATCGATGGAAACGGTTTTGGTCACGCTATTTTTATTGTTTGGGGTGACGTTTATCATTACGTTTTTTGGCGAATTGATTCCCAAAGTCTGGGCGCAACAGAATAACCTTAACTTCGCGCGCTATTCAGCCCCGCTTATTAGTTTCCTGAATTTTGTTTTCTCTCCGCTCTCTAAGGCGTTGTTAGGCATTTCTGGGTTAATCGAGAAGCGTGTAAAGAAGAAGTCGTACACGCTGACTTCGCAGGAATTGAATCAGGCGCTGGAGATTACCACAGATGAAAATACCAGTGATCGAGAAAAAGATATTTTGCGGGGGATTCTGAATTTTGGGAATATCTCCGTGAAATCGGTCATGAAGGCGCGCAGAGATATTATTGCCTTCGATACGAGTATGAATTTCCACGAATTGATGGACCTCATTAATAAGAATGGGTATTCGCGTGTGCCCGTGTACAACGAAACCATCGATAAAATCGAGGGGATTTTATACATCAAAGATTTATTGAAACATATCGACCAGGACGAGAATTTTGACTGGTTGCCGCTTTTACATAGTCCATTCTTTGTGCCAGAAAACAAGAAGATTGATGATTTGCTCTATGATTTCCAAGAGAAAAGGGTGCACATGGCCATCATTGTAAATGAATACGGTGAAACGGAGGGGCTAGCTACTATGGAGGATATCATCGAGGAGATCGTGGGCGAGATCAACGATGAGTTCGATGAGGTGGAAGCGGATTACAAGAAATTAGCGGACAATGTCTATGTGTTCGAGGCGAAGACTTCGCTGAATGATTTTTGCCGGGTATTCGAAATGGAGTCTACCTATTTCGAGAAGGCCAAAGGCGAAAGTGAAACGCTAGCTGGATTGATTATCGAACTTTT
>JBIIGE010000140.1:0-2840 GCA_044236555.1 Aquirufa sp.
TGAAGAATAGTCTGTAAGACACTAATTGAAAAGCCCGCTAGAAATAGCGGGCTTTTTTTATGATATCCGCTGCATCCACTCAAACTCTGCACTAAAGGCATCCATCCAGCAATCTGCGAAGTAAACGCGATTGCGATTCAATCCTAAAACTAGTTCGCGGGTTCCTTTAATGAAGTACTCTTTTGCCGTTTCTTTTGCCCATGCTTCATCCGATTGAAATTGTTTAAAACCAGATGTAAAATGAGCATTCACACGATTGACTAATGTAGCGATGGCTGGATTTTGATATTCTAAAGGTTTACGAGGATTAGGCGTACCATAATTCTTGAGAGTATTCATCTCCTCATAACGTTCATTAGCAGTGGCATGTAAGGGTTGCGTTAAAACGGCGCCCTGGGCAACAGAAACAATACGACGCATTAATTGAAAATGATTGGGGTCATTATTCCATTCGCTTAAATGCACGGTTCTATTTATCAAAAGCAGGTACATGTAAAAAACAAAATAAGTCATCTCGCCTATATTTGTAGAAAAGGGAATATGAACAAAATTATTATTAGTCTCATACCTGATTTCCATTCGATTTTGGTAGATATACAACAGGCCATTTTCAAATGGATCACTCTCTTCGAACATCAGTACTTTTTCCCGGATTTTCTCGAAGAGGTTTTTAATAACGGCCAAATGTTGAGCAGACAATCCTCCCTCGATAATACCTGTATTGCAAGCTGGGCAGATATAAACACTAGAGAGAAGGGTTTCAATTTTACGTTTTTCGACTACCCAATTATTAAAGCAAGGTTTTGAATCGCGGTGAACAAAAGGAGCTAGTGCGAACACCTCGTAATAAGATGAATAATCAGCAGCGCTATATTGAAAACGGCGAAGTACGAGGGAGTAAATTAAATAGGCATTCGCGCAAGCTTCTGCTCGGGTGGAAAGATCTGGAAAGGTATGCTTCCAAGATTTGGCATGAATAAATCCCGCTCTGGAATCACCATCGCCTAAAGCACAAAAAAATCCGAATTGATTGCTCTTTTCAGAAACGACAAAAATAAAATCTTCAGGGCGAATGTTATGTTCTGCGCGGTAGGCATCTGAAATGGCAAAATATTCCTGAAAAGAGGGAACAGAAGAAAGATTAAAGGATGTTTTTGTCCGAGGTTTTACGGTATGGGTTTCGAATAGTTTAGATTTAACCTCACCCTGAATAAAGTCAACTAAGTCATTAAAGGTGGTGCTAGAACAGTCGTCAGATTTCAATAAGTGTAGGATGATTCTAGCCATAGTTTTCAGAGGTTTATTCTTCCAAAAATATCAAATTTTCTACACTAAAATTCATCTTTATAAAAAGAGATTCTTGGCTTCTTTTTAGGCCAAAGGCATAGAACTCAAATCCATTTTCTTCTCTGTAGGTTTTGATCAACTCCCCTAGCGTTTCTACGGTATAATAACGGCTTGCATTTTCTTCAAAATCTGAAAAGACCAAGACATGCTTTGTGTAGTCAGTCTGCCCTAACTGCTCTTGTATCCAAGAACTCGTCATTGCTAGGGCATCTATAAAAGCAGATCCGGGCTGATAGTCTAGCGTCTGCTGCATCTTATTTCGCAATTCGACTATCGGTAAAGCTAACATTCTTAACCGGAGATGATTATCAAAAATAGTCAGCCCTACCTGGTCAGGATGGGACTTGTTCTGATTTATCTCCAATAGGTGTTCGAGCTGATCCATGAGTCTTATATAGACTGGGGTATTTCGAAAAACTCGATGAGAGACGCTTGCGTCAATTAAAAAATGGAAGTAGGCCATAGGGTTAAATTTAATGTTAGACGAAGGTCGCATTAAAGAGGAAATTAGGGAATCTGATGTAAGGTTACATCTACTTCTATGGGAGTGTACTTGGGTGTAATTTTGCATCAACAAATACGGAGATAGAAAGAAGCAAAAATTGTCACTGGGTTAATCCCAATTCGATTTTGTCAATCTAAAAAATGCCTATTTGAGCCTAATTGAGTAATATTTTACCCATAAATCAATTAAATAGTATGAAATTTTGACACTAGAATATCAGTCATTTTAAGACACTGTTGAAATGAATTAAATTAAAAAAATACCTTTGCATCCTCATTTAAAAAAGACCTGTCCTATGAAGCCAAAAACCTCCCCTTCGAAATCGGTTATTTCTGTTTCAGAATTAGACCTTGGAATTAAAAGTAATTCCAAAAGACAGCGTGTAGTAGCCTTGCTACTTTTCCTTATCCAGCATAAGGGATCCTTCGTAAGTAAGCGTAGAATGTCAGCGTTCTTAGGTGTGACGGATCGTTCGTTGTTCCGCTACTTAGGGGAGTTGAAAACCTTGGTTCCCATAGACACTAAAAGTGGTATGTATGGAATTAGAAATGTGGCATAATAGTATAAACCTTAAATGAAAAAAAATGAGTAAGACTAAAAAACAAAAAATGGAGTTGTTGTACCGTATTTGTAAGGCTTTGTCCCCCTTATATGGTGAGTTAGAGGATGAGAAATTGCGTGGCCAGATTTCAGTAATGTTAGGGGCCCAAATTTTTTATGTTGGGTGTCCTTCCGAGTCCTTCCAAAAAATTTCCGTGGAAGGAAAGAAGGAATTGGCTGCCTTACAGGCGGCGGGTTTGAGTAAGGCGAAGGCCTTACAGAAGTTAACGAAGGAACACCAAACTCCTCGTAAGATTGGTGGATTACAGTTAATGGAGTACATGTCAGGTCAACAGGTGACTTATGAGGAGTTTGAGTCGAAGTTACATACCTACTTAGAGTGGAATTATGTGACAAGACAAGAGAATAATAACTTGAAACCTTTCCA
>JBIIGE010000139.1:0-2840 GCA_044236555.1 Aquirufa sp.
GATATTGTATAAGGACGGCGCCTCTCTGATATCATCGGTATAGGGTTTGAATGCCAAACCCCACATGGCGATTTTCTTCCCTTTTAAATCGCCTTTAAAGTGCTTCTCTAGGTGAGGAATGAGTTTCGTTTTTTGATTCTCATTTACTTTCATAACGGAGTCTAAGATTTTAAACTCATAGTCGTTTTCTGCGGAAGTTTTTGCCAACGCTTGCACGTCTTTTGGGAAGCAGCTTCCACCGTAACCGATACCGGCAAACAAAAAGCGTTTTCCGATCCGAGAATCGGTTCCAATTCCCTTGCGCACCTCGTCTACGTTCGCGCCTACGAGTTCGCACAAGTTTGCAATCTCGTTCATGAAAGTGATTTTAGTCGCTAGAAAGGCATTAGCTGCATATTTTGTTAATTCTGCTGAACGTTCATCCATGAAGATGATCGGATTGCCTTGGCGAACTAATGGGGCATACAAGCGTGACATCAAGTCTTTTGCTCTTTCTGATTGCGTACCTATAACGACACGGTCAGGTTTCATAAAATCTTCTACGGCTACGCCTTCTCGTAAGAATTCCGGATTTGAAACGACATCGAAATCGACTTTTGCGTTTTTAGCAATAGCTGCGTGTACTTTTTCGGATGTGCCTACAGGAACCGTACTTTTATCAATAACAACCGCATATTCCGAAAGGAGTGGACCTAAATCATTCGCCACTTGCAAAATGTATTTTAAATCGGCAGATCCATCCGCACCTGGAGGGGTGGGAAGAGCTAGGAAAATAACTTTTGCACCAGCAATACCCTCTTTTAAAGAGGTAGTAAAATCCAAACGACCTTCTTCCGTATTTCTTTTGAACAAATCTTCTAAACCAGGCTCATAAATAGGGATGATGCCAGCCTGCATTTGTTTTACTTTCTCTTCATTGATATCTATGCAAGTGACGTGGTTTCCTGTTTCAGCGAAACAAGTTCCAGTCACTAAACCTACATATCCAGTTCCTACAACAGCTATTTTCATATGATTACTGAATTACTTTACCTATACTCCCTGAGGGTTCATTTATTTTTAACCAATTCGCTAAGGTGCTCGAGATGTCACTTATGCTAGTTCTTTGGTTTATTTCTTTTGGTTTTACGTTCCATCCGAAAAATAACAAGGGAACGTGGGTATCATACGCATAAAGCGTGCTGTGTGTCGTTCCTGTTTTGTAGCCAGAAAACCACTGTGGTTTTAATAAGTACATAAAATCCCCGCTTCTCGCTTGATTATATCCATTTAAGATCATTTCTCGGTAAAGTACGGGTAAAGGGCTATTCGAAGCATTTCGTAGGTCTACTAATTCCGCAAAGCCCGCTTGATTCTTGAATGATTTCTCCAAAACCTTTCCCACAGCCTCTTTCGATATACGTAATCTTTCTAGGTTGGCCTGGTTAAGATAGATTTGGTAATTATCATTCCCAACCATGATTTCAGCCTCGCCAAATTCTTTTTTCAGCGCCATTTTTGCTTCATTTATTGCCTTCACATTATCAAAAACTCCACCGGGTAATCGTTTGCTTTGAAGGTAATAAGGAATTTCAGCTACTGCATGATCCGCTGTTAAAAAAACGAGGTATTGATTCTTGCCTAATTTGGCATCTAAATGCGTTAAAATGGCTGCAATATCTTGATCCAACCGCAAATAGGTATCTTCTAATTCGATGGATTGAGGACCGAAGGAGTGTCCTACATAATCAGGTGAAGAGAAGCTTATTGCTAAGAAATCTGTAGTTCCGTTCTTTCCTAAATTCTCCTCATCAATCGCTTTTATAGCGAAGTCTTTCGTTAACGTATTGCCAAAAGGAGTCGTACGCATTACTTCTAACGGATTCCCCCCCTTTAATTCATGCGGAAAAGTAGGTGTTTTTTCTCCCGGTAATTTGCTTTCAAATGGACTATCGTCTTCTGCAGAACGGGTATAAGTCGCAATCGGGTAAAGCGTATTCCATCCTTGACTAACAAGCTTTTGTGGACGACCCTCTAAGTTGAATTTCTGAACCCAAGTAGGTAATTCTTTCATGTAAAATGAGGATGTAATCCAATACCCATCAGCTGAGTCATACCAATAGGCTGCATCTGCCGTATGACCACCGGGTAATATCGAACCACGGTCTTTTAAGGCAATTGCGACCGTTTTAGACTTGTAGTTCTGAGCCATTTTTAATTGATCCGTGATCGTGGTAGTGAACATATTCTTAGGTGACATGATTCCAGCTTTGCTTTTACTGCCCACAGTTTGTACGGTGGTGTCATCTACACAATACATTTTTTTTCCATTTACTACTTCAATCCAATCATTACCTACAATACCGTGAACTGCTGGAACAGTTCCTGTGTACACACTAGCATGTCCTGCTGCAGTTACTGTAGGGGCATAATTATAATGATTGTCCTTACAATTAATCCCTTCATTCATTAAGCGTTTGAAGCCTTTATCTGAATAGCGATCATAGAATTTATTTAAATATTCGTAGCGCATTTGGTCTACGACAATACCCACCACTAAGGCTGGTTTTTTTTGTGCCAAAGCTGGTAAAGAAAGGATTCCTAGGAAAACAAGAAGGACTTTTTTCATAGATAAGTAGGGAATTCGTTTAAAATTTTTGTTGAATGATGTAGTATGATGTTGGTAAGGCCGTTTGTTAAAACTAGGTACTCTGCTTTTTGTATTTTCTGGTATTGACTAATTTGTTGTAAAGTGCTTAAGCTAATGTCAATATGCGGTGCTTTGCATTCAATGAGCATAAAGACGTCCCCTTGTGAATTATAAACCCGTATATCCGTTCGTCTGTTCAATTGGTCTACCT
>JBIIGE010000011.1:0-36288 GCA_044236555.1 Aquirufa sp.
ACTTAGGTGGTGATTTTAATATTTTGGGCAATGAAGACGTAACGACTACCGGTAAAGGTCGTGCTTACGGTCTTGAGTTTTTCGCCCAAAAGAAACTAACCGACAAATTTTTCGGTATCCTATCCTACACCTATTACCGCAGTATTTTTAGTGGTTTTGATGGAAAATTAATTGCCTCAAGTTGGGATAATCGCCACCTATTAAGCGTCACTTGGGGTTATAAATTCCCGCGCAACTGGGAGCTAGGTCTTCGTTTTCGTTACCAAGGAGGTTCTCCCTACTCGCCCTATGATGAGACATTATCAAGAGCAAACTACCTGACTTTAGGTCAAGGAACTTTCGATTTTTCTCGTTTGAATACCCTGCGCTTACCTAATTTCCATTCAAGCGATGTGCGTATTGACAAGAAATACAATTTAAAGAAAACGACCATCGATTTATTCCTCGATGTAACTAATTGGTACGGTGCGTTAAATCTGGGGGTTCCTACCTATACTTTCAAACGCTTAGAGGATAACTCAGCCTTTGCGACGACGAATGGCCTACCTATTGCAAAAAACGGAAGTAACGCGATACCAACCCAATTCTTAAATGACCGAGCACAAGTAACGCCTACGATTGGATTTATTGTGGAGTTTTAAGCTCGTGTAAAGCTTTGGCAAAATCTACTGCATAAGGGCCGTCACCATGGATACACCAGGTGTCGGCCTTTATTTTTTCCACCTGATTAAGGACATCTTGTATTTCTGTAAAACATGCACCCGGCTGACTTCGCGGAGTTAAGGAACCATCACTTTCATAACGTCGATCCGCGAACGCTTCTTCCGCAGTTTTCAAACCTATATTTTTTGCTGCCGCTATGGAGTGACTATTTTTTAGGCCAAACAAAATCAGGCTAGGATCCACATCTTTTACCGCTTTCGCTATGGCTTTCGCCACCGCTTCCTTTTTTGCTGATATATTGTACAAGGCACCATGTGGTTTCACGTGGTTTAATTTTGCCCCAGCCTGCTCTGTTATTTTTTTTAGTGTTTCAACTTGTTTTCTGACTAGCAAATAGATTTCCTCCGGACTGAGTTCAATCTCTTTTCTTCCAAAATTCTCTCGATCTAAATAGGACGGATGTGCCCCTATTTTCACCTTGTGACGGATACATAAAGCCACCGTTTCGCGCATGGTAAACGCGTCTCCAGCATGAAATCCGCAGGCAATATTTGCCTCATCAATGTAGGGCATGAGTTCGGCATCATTTCCGATTCCTTCGCCAAGGTCGCAGTTGATTTGCATAGTATAGGTAGCTAAAAAAAAGCCTGTGTTTCCACAAGCTCGTTTATTTTAAATTTTCGTAGGCCTAGCCTAATATGATATCTTTTTTCATGGGTTGGGTTTTTAAAACTGTTAAACCTTCGTTAAAGGTACTCATTAATTTTTCAATTGATTCCGCTAATTCCTATTTTAATTCAACAGAATTTCCAGATAAAAATTTCCCAGAACTGATACGATCTAAGCTAGGGTAATCCTGAACGAAAACTTTATTGAATCCTGATAAGGCATGTTTTGCTATAATAGTTAATCGAATAAAGGACGATTCATCCTGCCAGGTTTCTTCAAGCGGTTCTATTGTTCGAATTCGTACGGCGTGTAAGGAAAATTGATCTGTTTTTCTCTCACGAGGGACGTAGGCAATAAAATTGTCTTTACGTTTTATGTCCCGGCCCTGCAAGTTGCTACCATTAAATGTCCCCACCGGTTTATAGAAGGTGAGTTCGATATGTACATCGAAAATTTCTGAGTTAGTTAAATTGACAAACTTGAAAAGATAGTTTTGTTCCCCATTAAATAGGATTCGACTAATTTGGCTCGAAATGAGAATTTTAGGTTTCTTATTGAGTAAAAAGAAGACTAAAAATAAATAGGACGATAAAAGTCCTGCTGCGATACTTAAGATAAAATTCATAGTGGTTATTTTTTCAAAGGTATTCCTAATTTACCTTCATACCATCTGCCACTTTCATTTTATCAACTAATTGATAGACAACAAAAAAGCCGGTGTAAAACCGGCTTCCATATTTTGTTATTCCTCTATAAAAGGATAATTCTCTTCTACATACACATCCTTGTATGCCTCAGACTTATCTGGGAAAGGAGATGATTCTGCAAACTCAACAGATTCTTGAACTTGAACCTTGATTTTCGCATCGATCTCATCTAATTCCGCTTGCGTTAAGATGTTGTGCGTTAAAATCGTGTGCTTAACTTGTTCGATAGGATCGCGGTCTTTGTAAGCCTCTACCTCTTCTTTAGAACGGTATTTCTGCGGATCTGACATCGAATGGCCTCTATAGCGGTAGGTTCTAAATTCTAAGAAAGTAGGACCTTCGCCAGCACGTGCACGAGCTGCTGCACGAGAAACTGCCTCGTGTACTGCCTCTACATTCATGGCGTCTACCGGCTCAGATGGCATATCATATGCTTCACCAATGGTATATAATTCAGTTACGTTTGAGGTACGAGCAACGGACGTTCCCATCGCGTAACCGTTGTTTTCTACAACGAAAATCGCAGGTAATTTCCAAGTCATCGCCATGTTAAATGCCTCGTGTAAAGCACCTTGACGAACCGCGCCATCACCAAAATACGTGATAGATACGTTCCCCGTTTTTTTGTATTTCTCGGCGAAGGCAAGGCCAGCTCCTAAGGGGATTTGGGCCCCTACAATACCGTGGCCACCTACGAAACCAACTTCTTTATCGAAGATGTGCATGGAGCCACCTTTTCCTTTAGAAGCACCGGTAATTTTACCGTATAATTCTGCCATAATTGCGTTAGGAGAGGTTCCTAAGGCCAAAGGGATACCATGGTCACGGTAAGCGGTAATGTATTTATCGCCTTCGATTAGGGCAGATTTAGCACCTGAAGAACAAGCCTCTTGTCCAATATATAAGTGACAAAAGCCTTTAATTTTCTGCATCCCGTACAACTGACCGCATTTCTCTTCGAATTTGCGTTGTAATTGCATGGATTCGTACCAATACTTGTAAGTCTCTTTAGAATACTTGGGCGCGTCTGCGTTTTTCTTTGCCATCTTCTTGATAGAATATTTTTAAAGCGGTAAGCCAGCATTAATTCCAGCCTATATGCCTGCAAAATTAGTACAAAATCTTTATTTTTACACGCTTTTAATCGCATTCCTACATCCATGCACCTCAAATCTCTTCAGGTTAATCAGTTTAAATCCTATGAGGAAGCTAGATTCAGCTTTATTTCGGAGATAAATTGTATTGTAGGTGAGAACGGGATTGGAAAAACGAATCTATTGGATGCGATTCATTTCCTTTCGATGACGAAAAGTGCGCGCGGAATTTCGGATCAGCTTTGCATCAAACACACGAAAGATTTTTTCAGAGTGCAGGGGGATTTTGTCGATACCCAGGATCGTGAAACACAGATTACGTGTTTGTTTCAAAAGGGGGCCAAAAAGCAATTCCTCCGCGATGACAAACCCTATCCCCGTCTAGCTGACCACATCGGCCATTTTCCGGTCGTTTTAATGGATCCACACGACACGGATTTAGTACGCGAGGGAAGTGAAGAACGCCGCCGCTTTTTTGATGGGATGATGTCCCAGCTTGACCGCAATTTCTTAGATCAACTTTTGCGTTACAACCGAATTGTTCAGCAACGCAACGTATTGTTAAAGCAATTTGCCGAGCGCGGCCAAGTCGATCGCCTGCATTTAGATAGTTACCACGCACCCCTAGTAGAACTGGGAGAATCTCTCGCAAAGGCCCGCAAGGAATTCTTGGAGGTCTTTTTGCCTAGTTTTAAATTTCATTATTCTAAACTTTCAGACGACCGCGAGGACGTCGATATTCAGCTCGAATCTACTTTCGAAGCAGGGGGCTTTGACGCGGCGCTGCGCGCCGCGGAACCGCTGGATTTGTCCGCGCAGCGGACATCCATCGGAATTCATCGAGATGAATTTGATTTTAAAATTAATGACTACTCCTTGCGCAAATTTGGCTCCCAAGGCCAACAAAAATCCTTCGTCGTCGCCCTCAAGCTAGCACAATTCGACTCCCTCGTAGCAGCCAAACCCCGCAAACCACTCCTACTCCTCGACGACATCTTCGACAAGCTCGACGACCGTCGCATCCAGCGATTAGTCCAAATGATGGCCGAAGAACACTTTGGCCAAGTCTTCATTACCGATGCCAGACCTGAAAGGACGAAGAAGTTGCTGAATGATTTGAAGGGGGAGATACATTACATTTCGCTTTAGCGGTTCGCGCTTTCAGCGCTCGCGCGCTAAAGCGTAGAGCACAAAGTATAAATCACAAAGAATAAAGAAGATTAGAGATAGGAGAGTAGAGAGAAGGATGGTGAATGGTAAGTGGTGAATGGTGAATGTGCGCCTTCGGCGCAGCTTCAAAGAGTAATATGTAAGGGGATCATTCACCATTTACCATTTTTCCCGTCATTTACCATTCACCATTCACCATTTCCCATTTTTCCCTATATTTACTGAAACCTATTATCAACCTATGATCTCGATTTTTGCCCAGGCCGAAAAGTACCTAGAAAAAACAGCTATTATTTCGGATGGCGCAGAATACACTTACACTCAGTTATTAGATGCATCTAAGGCCTTTGCCTGGACACTTTTAAACGACAAAAATGACCTACAAGAAGCCCGCGTCGCCTACATGGTGAACCCTGGTTTTGATTATGTGCGGGTGCAGTGGGGAATTTGGCGGGCTGGTGGAGTGGCCGTTCCGCTTTGTTTGACCTACCCATTACCTTCTTTACGCTATACAATCGAGAATTCTGGCTCGAGTATCGTGGTTGTCTCCCCGGAATTCGAGGAATTACTTAAGCCATTATGCGAAGAGCTCGGGATACGCATTCTGACCACTGACGACTGTCCACTGACTACTGACGACCGTCCACTCCCTGTTTTCCCCTCTTCCCGCCGCGCCATGATGCTCTACACCTCTGGCACGACGAATTTGCCTAAAGGTGTGGTCTCCACCCACGCGAATTTGAATGCCCAGATTTCGACTCTGATCGATGCTTGGCGTTGGAGTTCTGCGGATTATTCGATATGCATTTTGCCCCTCCACCACATCCACGGGGTCATTAATATTGTTTCTTGCTCGCTTTGGGCTGGGGCGACCTGCCAGTTTTTGCCGAGTTTTTCGGCGGAGGCTTTGTTCGATATTTTCAAAGAAGGCAAGTTGAATGTCTTCATGGCCGTGCCTACGATCTATTATAAATTGATTACGTATTGGGAATCTTTGGCAGATGTAGACCAAAAAGAGATGACCCGCATTATGTCCAAATTCAGACTCATGATTTCCGGTTCTGCCGCGCTACCCGTTTCGGTAATGGAGCGCTGGAAAACGATCAGCGAGCACAGTCTTTTAGAGCGTTATGGGATGACCGAAATCGGGATGGCACTCAGCAATCCTTATGATGGTCCTCGCGTGCCTGGGCATGTGGGATATCCACTTCCGGGCGTTCAAGTGCGTTTAGCGGATGAACAAGATAACGTCATTCCGGGTACAGAGATAGGAGAGATTCAGGTCAAAGGGGCTAACGTCTTCTCTGAATATTGGCAAAAACCAGTATCCACGGCGGAGTCGTTTACGCAGGATGGTTTCTTTAAAACTGGGGATATCGCGACGATGGACGAGCTGGGCGGTTACCGGATTTTGGGCCGAAACTCCGTCGACATCATCAAGTCAGGAGGCTATAAAATTTCTGCTTTGGAAATAGAAGAAGTCCTCCGCACCTACCCAGGAATCGACGATTGCTGCGTTGTAGGCGTAGAAAATGACGAATGGGGCGAATTAGTGAGCGCGGCCATCGTATGTAAAGATGACTTTGATACGAAAACATTGAACGCTTGGATGCGCGAACAAATGCCTGCTTATAAAACACCACGCGCTTACCACCGCCTCGCCGAATTACCTCGTAACGCGATGGGAAAAGTGACGAAAAAAGATGTCGTTAACCTAATCAAAAACTAATATGCTTTTACGCGGAGTTGCCTTATTAGCCGCCTGTTTTGTTGCAGGCCAAATCCTGGGGGAAACCCTCGGTCGTCTCTTGGGAATCCAAGCGAACGTAGGAGGTGTCGGATTTGCGATGCTTTTCCTGATTTTATCCCAAAACGAGCTCGAAAAACGCGGCCTCTTCCACCTTGAAATGGGTGAAGGAATTACCTTTTGGTCTAAAATGTACATCCCCATCATCGTGGCCATGTCCTCTGTACAAAACGTCCGCGTCGCCTTTTCTAACGGCATGCTCGCACTTTTGGCAGGCATTATCCCGGTCATCGCCTGCCTCGCCCTGATGCCCTTATTATCTAAACTAGCGCCCAAAGACTAATGGAATACATCCTCACCTTTCTCGACAAAAACGGCCTAGTCTTCGCCTTCCTCGTTACAGGAATCATCATGTATTTCTCCGAAGGCATCTCTAAAACCCTCACCCGCGGCAAAATCCCTGGCTCCGCCATCTCCATCTTCATGGGCTTGGTGCTAGCCTATTTCGCCGGCCTTGAAACCCTCGGCAAAAAAGGCATCGCCGACATTCCCGGCTTCTCCGGTTTTGAACTCATGGGCGGCCCCATGTTCCGCGACTTCGCCATCGTCTCCACCGCGATGGGCGCCAGTTTCGCCATCATCAAAAAGACCGGCCCCATCGGAGTTCTATCCCTATTTTTAGGCGTTATCATCTCCTTTTTATTCGGGGTAATCATCGCCTATGCCTTAGGAATCACGGATGCCGAAAGTCTCACCACCATCGGTGCCGGCGCCTGTACCTTTGTCGTAGGACCCGTAACTGGAACAGCCCTAGGTGCTAGTTCGGATATCATCGCGATTAGCATCGCAGCTGGCGTCGTTAAATCAATTTTAGTAACTATCGGAACCCCTTTAATCGCCCCATACATTGGCTTGAAGACCCCACAATCGGCGATGATTTTTGGCGGATTAATGGGAACCACCAGCGGAACGGCTGCCGGTTTAGCCGCCACCGACCCTAAATTAGTTCCTTATGGCGCGATGACTGCGACGTTCTACACTGGGTTGGGTTGTTTGATGTGTCCGTCGGTGCTTTATTTCATCATGCGTGCAATACTTTAAGATTAGAGAGAGGAGAGTATAGAGTAGAGATGGCAATGGTGAATGGTAAATGAGTCCGGAGGGAATGAGTCCGAAGTCCGGAGGGAGGTAGTCCGAAGTAAAAACCAATATCTCTACTCTATACTCTCTACTCTATAATCTCTACTCTCTAATCTTGACAACATCTGTCAATACCTGAAAACCCCTCTCAGTACCTTGAAGTTATTTTCACACAATAGTGCCTTAAAGAGCATTAAACCCACATAATATAAAAAATGGGGCCATTTTAGCCCCATTTTTTATTCAAACTTTATTCTTTGTGCTTTTTGCTTTGCTCTTTGGAGTTGCGCAGCAGCGACTAACAAAAAATGGGCGACATAACTGCCACCCACTTAATTTTACTGACATCTGGCCACTGACCACTGTCTACTGTTCGCAAAGCGAACTATAGATTTCTCTTCTTCAACTCACTAACCGCGAAGTCAGCTGCACGAGCTGTCATCGCCATATACGTAAGTGATGGATTCACGCAAGAAGCTGATGCCATTACTGCACCATCTGTCATGAATACGTTTTTCACTTCGTGTACTTGGTTGTGCTTGTTTACGATCGAGTTCTTCACGGAAGTACCCATACGAGCTGTACCCATTTCGTGGATACCTAGACCGATGTGCGTGCCTTGCTTGTTGTAGGCGTTGATGTTTTTGAAACCAGCTGCTTCTAACATAGTCGCTGCCTCGTTCATCATGTCCTCGCGCATTTGTAACTCGTTTTGGCCAAATTCTGCAGAGAATTCCAATACAGGTAAACCCCACTTATCTTTTTGGGACCCTAGAACGAAACGGTTCTCTGGATTTGGAAGAATTTCCCCAAAACCACCAAAACCAACGGTCCACTGTCCAGGGTGTGTTAAGCTCTCTTTGAATTCAGCACCGAAGCCATCAGCTCCCACGCCACGGCCCCAACCCTCGCGACTCGCGCCACCTTGGTATCCGAAACCACGTGAATAAGAACGCTTGTCTTTGCCCCAGTTTTGGAAACGAGGAATATATAGACCGTTCGGACGATTTCCGAACATGTAATCTTTCTCAAAACCTTCGATCGTCGCACTTGCACCTGCACCTAAGTGGTGATCCATGATGTTGCGGCCTAATTGATCTGAATCGTTTCCTAAACCATTTTGGTAACGAGCAGACTTTGAGTTCATTAAGATGGAAGTAGAACCAATTGCACCTGCGTTAACGAAGATGATTTTTGCGAAATACTCTTTCGACTCCAAAGTGTTTTGGTCGATGACGCGAACGCCTTTTGCTTTTTGTGTTGCCTCATCATAGATGATTTCAGCGGCAATCGCGTTGTGAACCATTGTTAAACGACCTGTGCGCATCGCTGCAGGTAAAGTCGCTGATAAAGACGAGAAGTAAGCGCCATAAGGACAGCCGCGGCTACACTTATTACGGTAGTTACATGATGAACGACCTAAGTCTAATTGCTGCTTTGTAGGCTGGGTTAAGTGAGCCACGCGACCCACCGTTACTGGACGTCCTAATTTTTTGTTTACTGCATTTTTAAAGTGAACCTCCGGTGCAGTCATTTTCATGGCTGGCAAGAAATCAGAATCTGGTAACACGTCTAAGCCTTCTGCTTGACCTGAAATACCCGCGAATTTCTCGACATAAGAATACCAAGGAGCTAAATCATCGTAACCGATGGCCCATGGAGTTCCGATACCCTCTTTTTCGTTTGCTAAGAAGTCTTCGCGGTTCCAACGGTAAGTTTGGCGACCCCATAAAAGAGACTTTCCACCGGTATGGTAAGCACGAATCCAGTCGAAGCCACCTTTTTTCTCGATGTAAGGGTTTTTAGAATCATTTTCAAACAAATAACGAGTTTCCTCATTCGCTGTATAACCAGTACGCATGTTTGCCCAATATTCTTCAGCAGCCATGTTTGTAGGGCGACCACGGTGGTCAAATTCCCATGGGTTTTTCATCGCAGTTTCATAACCCTCGATGTGCTTGATCTCGCGACCACGCTCTAAAACGGCTACTTTTAAGCCTTTTTCGGTTAATTCTTTTGCAGCCCAACCTCCGGAGATACCGGATCCGATGACGATTGCGTCAAATGTTTGGCCTTTTATTGCATCTATATTAAGATTCATTTTTTCTAATTTTTCAGATTAATACATGAAAGATTTTTGAGTCGGCTTCATATCCGTAATCAACTCATATTTGCCAGGAACGGGCTCGTAAATGAAAGAGGCTTGTACTCCTTTTTCAGACGTATAGTATCCTAAAAGAGTTAATTCTTTCATTAATCTCCAGAAAGGAACACCATTAGCGCCCTCTAGGGTGTCTTTGTCGATATTGTCACCCACTTTGATTTTCTTCTGAGAATAGCTCTTCATTAAATCTTTTGTGTTCGCCTCTAAAAGTTTTAGCATGGCTACTTGACCTGCGGCAGATTGTCCTAAGAAATCTGCTTTGGCTAAGTCATTCACCCCTTTTAGGAAGCTGTAATGCTCTGGTTTTTTGTAGCAATCTTTTAACATCATTTCGATGAAAGCGGGAACACCTGCATCGATAGCACCTGGCGTAGACGTTCTTGGAATAATATGTTCAGCGACGGCTGAGACGATTTGACGTTGCGCATCTGTTAGGCTAAAATCTGCAGCAACGATGGAGGCATTGCCGTTTCTCACATCCATAGCCATTAGCGTAGGAGCTGTAAAAGCACCCCCTAATAACAAGGCGATTTGAGAGATGGCGTCTCTTCTTTTCATCATGAGTTTAAATTAAATTGTTGTAAGTATTTGCCTAATATGAGGCAGGAAACAAATTTAATCACATTCTTCATTATTCAAGGGCAAAATGTAATTTTTTTGCTAATTTTCTACCATGGATAAACGCACTTTTCTAAAAGCATGCACCCTTTTAGGGGCTTCGGCGCCTTGGTTTTCGTATGCCAAAACTCAAACAGTCGAATCACTCGCTTCAGACGAGGATTTTTGGGCAGGCATTCGCAGCGGTTATAAACTAAGACCAGACTACATCAACTTAGAAAGTGGTTATTATAATATCACACCGGAGGCGACTTTGGAAAAATACTTTCAACATATCCGTTCTGTTAATGCACAAGGGGCATACTACATGCGGACGGTGCAATTTGACAATAAAAAACGAATCGCCGCGCGTGTGGCTCGTTTAGTTGGTTGCCCTGAGGACACACTCGTTTTAACTAGAAATACCACCGAATCATTAGATACCATTATTGCCGGTTTTCCCTGGAAAGCGGGGGATGAGGCCATCTTTGCGATACAGGATTATGGCGCGATGCAAGACATGTTCAAGCAAGTAGCTCGCCGTCAAGGCATCGTATTGAAGATCATTTCATTACCAACAAATCCAGCATCAGATCAGGAAATTGTTGATTTGTATGCCAAAGCCATTACGGATAAAACCAAGCTCATCATGGTGTGCCACATGGTCAACATCACCGGTCAAATCAATCCAGTTCGTCAAATCTGCGACATGGCCCACGCCCGTGGCGTAGAAGTACTGGTGGATGGAGCACACGCAGTGGCCCAATTTGAATTCAAAATCTCTGATTTGAATTGTGATTATTATGGGGCGAGTTTACACAAGTGGCTAGCCGTACCCTTGGGAGTAGGAATCCTACACGTTCGCAAAGATAAAATAGCCAAGATATGGCCGCTATTGGCGGAAGAAGGAGTCTCTGTGACTGATATAGCCCATTTGAATCACGTTGGAACGATTCCCGTTTACACGGATTTAGCTGTGGACGACGCGATTGATTTCTATGAAAAAATAGGCCCTGCACGCAAGGAAGCACGTTTACGTTTCTTGCAAAATTACTGGACAACTAAAGTTCGCCCTCTTCCTCGAGTGCGTTTGCACCATCCTGCGGATCCCACTAAATCCTGTGCGATAGCGAATGTGGGGATTGAAGGAATAAAGCCAGCTCTATTAGCTGAGCGCTTGATGAAAGAATACAAGATTTTCACGGTGGCCATCGACGGAGGAAATATCCATGGATGTAGAATCACCCCTAATGTTTTTACAACCCTGAAAGAACTCGACGTCTTAGTGAAGGCGATTAGCGAATTAGCAAGCTAACGGGCGATTTGACTAGAATATCTTGGTGCAAATCTTGCATCGAACCCGTCGCGTCATCGAACGAAAATACCTGCACCCGGTCTTCTTCTTGACTTGCCACTAACACAAATTTACCAGATGGATCGAAGGTGAAGTTGCGGGGAATTTTAGCGACATTTTGGTGGAAAACGCGGGTTAATTTCCCATTAGCGTCGACTTTAAAAACGACCACCTGGTTGCTAGAGATACGGTTAGAGGCTAACAACCATTTCCCATTTGGGGAGAGATGGATGTCTGCGGAACCTTTCACTTTAGCTGCGGAGGTATCCGCTGGGATGCTTTGGATTTTCTTTAGTGCCGAGCCAGCGACCTTAAATACGTCTACATCTGAACTCAATTCATTCAATAAATAAGCGCGATCGCCTTTTGAATTGAAGCGAATGTGGCGGGGGCCGTTGCCCGGAGTGAGGACAATCTCTGAACGACTTTCGTCTAAAAGCCCGTTTGCTAAAATAGCGTGAGCATAGATCTTATCCGATCCTAAATCGGTCACGAACAAGGTATTTTGGTCCGGAGAAAGGGCGACCATGTGAGCGTGGGCACTGTTTTGGCGGTCTTTATTGATGCTAGAACCAGAATAAGCTACGTATTGCGCTAAAGGTTGGAGCCTACCGGAAACCGTTTGAAAAACACTTACACTTCCGCCGGAATAGTTTGCTGTATAGAGCGTGTTTGATTTCTCGCGGTATAAAACAAAACAAGGGTGATCCCCTCGGCTTAATTCGGTGTTAATAGGCGCATATTTGCCATCGAGTAACTGGAAGGACGAAACGCTTGCTTTTCCATCGCCCTCTTCTGAAACAGAGAATAATAAATCCCCAGACTTGGCTTGATAGGACGCCGCTGGAACGTTTAGGGTGTAGCTTTTTGTTGCTTTTCCGGTTTTAGCATCCCAGTTATATACCTCGATGCCGGGGTTACCTTTGGACGTATACGAACCAATAATCAGTTGCGGAAGGAGTAAAATCGTGCTCAATGTCATATCCTAGGTGGAATTAGTTTGTAGACCACCGGGGTCACGATGCGGGATAGGAGGGTAGAGCTAATGAGTCCACCGATCATCACGATCGCGAGGGGTGAAATTAACGGGTTAGTGGAAATGGCGATCGGAATTAATCCCCCGATGGCCGTCAACGTAGTTAAAATAATCGGTAAGAAACGCACTTCGCCAGCCTCACGGATGGCTTGCTCCATCGGCATTCCTTCGGCCCTCAGCTGATTCGTAAAATCAACCAATAAGATGGTATTTTTTACCTCAATACCTGCGAGGGCTATGAGTCCCACCGTTGCCACAAAGGAAAGCGGAGTTCCAGTAAACCAAAGGGCTAAAAGTGCTCCTACGATTCCTAATGGAATAACCGAAAGAACAATAAGCGTACTTTTGAACGTTCCAAATTCAAGAATAAGTACGGCGATGAAGAAGAAAATCGTCACTAAAATGATGGTTCCAAAACCACCAAAACTCTCGTTCTTACTCTCCACCTCTCCACCCATTTCGAAATGGTATCCCGCTGGAAGCGCGATTTTCTCGAGGTTTTTCTCCGTTTCAGCAATCACTTCGTTATTTAAAAAGCCCTTTTCCACGAATGAGCTTACCGACACTAAGCGATTCTTATTCAAGTGACTAATACTGACCGGCGAGGTCTGAAGTCTGGCGGAGGCCACTTGACTTAAGGGAATGGCCGTGCCTTGTACGTTATTCACATACAAGTTGTCGAATACCTCTAGGCTTGGGTGTTTTGGATGCGGTTTGGAAACAACAATCGCATATTCTTTCCCCTCTTTATCGGTCATTTTGCCTAAATCAAACCCTGCTACCACCAAGCGAATCATGCGATCAATACTAACTGTCGGAATGCCTAGCATACTCGCTTTTTCTTTGTTGATATCGAATTTGATATCAGATTTCAGGTTTTTCAACGGGTTTTTGACGTAAATCGTCCCTTTCGTGTTCTTCAGCATCGTTTCGACGCGGCTAGCGATTTGGCGTAAGGTGTCTACATTATCGCCCAAAATCCGGACTTCTACGGGAGCCACCACCGGCGGACCTTGCTCGAAGTTTTTCACCTCGATGGTCGCCGCTGGATAATTGGTGTATTTCGTGCGCAGTTTTTCGATTAGATTGATTTTCTCATCTGCGCCTAAATCATCCTGCAATTGAACAAATAGGTTACCATAATCGGTTCGGTCGTTCAGCGGAATCGCGTTATAGTAAATACGTGGATTTCCTTTACCCACATTAGCAGACACATATTTAACCTCTGGAAGCTTGCGTAAGTCGCTCTCGATCAGTTTGGAAACCGAATCCGTGTAGGCTAAATTCGATTGTAAGGGACTGAAAATATTGACCATGAATTGTGGCTTTTCAGACGCTGGGAAAAGACTGAATCCCACGACAGGGAAGAGCTGTAAGGATGCCACAAAAATGGCAATAGCAATCAATAAAGTAGCTTTAGGTCGTTGAATAGCCCAATCTAACAAGCGGGAATAAGAGCCCGAAATCAGTTTTTTCAACAAGCGCATAAATAGATTTCCCTCCGGATTTCCCTCATGCGACTTTAATACCCGGCTCGATAAAAACGGAACCACCGTCAGCGAAACCACTAAGGACGCGACGATACAGAAGATCACGGCCATAGGAAGGCTGCGGATGAATTCGCCAGACGCTTCTGGCAAAAACACCAAAGGTAAAAAGGCAATAATCAAAGTCACTGTGCAACCTAAAACGGCCATACCGATCTGATTAGTCGCTTTCAAAGTCGCATCTAATCGGCTATGCCCTTCCCGCATCCAGCGTTCAATATTCTCCACCACCACAATGCTATCATCCACCAAAAGTCCCAGCGCTACCACTAAACCCACAATACTTAATTGGTTTAAGCTGTAGCCCATGATATTCAATAGGATAATCCCGATTGCAAGCGAAAGCGGGATCGAAATCATGACAATGGATGCTGCACGCAAACCGAGGGGTAAAAGCGTTAAGGCGACTAAGAGAATCGCGATGATAAAGTCTTTCAATAAGCCACTCAGGCGGGTGTTGACATTTTCGGCTTGATCAAAATTCACGACTAAGTCGATATTTTTCGGAAGCGTCTTCTTGAATTGGGCGATCACTGGTTCGTAGGCGGCCTGGGTCTTCGCGATGTTTTCGCCGGATTTTTGTGCGGCAGAGATGAACAAGCAGCGGTTCTGGTTCAAGCGGGTGATGTGATTTTCAGGGGCGTAGTCAAAATAGACGTTAGCCACATCCATCAATAACACATTTTTGCCTTGATAAGAGAACACGATGGTATTTTTGATCTCCTCGATGTTCTGGTAGTTTCCGGAAGTCAGGATATTATAGGATTTCGTGTTTTCGACGATACTTCCGCCAGGGATGTTCGCGATTTCACTTTGGATAGCCTGCAAAACGCGGTCAGGTGATACCTGCATCTGAGCCATCTTTTCGATGTTTAAATCGATCTTGACTTGTGATTCTGGTAAGCCGGAGATTGTTACCTTCTTTAATGAGGTTACTTTCTCCAAATCTTCTTGTAATCTTTCTGCTGTGATTTTTAACTGGTCCAAAGACGCATTGTTCGAAATCAGCGCCATCTGCAACACGTTCGTACCCGATGGAGTGGCTTTTTGAGCCTCTAGTTTGATGACCTCCTTAGGTAATTCGCTTTTGATGCTATTTAATTCACGGACGATTTCCGAGTATTTCTCGTCCACGACCACACCATATTTGTAGTAAACCGCGAACACCGCTAAACCATCACTAATCGTGGTATTTATCTTGCGGACATTCTCTAGTTCGTAGAGCCTTTTCTCCACCGGTTTTACCACCAGTTCCTCCATATCGTCCGGACTTGTACCCGGATAAACAGCGATAATCGGGAATTGAGGGGCATTCATATCCGGATCTTCGGCGCGAGGCATCGTCATAATCGTCACGATACCCACCACCACGACCATCAGGAACATGGTCAGCGTGAATTGGTAATTCTTTACCGCGTAGTTAGCTATTTTCATGATTAGCGAACGATTTTAATGGCTGAACCGGCGTCTAAATAGGCATTTCCGCTCGTAATTAGCGATTGTGCCTCTTCTAAGCCACTAGAAACAAATACCTTTCCGTGGTCGATACTCGAGATTTGGATCTTCACTTTCTCTGCCTTTTTTCCGTCTTTCGTGATGAACACATAGCCCTCAGTCGCGTTTCCATCTAGAATCGCATCGTAGGGAATCACCCAGGATTTGATTTTTTCCCGCGGTGTAATCTTAGCCTTGCCAAAAAGCCCCGCCGCCAGCTGCGCTGTCGGCGCCCCACTGATGCGCAAACTCACCCACAGTGTCCCCGTCACCGGATCCACTCCCTCGGATTTCGCCAGAACGGTTGCTTTAAAGGACTTTTCGGCCACTGCATCCAGGGTAATTTCAGCTGGATCACCTACGCGCGTCGCCGCCCAATCTCGATCGCTTAAACCCACCTTCAACACCCAATTTCCTTTGTTCGCTCCGTTTAACAAAACGACCGGAGTACCGGGACCCACGACCTGGCCATCGTTAGCTAATTTTTTTAATACAAATCCTGATTTTAAAGCTCTGATTTCCGCATAGCTTTGATTAAACGCACCCGCATTATAAGCTTCCTGCGCGATCTCTAAGCCCGTTTTTGCATTTTGGTATTGTTCTAAAGTCGCCACGCTGTCGCGGTACAAGTTTTTCGCTCTTGCGTGATCGCGTTGCGCTTTATCGAGCATGATCTGTGCTTGCTGCACCTGTGCTTTGATTTCGGTCAGGTTTAGGCTGGCGAGTAGCTGACCCGCTTTCACGGCGTCACCCTCTTTTACGTAGACATGTTGAATGACTCCACCTATTTTGAAACCTAAATAGGTCTCGTCTTCCGTTGTGAAAACGCCAGAAGCCTGAATAGGGCGGGAGATGGATTCTTGTTGCAAAGAAATCACCGAAACCGGGATCACGTCGCTAGTCACCGCAGCGGCTTCTTTCTTCTTTGAAGTACAGGCGGAAACGACTGCGATGAGGGAAAATAGTAGGCAGAATTTTTTCATTAGAGTGGGTAGCTAGCGGCTTCGCGCTCGTAAGCAGCGGCAGCGATTAATACATTAAATTGTTTTAACTGGTAGTTGATCGTGGCATTCATCCATTGATTTCTGGCGTCCACCGTTTCTAAATAGGAGCTCACGCCTTCCTTGTAGCCTTTTTCAATCAAGCGAAGGTAAGCGGAGGCTGCTTCGTAGGATTTAGTAGAAGCCTGAAAACTCACTAAACAGGATTGTACATTTTTCTGTGCGATTTCGGTCGCCATGCTAAACTGCTTCGTGCTGAGGTCTAGCGTATTTCGTGCAGACACAATATCGAGTTGAGATTGCTTTATCTTATAGAGGTTTCGTTTTCCTGTAAAAATGGGGATGTCCATCTGTAATCCTAGGAAATAGTAGGCGCTTTTGGCATTAATATCATAAATAGTGGACTGCGAGCCTAGGCTTAGGAAACCACTCACTTTAGGTAGGTAAAAAGATTCATTCATCTTTAAAACCGTCTCTTGAAGTGTGATGGATTTAGACAACAAGGATAATTCCTCGCGAACACCGGGTGCTAAAGAATACACCGTGGCTAACGCCTTCTCCACTTCGAAATCAATGCGAATTTCAGCGTGTAATTCCCGGTTCAGTAAGAAATTAAAATACATTTGTGCCGCCTGACTTTGCTTCGAAGCGTCAGCTATTTGAGCTTGTATGTTCGCAATTTCGCTATCAGAACGCAGTAGATACGCGGGTAGGCCCTTGCCGTTTGCGAGCAATTTCTCATTAATCTTTTTGCCTTCAAGCGCTAGATTTAAGGCATTTTCGTAGACTTTTACTAATCCTAAGCTCAGTAGATATTGAAAATAAGCGGTCTTAATTTGTTTGACTAATTCACGCTTGTACAAGGAAACATCCTCCCGTTGTAAGTTAAGCGATTGCTCCTGTATTTGCTTGTTATAGGAGATATCCTTGTTATAGAGGGCCATCGTGGTTTGTACCTTCAAATCGTAGAAATCACGTGGAAAAAAATTCGTTTCTACGTTTTTAATCTGTGGGAAAGCGGTGCTTTTCGTCAGCGCATTGAGCGTTGAGTATACCGGATTTAGAAGATCCCCCACAGGGAAAGCAATACTACGACCACCTTCGCCACTTTGGTAACCGCCTTGAAAGGCCACGGTGGGCTGGTAGAGACTCTGAGCGGTTTTCAAGGCGATCATCGCCTTTTCCACTTGAATCGTTTTTTGTTGCAACGTGATGTTCTGCTGGAAGGCCGTGGCGATGTATTCGTCGAGGACGGACTTTTGGCCTAAAACTGGCAAGGCAAGAAGTAATAGTAGGTATTTCATTTTACACTTTTTTCATTGTTTTTAACAACCAGTCCAGCGAATCATGCATGGTTTGCTCCATATCTTCTGCTGGAACTAATTTATCTAAGCGCTGTCTAATCGCAAGAGAAACTAGCCCGTGCACCATCGACCAAACAGCCATCGCTACCGTTTCCACTTTCGCTGGAACTAATAACCCTTTATCCATCGCATCCTGAACAATTAATTTTAAGGCCTCGAGCGCCTGATCGCCACTCGACCAGCCCGCACCCATGTCGATAAGTGTAGCCATTGGAGCCTCTTGAATGAACATTAAGTCATAATATTGTGGATTTTCCAGGCCAAAATTCAAGTAATTAATCCCCATCTGGTGCAAGCGTTCGATCGGATCGCTGATTAATCCTAAGGCGATGTTTTGCTCTAGCATCTTTTTAAATCCTGACTCGCAGCAATAAAATAAGATCTCATTTTTGTCCTTAAAATACAGATAGAGCGTCGTGGGGCTATATTGAATGCGTTCAGCGATCTTACGAACGGACACTTTACTGAAGCCTTCTTCCACGAATAATTTCATCGATTCTTCTAGTATCAAGGACCGAATCTCCTGCTTCTGCTTCTCTTTTCTGGCGACTATGCTCATATTTTAAATATTACAGCGTAAATATACTTAACAGTGTTAAGTTTTCAAAATGTAGACCCTCTAAATAGAAAAAGGCGAACCACCGGCCCGCCTTTTTACCCTTAATCTTTCACTGAATAATGAGCTAGTTCATCGCGACGATATCGCGCTTCACTTCTGTTTTGATCTTAAATGACTTAGAAGTCAACACTTTCTTGTTTTTATCTAACACGACCAGCTGGTAATTTCCGTCAGATAAACCCGCTAGATTGAACAATTTTTGCGTTGAAATGTACTCCTTGTGAATCTCGCGATTTTCTCCATCGTAGATAATGACAGTTGCCCCCGCTTTTGCTGAGACCATATATTTTAATTTACCTACAGATTCGATGTTCACGGGAAGACTTAATTCTGCTCCATAAGCGGCAGAAACGACAGACAAATTGGCTGCGAATAATAAGGCAGCTACCACGATCTTTTTCATAATGCTTGATATTAAAAAACTTAGGCGGAAATATTTCCGTTTGTTATCCCAAAACTAGTCCTTTCATATTACCCCCAAATTAAATCCGTATAAATTTTCATTTTTCTAAGAAAGTTCTTCTATAAAAAATGCAAAAACTTGAAATTGTACCATAAAACGGCTCAGAAAAGTGAAATTTTCTGTGAAAAATCGCAATGTTATGGAATTGTTATTTCAAGTGTACTCTTTTTAACAATCACTTAACAAAAGCCTAACAATGGCTTAACTGCTTCGCATTTGTATGAATCTACATTTGTGTCATGATTAAAACATGTCACCAATATTCGTATCACACCAATTTTATGAAACAGTCATTTAAGTGCCTTATTCTAGTTTTATTGTTCCCATTCTTCGCTTTTTCACAGGTAACTGTTAGCGGAATTGTTAAATCTGCTAAAGAACCTTTAGTAGGTGTTACTGTTTGGTTAAAAAATCCGTCAACCGGTAAAAACCAAGGGGTAGCCACTGATATTGATGGTAAATTCTCTTTCGCAAACGTAGCCTCAGGATCTTATGCCTTAAGTTCAAGCTATGTTGGTTTTAAAGAATTTAGTAATCCTGCTTTGAAAGTTGCGAATGAGCCTATTGTCATTACCATTGAACTCGAAGAAGACAGCAAGTTATTGACGGACGTTGTCGTAAAAACAGTAGCTAAGAAAGAAACAGCTACAGCCCTAATAAATACATTGAAATCTAGCTTCATCGTGGCAGATGGTCTTTCTATTGAGTCGATTAAGAAAACACCCGATAGAAACGTAAGTGATGCATTAAAAAGAGTAAGTGGTGTTACTATCCAAAATGACCGCTTTGTATTAGTACGTGGTTTAGCCGATCGCTATAATTCAGCTTTATTGAATAAAACACAATTACCCTCTACAGAACCAGATCGCCGCGCCTTCTCTTTTGACATTATTCCTACGGCATTGATTGATAATATCATTATTAACAAAGGAGCTGCTGCGAACCTTCCGGGCGATTTTGCTGGAGGTTTAGTTCAGATTACCACAAAAGAAGTTTCAGGTGATTTTGCCTCTGCGTCCTTAGGGGTGAGCTACGGTTCTTTATCAACCTTCCAAAACTTCAAACTTATTCAATCTGTACCTTTCCCATCTACCTTTCCTTCGACAAATACCTTTAGAGTGGGTAGTAATGGGGATAAGCGAGCTTATACGAAATTGATTGACTCACCTGGTATCACGGAATCATCTAGTCTTCCTAACTTCAATGGTAGCGTTTCCTTTGGCCTGAAGAAAAATAACTGGAATGTATTATTTAGCTCTACTGCGAGAAATACGTTCTCTTCTAACACGACAGAGCGTATAGATTATTTGTCTTCTACGGATTTAGCCTATAAATACAAAGACATTAACTTTTCTCAAACAAAGTCATTGAGTGGATTATTAAACGTGGTCTATTTAGGCCAAAACCGTTACAGCTGGAAAACCCTAGCGAATTACCAAACAGAGGATTACTTCTTAAATAGAACTGGTGAGAATTACGATAACGTGCAGAATGTATTCAGTAATTCTTCGAATGCAATTCGCAAAATGGTGGTTAACACCCAATTTGATGCAAAAATTAAGACTTGGGACTTCAATGTAGGTTATAATTTAATGCTTCGTGATCAACCGGATTACCGCGTAGATCCAACGGCATCCTACTTAAACTCTGGCAATCCGTTTTTGACGGCTTGGCGTGATTCATACCGTTTCTGGAGTGTAATGGATGAAAACTCAGGAAATGCGTCAGTCAATAAATCTTTTGGCGATATTAAAGTGGGTGCTGGGTATCTGAAGAAATACAGAAATTTCAAGGCACGTGTTTTCCGTTATGAAACCATCGATATGTTAGGTGAGATAACGAATAACACGGATCGCTACACAGCGGATTTTGATTTAGCGAATGGATTCGTAATGTACGAAAAAGAAATTGGGTTGCTTAAGTTAAACACGGGTTTAAGAACGGAATACAACGTATTCACCATTGGAACGGCAGATTTTAGTGGCCAAAAAGTAAATGTACAACGTGAGTATTTAGATTTTTTACCTTCATTAAACCTAACCTATTCGGCTACAGAGAAAACGAAATGGAGAACATCTTTAAGTAAAACCTTAGCTAGACCGGAGTTCCGTGAGGTAGCGAATTTTGCTTACTATGACTTTGTTCGTAACGCGCAGTTATTAGGAAACAAGGACCTAGAAAAATCGGATATCTATAATATGGACTTTAAGTGGGAACTCTATCCTAATGCGGGGGAAATCTTCTCTGTGGGCGTTTTTGGAAAGAAATTTATTAAGCCGATTGAACAAATTGTAGCTGATGGATCAGTTCCCTCGAATCTAGCTTTGACTTACACGAATCCACCTTCAGCGATTGTGTATGGTTTGGAAATGGAATTCAGAAAATCCCTTAACTCTTGGTTAGATCTTTATTCTAACATGGCCTTAATTCAATCAGAGGTAGAAGTACAGGGAATTAAGCGCCAGCTTCAAGGACAATCAAATTATGCCTTGAATGGTGGTTTAAACTTCCACAAAGGAAATAACACATTAAATATAACGTATAACCGCGTAGGTGATCGTATCGCTTCGGTAGGTTTCCAAGGGTATCCAGACATTTTTGAAAATTCCAGGGACGTAATTGATATCGTTTTCCTAAGAAAATACAACAAGGGAGAAATTAAATTGGCAGTAGGTGATATACTCGCTCAGTCCACTGTTTTCTACCAAAAGCCTTCACGTGATTTAATTAAAACAAACAACGAAACATCTGTTTCACTAACCGTAAATTACAATTTCTAACATGAAAAAATTACTCGTTATCGTAGCAGCTTTTGCAACATTTAGCTGCTCTAAAGATTTAGGTGGCGATGTTGCCCCTATCAACGTACCTTCTACGACTACGTTAAGTGGTAACATTACCGCGACTACTACCTTAACTGCGGATAAGGAGTGGACTTTAAAAGGATATGTTTATGTGACCGATGGGGCTACATTAATTATCCAGCCTGGTACTGTCATTAAGAGTGATATCTCTGAGAAGGGAGCTTTATGTATTGAAAGAGGAGCAAAAATTCAAGCGGAGGGAACCGCAGCAAAACCTATCGTCTTTACATCAGGTAAACCAGCTGGCGAACGCGCTCCAGGTGATTGGGGTGGCATCGTCATCCTAGGAAGAGCTAAAACTAATCGTACTTCAGAGCCTACTATCGAAGGGGGTATCGGTCGCGCTTATGGTGGCTCGAATGATGAGGATAATAGTGGTGTAATGAAATATGTGCGTATTGAATATGCGGGTATTGCAGCTTTACCTAACTCAGAAATCAATGCCTTGACTTTTGGAGCGGTTGGTAGCAAAACGATCATCGAAAATGTGCAGACTATTTATGCCAATGATGATGCATTTGAATTCTTTGGAGGAACGGTCTCCCCTAAGTATTTATATGCTTATGCTACTGCTGATGATGATTATGACTTTGATTTTGGGTACACGGGTAAAGTTTCCTTCTCTATCTCCAGACGTGATCCACAATTCGTTGATACAGGTGATGCAGGAAATGGAATTGAGTGTGATAATGACGGAACAGGTTCTTCAGCGACACCATTTACACGTCCAGTGTTAGATAACCTGATTTTGATTGGACCAAACGATCCAGTGGCACTTTCTAATCACAACCTAGCGATGCGTTGGAGACGTGCTACTCAATTTGAAGTAACAAACTCTACCTTTATTGGCTACATGAAAGGTGGCTTTAGCTTGGAAAGTAATGAGACAGCTCAGGCATACAAGGATGGGAAGTCAATCTTCAAAAACAACAAAATTGGTACTTATATTACCAATGTTTCAAGGAATTTTATCAGTGGAGCAACTTCAATTATAACATCTGCTGATGTGAAGACAAAGGCCCTAGCTGATGGAAACACTGAGATCGAGTCGACAAACGCTGAAATTTTAAAACTGGAAAAGCCAAGCTGGACATCAGGATGGACTCGTTTCCCAGTGAAAGGTCAATAAGAAAATATATTGGTGTAATACAGAAAATGCTGGAGAGATTCTCTCCGGCATTTCTTGTTTAACGGAGTGTGAAATTGTGGATTAAATTCTGATTTATTGCCTAACTTAGCCAGGCATAATAAACTAAACTATGAATCGAATAAGTGGACTTCTGCTATTTTTTCTGGCTATCACATTTTATAGTACCGCTCAAGCGCCTAACTCTGATGCTAAAGTAATTGTCATTACCACCGATGGCTACCGTTGGCAAGAATTGTTTAATGGAATTGATACGGCAATCGTGAAAATGAAGCGCTTTCACCACGGCGATTCTGCCCGCTTAATTAAACAATATTGGTCCCCCTCTTTGTCCGAAAGGCGAATGAAGTTGATGCCCTTCTTTTGGGGTAAAATGGCTGCTTTAGGCCAAATTCACGGAAATAGAAACGCCGGATGTTTAGTGAATAATGCGAACCCTTATTGGTTCTCTTACCCGGGTTATAGTGAATTATTAACTGGTCAGGTGGATTTGGCAGTTAATTCGAATGACTACAAGCCTAATCCAAATACAAACTTTTTTGAATACTTAAACTCGTTGCCAGCCTATAAAGGTAAGGTGGCGGCTTTCGGTGCGTGGGATGCATTTGATCGTATTTTGAATGAGAAAAGAGCCGGTTTTCCCGTGGTTAATGCGTTTGATACGTATCCTGAATTAGAGAAGGATCCAGAGACTCAATTGCTTGCTAAGATGCTGAAAGAGTCTTTCAAGCCCTTTGGCCAAGTGGAATCTCTTGACATTTTTACTCATTACAAAGCGATGCATTATTTGAAAAAAAATAAGCCGAAAGCATTGTATATTTCGTACGGTGAAACCGATGAATTTGCGCACGAAGGAGCCTATCATCATTACCTAGATGCCGCACATCAGTTTGATGCTTGGGTAGGGGAGATCTGGGATTTTGTTAACACGGACCCAGATTATAAAGGTAAAACGACCTTGTTAATCACAACAGATCATGGCCGTGGAGATGCAAAAAAAACAGAATGGACTTCGCACGGAGAAAGTGTGAAAGATTGCTATCAGATTTGGTATGCGATGATCGGGGCAAATGTACCTGCTTTAGGAGAGGTAAAATCGAAAGAGCAAGTATATCAAAAGGATTTAATTCACCAGGCTGCTAAAGCCATAGGTGTAAACTTTAAAAGTGAGGTAAAATAAGCGATTTAACAATTCCTTAACAGGGGTTTTTCAAATGTGCCTTACCTTTAATTATCATATTTTCTTCCAATAAGTTATGTTCGGATTAGATCCTACTTTGTTTTTCCTGCTTTGCTTTTGCTTGATAGCAGCGTGTGCATTTGAATTCGTGAATGGGTTTCATGACACGGCTAATGCTGTGGCAACCGTTATTTACACCCATTCTTTACGTCCCACACAAGCAGTTGTTTGGTCAGGAATTATGAACTTTTTAGGACTCTTAACCGGCGGAGTGGGCGTGACCATGAGTATTATTGGGCTACTGCCCACAGAGTTGCTGGTCGATACAAATGTCTACCATTCGATGGCCATGGCTCTTGCTTTGTTGATTTCAGCAATTTTATGGAACCTAGGGACTTGGTATTTTGGTATACCGGCGTCTAGTTCACATACGTTGATAGGCTCTATTATTGGTATTGGTGTAGGTCATGCTTTGCTGCCTGAAGATTCGAATAAAGGAATTGCTGCCCTAAATTGGGATAAAGTAATCGAAATTGGGCAGGCGCTTTTGCTTTCTCCTTTGTTTGGTTTTGCCTTAGCAATCATACTGATGTATATATTGAAAAAGACGGTTACGAACAAGGAGATATTTAAGGAGCCTAAGAAAAAATCCCCACCTCCGCTTTGGATTCGTTCGATCTTAATTGCGACTTGTACCTTAGTTTCTTTTTTCCATGGACGTAATGATGGTCAAAAAGGCATCGGTTTAGTCATGGTCATATTAATCGCGTTCTTGCCAGGATATTTTGCTATTAACACTTCACTAGATATGCAAATGATTAAGTCTAGTTTAGCTACTATTCAAACGATTTCAGCTAAAATAGATACCATTCCTTTGTCTGAAAAAGAGCGCGATGGTCTAACTCAGCTGAGGAGGTCATCCACTGAATTAGCTGTGATTACCGCGCAAAATTTAAATCCTTCGACCCTGTCTACGGACCAGAAGTTTGCTATTCGAAAAGCCGCTTTGACGATTAACAAATTCTCTAAAAAATTGATCGAAAGCGAATCCGTTGCCCTTTCTGAAAATGATAAAGCTGCGTGGAAAAAGGCTACTGCTGGAACAAAAGCTCCGTTTTTTACCTTTGGAGCATCATCAAGTACAGGCATGGCAGGAGTTACCGACTTTGCACCTAATTGGGTGATGTGGATGGTAGCCCTTTCTCTTGGATTAGGCACGATGATCGGTTGGAAACGTATTGTAGTGACCATTGGAGAGAAAATTGGTAAAGATCACTTGACCTATGCACAAGGTGCATCGGCTGAATTGATTGCCTCTTTAACCATTGGTTTAGCTACAGCTTATAAATGGCCTGTAAGTACGACTCACGTGCTAAGCTCTGGCATTGCAGGAACGATGGTAGCTCAACGTGGAATTAAGAATTTACAAGGTGGAACCGTGAAGAATATCGTGATGGCCTGGGTGCTTACCTTACCCGTTACCATTTTGATGTCAGCTTTACTCTTTTTACTATTCCGATGGATTGCCGGATAGCTAGAGTTTAACTAAATAGCTTTTGGATGAATGAATAGGTGAATCCAGGTGAAATGGTAATTCCATTGCCCCCGATTCCATTTACGATATGGATAACGTCATCTACTGTTTTAGTATATACATCGTCCTGTTTCGCTTCCAAATAGTTACCTATCCACGTAGCTTCTACCTCCCATGAGGCTAATGAGATTATTTTTTTTGCCTCCCTTAAAATTTGCTCATTAATTTCAGTAATCGTTTCAAATCCAAGATCTGTCTGTTCATTTATCGGAACATAGGCGTGTGAATTACCCAGAAGAATGGATCCATCCTCTGCCTGCTTCAATAGTATATGAATCCCTTTTGATTGTAAAACCTTTTGTTCGTCTGTGGTTTTAAGCGCCGAATAAGAGGTACATGACTTAAAACTGTCATATCTTCTAATGGAAAGCCCTGTTAAAAGATTAAATGCGAATTGTTTTTTTTGAGGGACTAAACGCATCATTTGAAGCTTGCAGAATCTTAGTTCCGTAGCCGGATAATGCTCAGGTAATAAAAATTGGGTGTCTTGGCCATTCGCTATAATGACATGATCGCCCCAAAACGTTTGTTTGTTCGCAGAGCTTATCATCGCTATGCCGCGTTTCTTTTCTACCGCAATCACTGGGCAGAAATTTTTGTAGTGCAACCCGAGGTGTTGAATTAAATATTCACGTAACTGCTGCACCATCAAAATGGGATTAATCGATGCCTCATCAGGAAAGAGCAAGCCTCCCTTGGCATAACTTTTCTGTAAAAGGGGATTTTTTTCGACAATTTCAGTAGATGAAAATAGTTGTGAAGGGTAATCTAAGTCTTTGAATTTTTGTGACATTTCTGTCAAAATAGCCATTTCTGCATCATCAGAAGCAATGTACAAGGAGCCATTTTTAGTTAATGTGATGGCTGCTTCCTCTTGTAACTCTTTGTAAATTTTTAGAGATTTTTTACCCCAAACAAATCCATTTTCTAAGGATTGTCCGGAAGGGATGATTTGTCCAAAATTGCGAACGCTAGCTTCATTAGGCTGCGCATCTTTCTCCAATAAAAGGACAGATTTACCTTTTTTTAAGGCATGGTAGGCACAAAAAGTGCCAAGTACTCCACCGCCTACTATGACTAAATCGTATTTTCTATTTTTGATCATTTTGAATACCCTCTTACTGTGAATTTGGCACTGAAAGGTCTCTTACGTATTGATTCAAAAATAGCAACTACATATTAACTAGATGTTAAGCCTATTTCATCAAATTATTATGAATTGAGAATAGGAGAAACAAAAAAGGCAGGAGAATCCTGCCTTTTAAAATCGGGTATAAAATAAAATCTATTTCTTCGCTTTAGCTACGCGCGCTCTAGGTTTTGCTTTAACTTTTACTGGAGAAACTGAGGTTGCCGCTTTAGCAGGCTTTTCCTTCGCTATTAGCGCAGCAAGTAATTTAGCTTTTGCGAGTTTTTTCGCCTCTTTCTCTTTCTTTTTCGCGTCTTTCTCTGCTTTCTTTTTTGCTTCCTTAGCTGCCTTATGCTTTGCTTTCTCTTTCTCCTTCTCTTGTTCAGCAATTAGCTTACTGTATTTCTTAACCACAGATGTAATGGACTTTTGTGTCTCATTAAGCACTTTTTTTGCATTTTTTTCTGTCAAGCCTTTCAACCTTGGAAGAATAGCCTGAACTAATTGATCAGTCAATTTTTTGTTGTCCTCACTCATCGTACTATGATTATATTGTTGTCGTCAAACTTATCGAAAGAATTTAATAAATGAAATTTTATTGGATTAAGTTTTCAAATCAGATGAAAAATTTAATATAAGAATTAGGCATGATTAATAATTCTATAATATTCAGTTAACAATTCCTTAACATTGGAATCGCTTGTGTTACTTACTTTTGTTGTGCACAAAGCACCAATATAACTATCAAAACATGTTTGGATTAGACCCAACACTCGTATTTCTGCTGTTTTTCTGCCTTTTCGCAGCTTGCGCATTTGAATTCGTTAATGGATTTCATGACACAGCCAATGCAGTAGCTACTGTAATTTACACTCATTCCCTTCAGCCTACCCAAGCGGTGGTTTGGTCTGGCTTTATGAATTTTTTAGGCTTGTTAACTGGTGGAGTGGGCGTTACTATGAGTATCATAGGTCTCCTGCCCACAGAATTGCTCATGGATTCGAATGTGTACCATTCGATGGCCATGGCTTTAGCCTTGTTAATTTCAGCTATTCTATGGAATGTGGGGACATGGTATTTTGGGATTCCTGCTTCTAGTTCACATACTTTGATAGGATCCATCATTGGTATCGGTGTGGGACATGCCTTATTGCCAGAAGCTTCAAATAAAGGTGTTTCAGCCATTAACTGGGATAAGGCGATTGAAATTGGTCAAGCCTTATTGTTATCGCCACTTTTTGGCTTTGCTTTGGCCATCATACTAATGTACATCTTGAAGAAATCCGTTAAGAATAAAGAGATTTTTAAGGAGCCCAAAAAGAAATCCCCGCCTCCCCTGTGGATTCGTGCTATTTTGATAACCACTTGTACCTTGGTTTCATTTTTCCATGGACGAAACGATGGCCAAAAAGGAATTGGTTTAGTGATGGTTATCTTGATTGCTTTTTTACCTGGGTACTTTGCGGTAAATACTAATCTTGATTTAGGCCAAGTAAAATCAAGCCTTACTACTGTACAAACGATTTCATCTAAGATTGATACGATTCCATTGTCAGAAAAAGAGCGGGAGAGCTACACTAAATTAGTGAAGTCCACCGCAGCATTAAATGCAATTATTGCTTCTGGGGTAACGCCACCTTCTTTGACGACTGCTCAGAAATTTGATATTCGTAATGCTGCGTTAACGATAAATAAGCAATCTAAAAAGTTACTAGAAAGTGAGTCAGTTGCCTTATCAACTGGCGATAAAAAAGCACTTAAATTAGCCACACAAGGAGAAAAAGCACCCTTCTTTACTTTCGGAAATTCATCCTCTTCGGGCATTGCTGGAGTTACCGATTTTGCGCCAGCTTGGGTCATGTGGATGGTTGCTTTATCCTTAGGTTTAGGAACTATGGTAGGTTGGAAAAGAATTGTGGTGACGATAGGAGAGAAGATAGGTAAGAACCATTTGACCTATGCGCAAGGTGCATCTGCAGAATTAATTGCCTCTATTACCATTGGTTTAGCCACCGCCTATAAATGGCCAGTTTCAACGACTCACGTATTATCTTCTGGTATAGCCGGAACGATGGTGGCTTCGAGAGGAATTAAAAACCTTCAAGGAGGTACCGTAAAAAGTATCGTGTTAGCTTGGGTGCTGACCTTACCAGTGACTATTATTTTATCCGCGGCTTTATTTGTATTGTTCCGTTGGATAGCAGGATAATTCAATTTTAGGGGAGTTCTATTAGAACTCTCCTCTATTTTATAACAACACCAATATATCATGAAAAAAAATCTTCTCCTAACAGGGGTTCTGGCTTGCCTTTGCCTATTTTTTGCTCAGGCTCAGACCGCTCCAGCCGCTAAAAAGTGGTACGACTCCTTCTCTATTCGTGGCTATGCCCAAGTTCGTTACAACCGCTTATTTGAAACTAATCCAAATTTAAAATCAGAACAAGGCGATCGTAGTATTGGTGATAATGGGGGATTTTTTATTCGCCGAATGCGTATCATTTTCAGCGGACAAATTAATGAACGTGTCTATTTATATATTCAGCCTGATTTTGCCAGCAGTGCTTCTTCAACCTCACTTCATTTTGGGCAATTAAGAGATGCTTATTTTGATTTAGGATTGGATGCCAAAAACGAATTTAGGATTAGAGTAGGGCAAAGTAAAATCCCTTTTGGATTTGAAAACCTGCAATCCTCTCAAAACCGCCTTCCCTTAGATCGTAATGATGCCTTAAATAGTGCCTTATCCAATGAGCGTGATTTAGGAGTTTTCTTGTATTGGGCTCCAGCCTCAGTGCGCAAATTATATGCTTCATTAGTCGCTGATGGATTAAAGGGATCTGGGGATTATGGTGTTTTTGGTTTAGGGGCTTTCAATGGCCAAACAGCAAACAAGCCGGAGTTAAATGATTCTCCTCACATCGCAGCACGATTAAGTTATCCGATTGAAATCAAAAATCAAATTATAGAGGCTGGGATTCAAGGTTATTCGGGTGAATGGGTAATGGCTTCGGATCAATTAAGTGCAGGAGTTAAGACAAATGCCAATAGAGCCTACCTAGATGAACGTTACGCAGCTACTTTTGTTTTGTATCCAAAACCTTTTGGTATTTTAGCAGAATACAATGTAGGAACTGGCCCAGAGTTCAATAAAGCTACGGATGCAATTGAAAATAAGAGATTATCTGGTGGATATATTACCGCATCCTACAAGATCGATTTCAAGAAGCAAATCATGATCCCTTTTGTGCGCGTACAACATTATGAAGGCGGTAAAAAACACGAGTTAGATGCAAGAAGCTACCGTGTGAATGAAACAGAAATAGGGGTAGAATGGCAGCCAAACAAGAATTTTGAATTAGTAGCCATGTACACTATGTCTACTCGCCGGGCCGAAGATTTTAGACAGCAGGAAAATTTGCAATCAGGTAGCATGGTTCGCCTCCAAGCACAGGTGAATTTTTAGATCTTGCAGATGGCCGACTTTGAAGTCGGCCATTTTTATCTCGACCAGCGAAATCTGCGTCGGCCTAACATACCAGACAAACCAGTTCCCTGATTCTCGCGGAAATTTGCCACATACACTGGCTGAGCAATTAGATCAGACAAGTGGCCAGCCATTAAATTTTGAGATTTAGCCACCCATTCCTGGTATTGGTCTTTCACGGAAACGTGAGACGGCAAATATTTTTTGAAGATGCTTAGGTCAAAAGATGACGCGCCTATTCCCGCTCCAGACATTTCTCCATCGAATGCATTAATCATTTGTTCGATGTGATTAGGCACCGGAACCATCATCGCCGGCTTTCCTAAATACATCGCCTCGGCTACAGATTCAAACCCGGCGGTTGAGATTAGGCCAGCGCATTCCGTCATTTTGGACAGATAATTATCTGCATCAATCGGGTGAAAAGTCAATGAATCCGAATAATGGTAGGTCTCTCTGCGTGCTGGATTATCCCAAAAACAATCCAATTGTACGTCTGGATTTGCATTCGACCAAGCCATAATATCCTCTGATAAACGGAAGTGCGTTAAATAGGCTAACCAACGCTCGCCGGCTTTAGGAACGATGCTTTTTACTTGCTGACGCAAGAGCGGAGGAACTACCTGTATCTTATCGTCATTATCAATCGGGCGGAAGGATAAGCCCAATAACTTCTTAGAACCGATTGACGTGATCAACGTATTCATATTTAAAAGGATACGGTCGATCTTCTTATCCGCGATGCTCTCAAAGTTCTTATTTAGTAACAAATATTGATGACCTACGGACATCGTCGGGATTTTAGATCCTGATTTTAACTTATATAAACCTGTGATAGATTCGTAAAAATTCACGATTCCATCGGGTTGTAACTCGTTTATAAATTCCTCTAATTGGGTGGCACTCTTCCAAAACGTCTTGAAATTAGTCACCGCCTGCATCGCTGTTTTAGCTAATTGCACTGATTTGCCATTGCCAAAAATAATCGACGGACTATTGTATTGTAAAAGCGGCGTCTCACCGATGAAATCCAGAAAAAAAGAGGGAATCTTGCGTCCTTGAAATGAACCTACAGCATAGCCAATCACTTCGTGACCCGCCTCGCGTGCGATTTGTGTAAAGGAGATCGCTTGGGTTAAATGCCCACGACCTTCTCCTTGTACAGTAAAAATGAATTTTCCCATCTTATGCGGCTTTTATAGCGATTGCCTCGCCTAAAATTTCGGTTAACTCTGCTTTTAAATCGTAGTTCGGGAATTCGATGATTTGCCATTCCCCTTTGTGTGTTTCCACTAAAGCCGTTAATGATTCCACCCAATCCCCTGAGTTCATGTAGGCAATTCCATCGATCATTTTGATCTCTGCCTTGTGGATATGGCCACAGATGATGCCATCCGCGCCTTTGGCCTTCGCTAACTCCGCTAACTTCTCCTCAAAATCCGAGATAAAGTTCACCGCCGCCTTCACTTTTTGCTTAATCACCTGAGATAGAGAATAATAAGGCTTCCCCTGCCAGCTGCGGTATTGATTATACCATTTATTCAACCACAACAAGAACGTGTAGCCGATATCACCTAAATAGGCTAGCCATTTCATTTGGCTCGTAATACTATCAAAAATATCGCCGTGTGTGATGAAGTATTTCTTGCCAAAACTCTTCAACATATAATCCTGTCGTATCGAAAACTGCTTCCCGATTTTCAATGGCAGTACTTGCTCCAAGAAATCATCGTGATTCCCGCGCAAATAAATTACCTCGGTATCCCACTTGTCCATCATCTTTAATACACAACGGAAAAAACCCGTGTGCTTCTTCTTCCAGCTGCCGCCTTTTTTCAGCTGCCAGCCATCGATGATGTCTCCGTTTAAGATGAGTTGGTGGCACGAATGTGCGCGTAAAAATTCGTTTACCTCGGCTGCTTTAGCTCCCTTGCTACCTAAATGCAAGTCAGAGATAACGATTGTTTTGTAGGTGGGTTGTGAAAGACGGCCCATGTTTGCCTATTTGGTTTACCAAAAATAGGCCACTCATTTTACCCCCTCATTACGAGAATATTACTCTATTGTTAAATTTACCAAACCATAGGTACCTCAATCAACAACACCTTCGTATATGCTGTCGCTGCCTGCACCTCAATGCTGTCCGTCTGTGAAATCCCGATCGCATCTCTGCGTCCTAATTTCTCCCCAGCCACCTCAATGCCTCCTTCTATGACGAATACGAATGCCCCTTGCTGTGCTCCATGTAGCGCATAGCTCAAAGATTCCCCCGCATTTAGTTCCGTAATATTAAAATAAGTATCCTGATTAACTTGCAGGGAATCGATGTCCGTTCCTAGTGGCGAAACCACCGTCTTCCATTGGCCCTTAAAATCCGCTGGATTATAGGTACGCTGATCATAGCGCGGAGTAATATTTTTCAGCTTAGGCATGACCCAGATTTGGAACAGCTCTAAAGCCTCTGCCTTACTCGCATTAAACTCTGAGTGATAAATCCCAGACCCTGCAGACATAATCTGCACATCCCCCGCATTAATAATCCCATTCGTTCCCATCGAATCCTCATGCGCCACCGCACCCTTCATCGGAATGGTCACAATCTCCATGTTATCATGCGGATGTTTGCCAAAACCCATCCCAGCAGCTATATAGTCATCATTCAGCACGCGCAACGCACCAAAATGGATTCTCGCCGGATTATAATAGCCAGCAAAACTAAAACTAAAAGCGGTCTTCAACCAGCCGTGATCGGCTGTTCCGCGGGAGGAGGCAGGGTGTAGTTCGGTTTTCATGTTCAGTTGTCAGTTGTCAGTAGACAGTGGGCAGTGGGCAGTTGTCAGTCGTAAAGTTCGGGATTAATTATTTATTCTCTATTATCTATACTCTCTTCTCTATGTTCTAAACTCTCTAAACTAAAAAAGCCGGAACATTGTTCCGGCTTTTTACTGACCACTGACTACTGTCAACTGTCGACTGACCACTGACTACTGTATAGTCGCGCTACGACTAAAGATACTGATTCGCGTTCGTCGCATTCAAGTCTTCGAAAGCTGTTTTTAAACGAGCTACCAAAGTCTCTTCGCCCTTACGCAACCAAACACGTGGATCGTAATATTTCTTGTTCGGAGAATCGTCACCCGTTGGGTTACCGATTTGACCTTGTAAATACGCTTCGTTCTTCTTGTAGAAGTCTAAAACGCCTTCCCAGAATGCCCATTGTGTATCTGTATCAATGTTCATTTTGATCGCACCATAAGAGATTGCCTCACGGATTTCCTCGCGAGATGAACCAGAACCACCGTGGAATACGAAGTTGATTGGTTTCTCAGGAGTCAAATTGTATTTGGCCTTAATAAACTCTTGTGAGTTCTTCAAAATCACCGGTTGTAACTTCACGTTACCTGGCTTGTAAACTCCGTGTACGTTACCGAATGCCGCAGCGATCGTGAAACGGTGAGAGATTTTGGACAATACTTCATAAGCATAAGCCACCTCTTCCGGTTGTGTATATAATTTAGATGAATCTACGTCAGAGTTATCCACGCCATCTTCTTCACCACCTGTAACCCCTAATTCGATTTCTAACGTCATGCCCATTTTAGACATACGCTCTAAGTATTTAGCGCAGATTTCTAAGTTTTCTTCCAAAGGCTCCTCCGACAAATCAATCATGTGAGAAGAGAACAAAGGTTGTCCAGTCTCAGCGAAGAATTTCTCACCAGCATCTAATAAGCCGTCGATCCAAGGCAATAATTTTTTCGCGCAGTGGTCAGTGTGCAATACAACTTGAACACCATATGCTTTCGCCATTTGGTGAACATGGTAAGCACCAGAGATAGAACCAGCGATTGCCGCTGCTTGATTCTCGTTAGAAAGAGACTTTCCAGCGTAGAATATACCACCACCGTTCGAGAATTGAATAATAACAGGGGAGTTCACCGCTTTCGCTGCTTCCAAAACTGCATTAACCGTATCAGTACCTGTTACGTTAACTGCTGGTAAAGCGAATTGATTTTTCTTTGCGATCTCAAATAACTCTTGAACCGCATCTCCGTGCAACACTCCTGCTTGATTGGATAAACTTGACATAGTACTTTTTTTTCTTGGGAAATAAATAAAAACTGCCTGATTTTCAGCAACTAAAGCCCAAAAATACAAACAATTATTCGTTTTTCGAGGGGTAATATGAGAAAAATACAATTTCCCGAAGGAGAGTATAGATAGTCCGAAGGGAATGAGTCCGTAGGGAATGAGTCCGATGTCCATTCATCATTTACCATTCACCATTTACCATCTATACTCTTTACTCTCTACTCTATTATCTCTTCTCTCCTTTATTCTAGCTATTCAACATTTTATAATCATTTAACATGCACCATTCACCATTTACCATTAATTTAACGCCATGAAAAAAATCCTCTTCCTTCTCCTATCTTTTTCTGGCTTCAGCCAAAACGATCAGATCGTTCGCGGACCTTATTTGCAATCAATGACCTCTGAATCCGTTTTGATTCAATGGCGTACGGCATCGCCTCAATCCAGCCAAGTAACTTTGGTAACAAAAGGGGCTAAGAAGTCCCGCGTCATAGCAGATACGAATCGCGTGATTGATCATATAGTTAAGGTGTCAGGACTGAAGCCTACTAAATCCTATACTTATAGTATATCGCCAAATCATCAGGGAAGTTTTCATACTAAACCAAAGGCAGGGGATCCTAAGTCGGTGCGCATTTGGGCACTAGGGGATTTTGGCTATGTTTCACCTAATCAAAAAGCGGTGATAAACGCCATTAAGAATTACACGGTGGATAAGCCGATCGATGCCTGGATTTGGTTAGGCGACAATGCCTATAATAATGGCAAGGAGGAGGAATACCAACAACATGTGTTCGATGTGTACCAAAAGGACTTTTTCCCTAATTTGGCCTTATATCCATCTCCCGGGAATCACGATTACGCGGGAAAACACGATGCATCCGTTCCGCCCTATTTCAAAATATTTTCCATGCCCACACAAGGTGAGGCTGGTGGCATACCCTCTAATTCTGAATCGTATTACTCAGTTGATTACGGCTCTTTGCACTTGATTTCAATTGATACAGAGATACGCGATGCAGCAGGAAACCAGGTAATGGATGGGAAAGGAGATCAATATGATTGGTTGGCCAAAGACCTAGCCGCAAATCGCCTCCCCTTCACAATCGTCTATTTCCATAAGCCACCCTATTCTAAAGGTTCGCACAACTCAGATACGGAGGCTGATATGAAAAACATGCGGGAAAAGGTAAATCCCCTTTTTGAAAAATACAATGTTGATTTAGTGCTGGCGGGACACAGTCACGTGTATGAGCGGACGAAACCTTTGCGCGGGCATTTTGGCATAAATGATACATTCGATGAAGCCACACAAGTAGTTGCCACAGAAAAGGCCCCTAATCAGTATGTGGTAGGTAAAAAAGGCCAAGGGGTAATTTATGTGGTCAATGGTTCAGGAAGTAGATTAGGCGGAAGAATGCCTGGTTTTCCGCTGAAATCAGCGGTTTACGTCAATACAGAAGTAGGCGGATCGATGATTATTGATGTATCTAAATCGAAGTTTGATGCTAAATGGGTGGCCGCAGATGGGCAGGTGCGGGATCAGTTTGTGATAGAGAAGTAAGTCGGTACACGGTAGACGGTAATCAGTAGTCAGTATCCGGTAGTCAGTCGTCAGTCGTCAGTCGTCAGTGGTCAGTCGTCAGTCGTCAGTCGTCAGTGGTCAGTGGACAGTGGACAGTGGTTAGTGGTCAGTCGTTAGTTCAGAGGATCATTTACAATTCATCTTTTATTAAATACTTAATTCAGACTACTGACCACTGTCCACTAACCACTGACCACTGTGTACTAATTCCCTGATTTCCAAAATATTTTTACCCACCCTCTTGTTTGTATTATTTTTTTTTCCTACCTTTGCACTCCCGTTCGACAAACGCAGTTTTTTATTCAGAGAGAGGTTGGCAGAACTTCCCGAATTTATTTAAAACACATAAAATGCATGTCAAACAGGTCTTAAATCGAGGAA